>CAZWXG010000016.1:12916-15301 GCA_964637825.1 uncultured Acidobacteriota bacterium
GGCTACGCCACCCGGCTCGTCGCCACCTACGCCGCCGCGGTCACGGCCGCCCGCGCCAAGTCCCCCCCCTCCCCCGCCCTGGGGCCCCCGATGCCCGTGGTCGTCCCGGTCCTGACGGCCGAAGACCGGGTCTGGTTCAACCCCGACCTGAAGAGCCGCGTCTACTTCGTCCCCGGCGTCATCGTCAACATCATCGCCCTGGTGACCATCATGCTTACGGCCATGAGCATCGTGCGGGAAAAGGAGCTCGGGACCATGGAGCAGCTGATGGTGACGCCGGTGCGCCCGTTCGAGCTGATGCTGGGAAAGCTCCTCCCTTTCGCCCTGATCGGCGTCTTTGAGGTCGTCTTCATCGTCGTCGCCGCCCTGGTGGTGTTCGGCATCCCCCTGCGCGGGAGCATCCCCCTGCTGATGTTCTGCTCCATCCTTTTCCTCCTGACGACTTTGGGCGTGGGCCTCTTCATCTCCACCCTCTCGCGCACCCAGCAACAGGCGATGATGCTCTCCTTCTTCTTCTTCATGCCGGCGATGCTCTTGAGCGGTTTCGCTTTCCCGATCCGCAACATGCCCCCGGCCGTGCAGCTGGTGACCTACCTCAACCCGTTGCGCTACTTCATGCAGATCGCCCGCGACCTCTTCCTGAAAGGGGTGGGGGCGGCGGCCCTGTGGCAGGAAATCGCCGCCCTCGGCCTGATCGGCCTGGCCGTGCTCGTGCTCAGTGCCCTCCGGTTCCACAAGAAGCTGGATTAGGCCCCCCCGGAGCCCCCGGGGGCCACTTTAATGATGGCCGCGGCGCGGTTTCCACGCTATGATGGAGCGCCAACGAGGAGGCCGGAATGAAGCTTTGGATGCGCAGGATATGTCTGATGGCGACACTGCTGCCGCCCGCGTGCGCCCCGTCGGGCGCCGAGGCCGGCCAGGCCGCGCCCGCACAGGCCGCGGCCGTACACGCCCCGCAGGCCGGGGAAGCCGCCGCGGCCGAGGCCCTCGGGCGCCTCGGCATCCCCCTGCAGCGGGACCCGCAGGGGGTCGTGCGCTGGATCGAGGCCGCCGAGGGCCAGTTCACCGACGAGGCGCTCGCCCACCTGCCCGCCCTCGGCAGCCTGGAATGGCTCGAGATCGGCGGCGGCGGCGTCACCCCCGCCGGGCTGGCACACCTCAAACGTTCCACCGCGCTCCGGCGCCTCTACCTTCACGACGTCGATCTCGGCGGGGATCCGCTCGCCTGGCTCTCCGGGCTGCCGAACCTGGAGGCCCTGGCGCTGCAACGCACGGGTACGGACGGGGCCGCGCTCAGGCACCTGGCGGCCAAATCGCTGACCGTGCTCAACCTGAGCGGAAACCCGGTCGGTGACGCGGCCATGGAGGCCGTCGCCCGCATCCAGCAGCTCGAGGTCCTGGCGCTGGCCGACACCAAGGTCACCGGGGCGGGAATCGTCCACCTGGAAGGGATGCCCCGACTGAACGAACTCAACATCATGCGCTGCGCGGTCGGGGACGGCGACGTCGAGTCGTTCCTCTCCATGCCCAACCTCCGGATCGTCTACGCCGAGGGCACCCCCATCGGGGACCTGGCCGTTTACCGTATCGTCCAGCGCTTTCCGATGCTGGCGATCTTTCGCTAGGCCACGAACATGAAAAAAGGATGGACCATGCGTCGAAAACTTCGGGTCGTACCGTTACTGGCCGTCATGCTGGCGGCGCTGGCCCTGGGGGGTGTGGCCCCGGGGGATGAAGGGGACCCCGGGTGGATGCGCACCCCGGACGTCGTCTACGTGGGAACCCCTTACGACGTGGTCTCCACCATGCTCCGGATGGCGCGCGTAGGCAAAGACGACGTGGTCTACGACCTCGGCTGCGGCGACGGCCGCATGCCGGTGCTGGCCGCCCAGAAATACGGCTGCCGCGCCGTCGGCTACGACATCGACCCGGTGCGCGTCCGGGAATCCCGGGAGAACGTGGCCAAATACGGGGTCGGGCGCCTGGTCGAGATCATCCAGGAGGACATCTTCAAGGTCGATCTGGCCGAGGCCACCGTCCTCCCCATCTACCTCCTCCCCGAGATGAACCGGAAGCTCCTGCCCCAGCTGGAAAAGCTGAAGCCGGGCTCTCGTATCGTGTGCCACGACTACGGGCTGGACGGCATCGTTCCGGACGAGACCCGGACGGTGATTTCCAACGAGGACAACGCCAGCCATACCCTCACGCTCTACACCACCCCGCTGCGCAGGCAGTAAGGAATCACCCCGAAAAACAAAGCGGGCCGCCCGGAGGCGGCCCGCGGTCCATCGTGGCGGATGCCGGAAACGACGCCGTCTATTTCCCCTTCGACTTGCGCATCTCCTCGGCCATGGCTTGCTCGGTCCCCAACCGCATGGTCTGTTC
>CAZWXG010000016.1:15311-19182 GCA_964637825.1 uncultured Acidobacteriota bacterium
GGCCATGTACCTGATCTCGGTCAGGTCGCGCAGCATCTCGCTGTAGCCGTACCACCAGGCGTAATCGGGACTGGAGTGGAACATCCCCTGGAACGCCCGGTTCCGGTGCTCGAGGAACATGACGAACAGCTTGGTCTCGATGGAGGTCGGGGCATCCTGGAATGCCAGGAGATCGGGGAAGGCATAGGGGTACGATTTGGGCTGTTTCAGAACCCCGTCCTTGTACAGCCCGGCGACAACGCGGATCCCCTCGGCCATCAGGTGATCGATTTCCTTGATCATCTGGTCCCCCTTGAGCAGCTCCGACGTGGCGAAGTTGCTCGAGTGGCACTGTTTGCAGGTGTTGAGGGTCTTGTCCCGCTCCTTCTGCCAGTCCTCCTGGGTCGTGCGCAGCAGGTCGATCTTCTTGACCTCGTCGAGACGCTTGGTGGGGTTGCCGGCCGGGTCGAGCACCCCGACGGCCTGAAAGATGGTCTTGCGGTCCTCGGCCCAGACGATGTCCTCGGGCATGGGGAGCCGCAGTCCCAGGAATCCCCAGGCGGTCCGGACTTCGTGGTTCCCCTCCTGCATGTGGCAGGTCTGGCAGGTGGGGGCCGCCGTCCCTTCCGGCAGGACCTTGTTCTGCTTGAGCAGGGCGCGCACGCCGTGCTTGGAGGAGGAGAACATCTCCCACTGGGGGTGGTCGAAACCCATGTGGCAGGTCTGGCACGCCTGTGGCTGGCGGGCTTCGACGACGGAGAAGGTGTGCCGCGTGTGGCAGGCGTCGCAGGAGGCCGTGCCGTAGCCGGGGTTGTTCTTCTTCAGGTCCTTGATCTCCGCCTCGGTCTTGAGCCCGATCTTGTGGCAGCCGCCGCACCCCTTCATCCCGTCGGTGACGATGGAAGGCTGCCAGTGCATGGTGGGCATCGCCTTCATCGAGGCCCAGGCCAGGGCGTGCTTCCCCTTCTTGTACTGCTGCACCCGGGCGTCGTGGCAGGCGGCGCAGGTGTCCGGCGTGGGGATCTTCGTCTTGGCGACATCGGAAGCGGTGGCATGGTCCGAGCCGTGGCACACGGCGCAATCCATCCCCATCTTCCCGTGCTTGCTCAGTTCCCAGTCGGTCACGATGTTGGGCGTGACGTTCTTGTGGCAATCCACGCAATCGGCCGCGAGCCCGGCATCGAGGTTCATGCCGGCGGCGACGACCGCTGCGATCAGCATCATTGACAATCCCGGCGTTCTCATGGCACCGCCTTTCCTATTTGCGTCCAATCCCTGTCGTTCAATATCCGGTTGAGCCTTTGGGTTCATTATAGGGAATTCCGGCGCGGACGCAAGACGAATGAAAGCGCGCGGGTCAGGCGTAGGCCTTGCCGAAACGGTTGGCGATGAAATCGGGGTACCGGAAGCTCTCCTGGGTGACGAATCCCCGCCGGGGGCGCGGCGACTGCAGCACCAGGTCCGCCACCGCGCACAGGGCGCTGGCCGTGGTGACCTGGATGGCGGCCCAGGGGCGGCCGGCGACCTCCCGGGGGTAGAATTTCCTGACGTAGTTTTCCTCGAACAGATCCCCGCCCCGTTTGCCGGTCACGGAGACGTACACGAGGACCACGTCCTGGTGGGTGCGGGGCACGGCCGCTTCCAGGATGCGCTTGAGCGTGCCGCGGTCCCGGTTGAGTTTCAGGTCCTGCATCAGGAACTGCATCTTTTCGCAGTGCCCGGGGTAGCGCAGCGTCTTGTAGTTCAGCGTCCGCACCCTCCCCCGGTAGGTTTCGGCCAGGGTGCCGAGGCCGCCCGAGGTGTTGAACCCCTCGTAGAGGAGGCCGTCCACCGAGATGGTCTCGTACCCCTCCAGCGGCAGGAGCTCCGTCATCCGGCCCTCCTCCACCCCGGTGCAGAGGTTGCCGTACTCGTTGATCAAACCGTCGGTCGACCAGGTGAGCGAATATTTCAGCCCGTTGCCGGGGTTGACGGGGAGCGCCCCCACCCGCAGCTTCACCGTGTCCAGTTCGTCGAATCGGGTCATGAGCTCGTTGGCGATGATGCTGATGAACCCGGGGGCCAGGCCGCACTGGGGCACGAAGGCCACCGGGGCGCCGGCGCTGATCCGGGCGATGTGGCGCGCCACCTCCACGTCCTCGGTGAGGTCGAAGTAGTGCAGGCCGTGGCGCAGCGCGGCCTCCGAAACCGCGAAGTTGCCGTAGTACGGGAGGCAGGAGACGACCGCGTCGGCGGGATGGGCGCAGAGGAAGCGCTCGAGCGCCCCGGGATCGGAGGCGTCGACCTCTACCGGCGTCACGCCGACGCAGGCGGTCCCCTCCAGGCGCCGCACCGCCTCGGGGTCCGAATCCCCCACGATCAGTTCGTAGTCGCCCGACTCGGAGAGGAGGCAGGCGATCAGCGCCCCCACCTTCCCGGCCCCCATCAGCAGGATCCGTTTCATCCGTCCCTCCCCGATCCCCCCGACTATGATTTATCCGCTTGAAATCGCAAAAGCAAGGAGCAAAATGGCCTCGTGCTCGCGGCCGCGCTGATTTTCCTGGGAACCTATCTCGTGCTGGCGCTGGGGCGGTTGCCCGGCTTCCGGGTGGACCGCACCGGCGCGGCCATCATCGGCGCCAGCCTGGTGATGGCGTTCGAGGTCCTCACCCTGGAGGAGGCCTACGCCGCCGTCGACCACAACACGATCCTGCTCCTGTTCGGGATGATGATCGTGGCTGCCAACCTGCGGGTTTCGGGCGTCTTCGCCGCCGTGAGCGCGTGGACGGTGCGTCACGCCCGCCATCCGCTCACCCTGCTGGGCGCCGTCATCCTCGTCTCCGGCGTCTTCTCCGCCTTTTTCGTCAACGACACCGTCTGCCTGGTCCTGACCCCCCTCGTCCTCGACATGGCCCTCGCCCTCGGCCGCAACCCGGTCCCCTACCTGCTCGGGGTGGCCATGGGATCCAATATCGGCAGCGTGGCCACCATCACGGGCAACCCCCAGAACATGATGATCGGGGCCTTTTCCGGCATCCCCTACCGCACCTTCGCCGCCGCGCTCGGGCCCGTGGCCGCCGTCGGGCTGGTCCTGGCGTTTCTCGTCATCGCCCTCCTCTACCGCGGCGAATTCCGCCGCGCCGAAACCCTCGCGGTCCCGCCCCGCCGCGCGCGCATCCACCGGCCGCTGGCCTGGAAATCGCTCACCGTCTCCGCCCTCATGCTCCTCGGCTTCTTCGCGGGGTGGCCGGTCGCGGTGGTGGCGATCGTGGCCGCGGCGCTGCTGCTCCTGACGCGGAAGCTCAAACCGGAGCGGATCTACCGGGAGATCGATTTTTCGCTGCTGGTGCTCTTCATCGGGCTGTTCATCGTCATCGCCGGGGTCGAGAAGGCCCTGGTGTCGTCGGGCGAGCTGGCGCGCGCCGCGGGACACGGGCTGGAGAGCCCGGTCGTGTTCAGCGCCGCCGCCGCCCTGCTGTCCAACCTCGTGAGCAACGTGCCGGCGGTGCTGATGTTCAAGCCGCTGATCCCCGCCTTCGCCGACCCGGACCGGGCCTGGCTGCTGCTGGCGATGGCGTCCACCCTGGCCGGGAACCTGACCCTCCTGGGGTCGGTCGCGAACCTGATCGTCGTCCAGAAGGCGGGACGGCGGGCGCCGATCGGTTTCTGGGAGTATTTCCGGACCGGCCTGCCGCTCACGCTCCTGACGATGGCCGCGGGGGTGTGGCTCCTGCGCTAGCCGGCGTTTTCCCCTTCCATTCCGGGACCGGCCGTCACTCCTCCTTGCCGCTGCTGTAGTCGAGCGTCGCGAGCTGCCGGTAGTACTGCTGCCGCACCCGGATGTCGCCCTGTGCCTGCGCGAGGAGGCGCTTGGCGTCCTCGGGCTGGCTCAGCGTCAACATCTTGTAGCGCG
>CAZWXG010000016.1:19282-30029 GCA_964637825.1 uncultured Acidobacteriota bacterium
GCGAGGAGGCGCTTGGCGTCCTCGGGCTGGCTCAGCGTCAACATCTTGTAGCGCGTCTCGGCGTAGGCGTAGTCCTTCAGCGGGAGGGTCGGCGGCCGGGAATCGAGGATCAGCGGGTTCTTCCCCTCCGCCGCCATCAGCGGGTTGAACCGGTAGAGGATCCAGTGGCCGCTGTTGACCGCCGCCTTCTGCTGCTGGTTGCCGTGGATCATGTCGTAGCCGTGGGCGATGCAGTGGCTGTAGGCGATGATGATGGAGGGGCCGGGGAAAGCCTCCGCCTCCTGGAACGCCCGGATGGCCTGCACGTCGTTGGCCCCGAGGGCCACGGTGGCGACGTAGGCGCCGCCCCCGTTCATCGCGTGCATCCCGAGGTCTTTCTTGGATGCAACCTTCCCCCCCGCCGCGAACTTGGCCACGGCCGCCATCGGGGTGGCCTTCGACATCTGCCCGCCGGTATTGGAGTACACCTCGCTGTCGAGCACCAGGATGTTCACGTCGCGGCCCGAAGCCAGGACGTGGTCCAGCCCGCCGTAACCGATGTCGTAGGCCCAGCCGTCCCCGCCGACGATCCACACGCTCTTTTTCACCAGGTCATCGGCCAGGGTGAGGAGGCTCTTCGCTTCCGGGGAATCCGCCCCCTGCAGCCGTTCCTTGAGCGCCGCCACCCGTTCCCGCTGGGCGAAAATGCCGGCTTCGGTCGACTGGTCCGCGTCGAGCAGCCGCCCGGCCAGTTCGTCGCCGATCTGCGGCGCCAGCTCCCGGACCAGGTCGCGCGCCACCCTGGCGTGCTGGTCGACCGTCAGCCGGAAACCCAGGCCGAACTCGGCGTTGTCCTCGAAGAGCGAATTGCTCCAGGCCGGCCCCCGCCCGTCCCGGTTGCGGGTGTAGGGCGTCGTCGGCAGGTTGGCGCCGTAGATGGAGGAGCACCCGGTGGCGTTGGCGATGAGGGCCCGGTCGCCGAAAAGCTGCGTCAGCAGCTTGATGTAGGGGGTCTCGCCGCAGCCGGCGCAGGCCCCGGAAAACTCGAAGAGCGGCTCGAGCAGCTGGGTGGTCTTGACGCTGTTGAGCCGCAGCAGCCGGCGGTCGTACTCCGGCAACTCGAGGAAGAAACGGAAATTCTCCCGCTCGGCGAGGCGGACCGGGGGTTGCGGCACCATGTTGATCGCCTTGCGCTTCGGCTCCTTGCGGTTGCGCGCGGGACACATCTCCACGCACACCCCGCAGCCGGTGCAATCCTCGGGGGCGACCTGGACGCTGTACATCATGCCCGGCTGGAAATCGCTCCCCTTCGCCTGCATGTGCTTGAAGGCGGGGGGCGCCTTCTCCAGGTGCCGGGCGTCGTAGGCCTTGATCCGGATGCTCGCGTGGGGGCACGACAGGGCGCACTTGCCGCACTGGATGCAGGTGTTCGGATCCCACGAGGGGATTTCCAGGGCGATATTGCGCTTCTCCCACCGGGCGGTTCCCGTCGGGAAAGTCCCGTCCACGGGGAAGGCGCTCACCGGGAGGCGGTCCCCCATCCCCTCGATGATGCGGGCGGTGAACGCCTGCACGAAATCGGGGGCCTCCTCCGGAACCGCCGGGGGTTTTTCGAGAGTGCCGGTGGCCGTCGCGGGAACCTTCACCTCGAACAGGTTCGCCAGGGTCTCTTCCACCGCGCGGAAGTTCTTCCGGACGACCTCCTCCCCCTTCGACCCGTAGGTCTTCTTGATCGACTTCTTGATGGCGTCGATCGCCTCGTCGCGCGGCAGCACCCCCGAAATGGCGAAGAAGCAGGTCTGCATGATGGTGTTGACCCGCGCGCCCATCCCCGTCGCCTTCGCGACCTGGTAGCCGTCGATGACGTAGAAGCGGATCTTCCTGTCGATGATCTGCCGCTGCACGCTCCGCGGGATCCGGTCCCAGACCTCCTCGGGGCCGTAGGGGCTGTTCAGGAGGAAGGTGGCCCCCTCCACGGCGTCCTTGAGCATGTCGTAGCGCTCCAGGAAGACGAACTGGTGGCAGGCGATGAAATTCGCCTTGTCCACGAGATAGGTGGAATGGATCGGTTTGGCCCCGAACCGGAGGTGCGACACCGTTACCGTCCCCGACTTGCGCGAATCGTAGGAAAAGTACCCCTGGGCGTGGTTGGGCGTATCCTCCCCGATGATCTTGATCGAATTCTTGTTGGCACCGACGGTGCCGTCCGCCCCCAGCCCGTAGAAGAGGCAGCGCGTGACGTCCCCCTCGACGCTGAAATCGGAGTCGTAATCGATCGAGTTGCCGGTGACGTCGTCGTGGATCCCGACGCTGAAATCGTTCTTCGGGGTCTCCTTTTTCAGTTCCTCGAAAACGCCGCGGATCATGGCCGGGGTGAATTCCTTCGAGGAGAGCCCGTAGCGTCCCCCCACCACCTTCGGAAAGCGCGCAAACGGCAGGGTGCCGGCGGCGTACGATTCCGCGAGCGCCGTGACCACGTCCTTGTACAGCGGTTCCCCGCCCGCGCCCGGCTCCTTGGTCCGGTCGAGCACCGCCAGGGAACGCACCGACGGCGGCAGCGCCCGGATCATGTCCTCCCCCGAGAAGGGGCGGTAGAGGCGCACTTTCAGGACCCCGATCTTTTCCTTCCGGTCGTTGAGGTACTCGACGGTCTCCTCCGCCGCTTCCGCCCCCGACCCCATCAGCACGATCACCCGTTCCGCGTCCGGGGCGCCGGCATAGTCGAACAGGTGGTACTGCCGCCCGGCGACGGCGGCGAACCGGTCCATGGCCTTCTGCACGATGGCGGGGGTGGCCTGGTAGAAGGGGTTCGCGGCCTCCCGCGCCTGGAAGAAGACGTCGGGGTTCTGCGCCGTCCCGCGGATGACGGGGTGGTCGGGGGAGAGCCGGCGCAGGCGATGGGCCAGGACCAGGTCGTCGTCGATCAGGGCGCGGATATCCTCGTCCGTAAGCTGTTCGATCTTCATGACTTCGTGAGAAGTCCGGAACCCGTCGAAGAAGTGCACGAAGGGAACGCGGGCCTCGAGCGTCGCGGCCTGGGCGATGAGCGTCGTGTCCATCACTTCCTGCACCGAGTTAGAGGCCAGCATCGCCCACCCGGTGGAGCGCACGGCCATGACATCGCTGTGGTCCCCGTAGATCGAAAGCGCGTGGGTGGCGATGGTGCGGGCGGTGACGTTGAAGACCGCGGGCGTCAGCTCCCCGGCGATCTTGAACATGTTGGGGATCATCAGGAGCAATCCCTGCGAGGCGGTGAACGTGGTGGTCAGGGCGCCTGCCTGCAGCGCGCCGTGAACGGCCCCGGCCGCCCCCCCCTCGCTCTGCATCTCGGTCACCGAGGGGATCATCCCCCAGATGTTTTTGAGCTTCCGGGACGCCCAGGCATCGGCCCACTCCCCCATCGGGGAGGAGGGAGTGATCGGGTAGATCGCGATGACTTCGCTGGTGCGGTAGGCGACATAGGCCGCGGCCTCGTTACCATCGATGGTAACCATCTTCCTTTCCATGGTTCACCCTCTATGAGTCAAGGTGGGGCGTGAGGCGCCGGGCAGGGGCTATTTCGATCCCTCGTTCACTTCCACCCGTGTGATCGGCTTACCGATGACGGCCATCCGCCCCGGCGACCTTTCCGTCCGGGGGGAGGCAAACAGGCTCATTCTAAAATAATCGGGGGGGGTTTACCAGCCGGTATTTCTCCGGCCGATCGGGCCGCCTCGGAAGGAGCGGCAGAGCGGATTTAGTCATTGATAGATCACATCTTATTCAGTTCAGGGCCGCTCCTCTGCCACCGCCGCCCGCCGTCCGGCCTCGATCGCCCTGCGGTTGCTCTCGAGCATCCCCGGCCTGGTCCCCTTCGCGGCGAAAGCCGCCAGGATCGACTCCTGGTCCACCGTCCCTGTCAGTTCCAGGTAGGCGCCCAGCATGACCATGTTGGCCGATTTGGCGCTGCCCAGTTCGGAGGCGATTTCGTAGGAAGGGATCCTGACGATCCGGATGTCCTTCCGGTCGGGCACCTCCTTCACCATCGAGGCGTTGGCCAGCAGGAGCCCTCCCGGCTGGATCGCGCGGGCGAACTTTTCGATCGAGGGCTGGTTGAAGGCGATCAGGCTCGTGGGGCGGCTGATCCAGGGGGAGGCGATCGGTTGCCGGGAGAGGTGCAGGTGGCAATGGGCCGTCCCCCCGCGCATTTCCGGCCCGTAGGAGGGGATCCAGGTGACCTCCAGCCCCTCGCGCATGGCCCCTTCGGCCAGGGCCAGCCCGGTGAAGAGGACCCCCTGCCCGCCGAACCCGCTCAGCGTCAGCGCCTCTTCCCCGATGGTGCCCCGGGCCACGCTTCCGCCCGCCGGCGCCTCCGCTTCCGGCCCCGGCACCGGAGCGAGGGCCGCTAGCGGGCTCCCGCCCCCCTTGCGCGCGCCGATCCCCTTCGGAAGGTGGTCGCTGCGGTCGAGGTCCCGGAAAACCTGGAGCGGGAAGACCGGGACCATGTGCTTTTCCACCCAGTGGTTCGCCTCCTCGGGCGTGACCTTCCAGCCGCTGGGGCAGGGAGAGAGGATTTCGACGAAGGAGAAGCCGCGCCCCTCGATCTGGTTCCGGAGCGCCTTGCGCACCGCCTTGCGCGTGCGCATGTTCTGCCGGGCGTCGGTCAGGGCCACCCGTTCGATGTAGGCCGGACCGTCGAGCGTGGCCAGCAGTTCGCACATGCGCAGCGGGGGTCCCTCGACCTCGAAGGAACGCCCCCGGGGGGAGGTCGTGGTGCGCTGGCCGAGCGGGGTCGTGGGCGCCATCTGCCCCCCCGTCATGCCGTAGATGCCGTTGTTGACGAAAAAGACCGCGATCGATTCGCCCCGGTTGGCCGCGTGGAGGATCTCGTTCCCGCCGATGGCGGCCAGGTCGCCGTCCCCCTGGTAACAGAAGACCACGGCCTCCGGGCGCGCGCGCTTAACCCCGGTCGCCACGGCGGGGGCGCGGCCGTGGGAGGCGGAGATGTTGCCCACGTCCAGGTAGTAGTACATGAAGATGGAACAGCCCACCGGGCCGACGAGGATGGTCCGGTCCTGGATGCCGAAATCGTCGATCGCCTCCGCGATCAGCTTCTGCATCACTCCATGGCCGCAGCCGGGGCAGTAGTGGGTGATCTCGGTATCCCCCCCCTTGCGCTCGAAACGGTCATAAAACGATGCGGATCGGCTATGCTTGGTTTCCCACACACTCTTTCTCCATCTTCTTGAGGGCTTCGGCCACTTCCTCCGCCGCCGGCATCATCCCCCCGGTCCGGCGCATCAGCTCGACCGGGGTGATGCCGGCGACGTGCAGGCGGACGTCGTCCACCATCTGGCCGCTGTTGAGCTCCAGCACCAGGATGGCGTAGACCTTGCCCGCCAGCTGGCGCAACCGCCGGGAGGGGAACGGGAAGAGGCTGATCGGGCGCAGCAGGCCCACCCGGACTCCACCGGCGCGGGCCATGTCCACCGCGGCGCGGGCGATGCGGCTGCTGATGCCGAAGGCGACGATGAGGATTTCGGCGTCCTCCGTCCGGATCTCCTCCCACCGGACCTCGTTCTTCTCGATTTCCGCGTAGGTCCGTTCCAGCCCGGTGATGTGGATTTCCTGCTTTTCATGCTCGAGCAGGATCGAGGTGATCAGGTTCTTGCGCGTCCGGGCCGTGCCGGTCACGGCCCACGGCTTTTCCGGTTCGGGCGCGGCCGAGGTCGTGATGGTGACCGGTTCCATCATCTGCCCGAGCGCCCCGTCGGCCAGCACCATCACCGGGGTGCGGTAGCGGTCGGCCACGTCGAAGGCATGGATGGTGAGGTCGCACATCTCCTGGACGCTGTTGGGGGCGAAGACGGGGGTCTTGTAGCAGCCGTGGCCGCCGGCCTTGACGACCTGGTGGTAATCCCCCTGTTCCACGCCGAGGTTCCCGAGCCCGGGGCCCGCCCGCTGCACGTCCACGATCACTCCTGGCAGCAGGGCGCCCGCCATGTAGGAGATCCCCTCCTGCATCAGGCTGATGCCGGGTCCGGAAGAGGCGGTCATGGCCCTTACGCCGGTCGACGACGCGCCGAAGAGCATCTGGATGGCGCCGATCTCGCTCTCGGCCGGGACGAAGACGCCGCCCGAATCGGGGAGGAGGAGCGAGGCCATTTCCGCGATCTCGCTCGCCGGGGTGATCGGGTACCCGAAAAACGCCCTGCACCCCGCGGCGACCGCGCCGCGCACCACCGCTTCATTCCCCTTCATCAACAGGCGCATGCGCCGCCTCCCCGATCAAAAACCGCCCCCCGCCCGCCCGTCGTCCCCGGGCCGGCCATAAAACCTGTCATGCTGCGGGCTTACCCTCGCCCAACTTGCGCACGCGCACGGTGATGGCCCCGGGTTCCGGGCAGACGTAAAAGCAGATGCCGCATCCGGTGCACCCGCTCCCCTGGTAGACCGCCGCATAATAGCCCTGTCGGTTCAGCGCCGTCCCCTGCTCGAGCACCTTCGCGGGGCAGGAGACGATGCACAGGCGGCATCCCTTGCAGAGATGGTGCGTGATGACGACGTCGCCGCGGTCCGACATACTCCCCTCCAGATCACATTCTAGCCCGAGACCGGGCCCGACAAAAATAGCTTTAACCATAATCTGGAATGACTAACGAGGCAATACCTGTTTCGAAAAAAGGTTTCATATTGGCGGGGTCTCTCCCCCCGGGGTAGAATGGGGAAAAGTCAGGGGGGAAATATGGTCCGGCAAAACAACGGCAACATATCGATCGAGTGCCCCGATTGCGGCGCCCGGCTCGTCATCGATCCGCAACTGGGCAAGGTGATCCGGCACGAGGCTCCGCCCCCCAAACGAAGTTCCATGGACCTGGGGGATGCGGCGGCCCTCCTGCGCGAACAGGCGGAGAAACGGGAGGCCGTCTTCCGGCAGAGCGCGGCGGACCTCGAGACCCATTCGCAGCTGCTCGAGCGGAAATTCGAGGAATCGCTCGACCAGAACCGGGGCCGCCCCGTGACCCGCCCCACCCGGGATTTCGATCTTGATTGAAAAATGAGGGAATCCCGGGATATGCTCTGACCAATGGGCCGGATTCCGACCATGACCAAGCTCCTTCAAGGCGTGTCCCTGCGGGCCAGGGTTGCGGCCGGGTTCATCCTGATCGTCATCCTGAGCACGTCCCTGGTCGCCTTTGTGGGATCCAGGATCCTCACCCGGGCGCTGCTCGACGAAGAACTCCGGCAGATGCGCCTGAACCTCCGGTCCGCCTCGATGGTCTACGCCCTCACCCGGGATGCCCTGCGGCAGTCGGTCCAGGGGGCCGCGCGCTCGGAGCGCCTGGCCCTGGCGCTGGAACCGGGGGGGAAGGACGCCCTCCCCGGCCTGCTCGCCCTCATCCGGGAGGAGCAGCAGCTCCATTTCCTGACCTTCGTGGACACCCGCAACCCGAGGATGCTGCGGGCCCTCGGGCAGGATCCCGGTCCGTCCGGGGCCGACCGCTTCCCCATCCCGGGCTACCTGCAACATGCCCTGGCCGGGGAGACGGCGGCGGGGACGGAGGTGCTCCTCCCCGAGTCGCTGCGGCGCGAGGGGCAGGCGCTGGCCGAGCAGGCGCGCATCCCGGTCCACTCGCCCCGGGTGTCGGGGGACGCCCCGCCCGAAATCGACAGCGGGCTGACCCTGATCGCCGCGGCCCCGGTGGAGACCCGCTCCGGTTTCAAGGGGGTGCTCTACGGGGGGCTTCTGCTCAACCGCGACACCCGGCTCGTGACCCGGATCGGCGATTTCGTGTTCGGCGCGCGCCACGCCGACGACGCCTCCGACGGGATCGTGACCCTCTACCTGGGGGACGTGTCCGTGGCGACCAACGCCGCCACCCCGGACGGGGAGGGGGAAACCGGCACGCGCGCCCACCCGGACATCGGGCGCACCGTCAGGTCCCACGGGAAGACCTTTTACGGCCGGGTCGATTCGGGCGCCGGCCGGCAGCTGACCGCCTGCCAGCCCCTGCGCAACCGCCGGAACGTCGTGGTGGGGATGCTGTGCGTCGGGATCTCGGAAAAGCCGCTGCTCCAGGCCCAATCCTCCATGATCGCGACCTTCCTGATGGTGGCCGGGATCGGGGCGCTGGTCGTGCTGGGGTTCGCCCTCCTCCTCACCCGCGCCGTGGCGCACCCGAAGAGAGAACCCTAGATCCTCCCCAGCGCGCGCAGCACCCGGTCGGGCGTGATGGGGTGGTCGAGGATCCACTTCCCGGTCGCGTTGTGGATGGCCGACGAGGTGATCGCCGCCAGCGCCGCCCCCACGTTCTCCCCGATCCCGAACGACCCGTAGGCCCCGTACCCGAGGTGGCTCTCGTTGAGCAGGCACCGGACGGCGGGGTAATCGTTCATCGTGGCGAAATGATAGTTGACCAGGTCGAAATTGAGGCCGACCCCCGTCCGCGGGCAGAACACCTTCTCCTCGGTGGCGCTCTTGCCCAGCCCCATGACGGCGCCGCCGTACTGCTGCGCCTCGCACCCCCGGCGGTTGAAGATATGGCCGACGTCGTTGACGCACACGATCCCGGTGACGTAGACCATCCCCGTCTCCACGTCCACCTCGGCCTCGATGAAGTGCGCCTGCCGCCCCATGACGTAGTACTTCCGCCCCCCGCCCATCATCTCCGCCATCATGGCGATCGGGGGCCGGACCTCGGGGTGGGCCACCACCGGGCTCTGGCTCATGAAGCCCCCCGCCACCTGGGCCAGGGGGCGCTTCCGCCCGGGGTCCCCCTTCTCGAAGATCATGCTGTCCCGGATGTCGAAGTCTTCCGGTTTTTTGGCCTGCGGGGGCTGCGCGGCGGCCGGGGGGCCCATCATGAACCCCATCGGCATGGCCCCCGTCGCCGCCGCGATCTCGAGGATCTTCCCCTTCAGCTCCCGGGCGGCGACGACGAGCTGGCTCGCCGCGTTCACCGTCCCGCTCGACCCCGCGGGCTGGGCCAGCGACCAGGCGCCGTTGTCCACCCGCTGCTCCTGGACGAGCACATCCTCGTATTTCAACCCTATTTCCGCGGCCACGCAGTGGCGGTAGGCCGACTCGGTGTCGATCCCCATGTCGCACCGCAGCCCGACGATGGTGACCTTGCCGTTCTGGAGCATCAGGCAGGCGTGGGAGTTGCTCACGAACGACATCATCCCGGCGCCCCAGTGCCACTCGTTGATCGAGGTGAACCCCATCCCGTGCATCCGCCCGTTGGGGAGGCGGCGCGCCGCGGGGGGGTGCCACTTCCGGTCCCAGTCGATCGCCTCCTTCCCCATGGCGAGGACCTCCCTGAGGCTGTGCCGCCGGGGGAAGCCGTTCTCCTCCTGGTACCGGGTGATGAAGTCCCAGTCGTTCCCCTGGCAGCCGTCGTTGACCAGGGCCACCTCGGTCGGGTCGAGGCCGAATTCGGCGGCCACCAGGTCGAACATCACGTTGTGGGGGACGCAGGCGGCGGCCCCGTGCCGGAAGCACTCCTGGAACCCTTTGTTGGTCAGCGGCCAGGTCTGGGTCCCCCGGATATTGGGGATTCGGGTGCACTCGTACGTCTTGTCCACCGCCGGGTTGCGCGCCCCGGTCATGTGCCAGTGAAAGGCCGTGATCGTCCCGTCCTTCTTCGCCCCCACCTTGCAGCGGTAGGTCCCGGCCTCGTCCCCGCCGCAGTAGAAACCGCTCTCGTCGTAGAGGAGTTTCACCGGCCTCCCGCCCGCGCGCCGGGCCAGCACCGCCGCCAGGCGCACGAAGGAGTTGCTGTAGGCGAGCCAGGCCAGCCCCCCGTACCAGGAACCCTGGTAGGGGAAGGTGACGGTGATCTTCGACCAGTGGGCGAAGGCGGGCTCCCCCCGGGCGCCCCCGAAGGGGAACATCCCCATCCCCCCCATGCCGCGGGGGGAGCTGAGATCGCTCTGCGGGTTGGCCTGGTGGTGCACCCAGAGGTCCAGGGTGTCCCCCTTCCACCGGGCCACGCACACCATCGCCTCCACCCCCGCCGGGGAGTTCATCTCCCTGCGGATGGTGTATTCCAGGACCCGGTCCGCCTCGGCGAACCCCTTGTCGACGTCGCCGATCTTCCGGTCCTCGCTCCCGATCACGTTGGGCCCGCGTTTGGCCCCCGCCCCGGGAAAGAACGGCATCATGCGCCGCACCTCGGGCATGATCTTCGGGGCGTCCTCTTTGGCCGCCTCCTCCATGTCGAGGAGGAAGGGGAGTTCCTCCCATTCGATTTCGACGAGCCCGAGCGCCCGGTCGCAGATTTCCTCGCTGTCGGCCACCACTGCCACTCCCATGGGGTGCTGGTAGAAATCGGCCGTCCCGGGCAGGGTCAGGATGCTGTAGCTCGAGGAGATGTCGGCCCCGGTCCCGCTGTCGCTGGCGATGTCGGGATCGTCCCAGGTCAGGATGTCCCGCACCCCCGCGAGTTCCCGCGCCCGCCCTATGTCCATCTTCGCGATCCGGGCGTGGGCGTGCGGGGAGACGAGGACCTTGGCATGGAGCATCCCCGGCAGCGCGACGTCCCTCGTGTACACCGCCTGCCCGGAAACCCGGTCCCAGGCGTCCTGGCGCGTCATGCTCCGCCCGATTTCCGCGCTCCCTTCCGGGATCTTCCAGGTCCAAGCCTCGTCCGCCATGCCCTTCCCCCCTCGCCCGTCCCGGGCGCCCCGCGGCGGCAGCCCTCCGGCCGCACTACCGCCCCATCCGCCCGGTCCGGCGATCGTCCATTGTGGTGTGAATGCGGGATCGGCCCGCCCCTCTTTCGGCTCT
>CAZWXG010000017.1:0-2958 GCA_964637825.1 uncultured Acidobacteriota bacterium
CTCCAACGAACTGGACGAAACGCTGATCGCCGACATCCTGGCGCAGGGGGGGAGAATCGACATCTGGGGGGTGGGGACGAACCTCGTGACGGGGTCGGGGGAGGGGGGGTCGGCCCTCGGGGGGATTTACAAGATGGTGGCACACAACGGGGAGCCTACGATCAAGCTGAGCTCCAATCCCGAGAAAACGACCAACCCGGGCCTCAAGAAGATCGTGCGCTTCTACGACCGGGAAGGGCTGATGGAGGCGGACGCCGTGGCCGCGGAGGACGAGGACCTCTCCGGGGGGGAGGTGTGGATCGTGGACCCGACCAACCCGCTGCGCCGCAAGAGGCTCGATTCCCCCCACCGCGTGGAACTGCTCGAACCGGTCGTGGAGTCGGGCCGCCTGGTGCGCGCGTTCCCCCCGATGGAGGCGATGCGTGACCGGCGCCGGGAGCAACTGGCCCACCTGCACGAGAGCTACAAGCGCCTGCACAACCCCCACGAATACAAGGTGGGGCTCAGCCTCGGACTCTGGCGGCGGAAGGAGCGGATGATCGCGGACATCGTGGGAAACGGCCGGGGAGATGGCCGGGGAAACGGCCCGGGGAACGACCCCGGCCGGGCCGACGGCGCCCCCTGACGCGCCCGCGCCGATCTATTTTAATCCGCCGCCCTCCCCGTCATGGGAACGAACCGGACCGGGATCAGGGTGCGGCGCGAAATCCCTTCGGGCCCCTTCTCGAACACCACCAGGTCCTGGACCCGGTCGCCGACCGGAATGACCAGCCGCCCCCCCGTCTTGAGCTGGCCCAGGAGGGGCTCCGGCACCTCGCGCGGGGCGGCCGTCACGATGATGCCGTCGAAGGGCGCCTCCTCGGGCCACCCCGCGTACCCGTCCCCCACCCGGGCGCGGATGTTGCGGTAGCCCAGGCGCTCGAGCACGGCACGCGCCCGCTCCCCCAGTTCGGGAAGGATTTCGATGGTGTACACCTCGCGGGCGATCTCTGCCAGGACGGCGGCCTGGTATCCCGACCCGGTGCCGATCTCCAGGACCTTCTCGTCCCCCTCGAGCCCGAGCGCCTGGGTCATGAAGGCGACGATGTAGGGCTGGGAGATGGTCTGCCCCAGCGCGAGCGGGAGGGGGGTGTCGCCGTAGGAGGAGCGGGGGGGCACCCCGGGAACGAACTCGTGGCGGGGGACGCGGAGCATGGCCCGGACGACGAGCGGGTCCCGGATGTCCCGCCCCTCGAGTTGTACGCGCACCATGTCCGCGCGCAACCGGGCGAGCTCCCCCGGGTCGGCGGGATCCTGCGGCCCCTTCTCATCCGACGGGGAACGGTTCGTGGCGCAACCTCCGTAAAGGATCGGGAGGCCTAGGCCCGCCAGGGCGACGGGCCCGGCCCCCGCGATGACGGCACAGAGCAAGAGAACCTTCACCGCTCCCCCTTCCGTCAGAGGATCCGCTTCCCCAGGGCGGACAGGACCAGCTCGCAGCCGAGCACGGCGGTGGAGTTCTGGTGGTCCAGGATGGGGTTCACCTCCACCATGTCGAGCGCGATCAGCCGCCGGGTGTCGGCCACCATCTCCATGACCAGGTGGGCCTCGCGGTAGGAAAGCCCGCCGCGCACCGGGGTGCCCACGCCGGGGGAGATCGACGGGTCCACCCCGTCCATGTCGAACGACACGTGCAGCGCGGCGTCCCCCCCGCAGATGCGCCCGAGCGCCTCGTCCATCACCGCCGCCAGGCCGCGGCGGTCGATGTCCTTCATGGTGAAGGCGGCGACGCCCGAGGCGCGCACGATCTCCTTTTCCCGTTCGTCCAGGTTGCGCAGCCCGACGACGGCGCACCGCGAGGGCTCCACCTTGGGGTGGAAGCCGCCGAGACGCGCCAGCTCCCGGGGCCCGTTGCCGAGCACGCAGGCGAGCGGCATGCCGTGCACGTTGCCGCTGGGGCTCGATTCGGGGGTGTTCATGTCGGCGTGGGCGTCGACCCACAGAAGGGCGAGCGGGCGGCCGCAGCCGCGCATGGCGGCGGCCGATCCGGCGACGGAGCCGGCGGCCAGGCTGTGGTCGCCGCCCAGGCTGAGCGCCAGGTGCCCCGAGAGCAGCGAACTCTGCACCTGGGCGTAGAGCGCCTCGCACACCTCAGCGATCTCCCTGACGTAGCGCGCCTCGCGGCTCTCGGCCCCGATCAGTTCGGGGAGCGGGACGGGCACGTTCCCCTGGTCGCGCACCTCGAAGCCGAGAGCGGCCAGGCGCGCCCCCACCCCGGCGATGCGGAACGCCGTCGGCCCCATGTCGACCCCCCGCCTGCCGGCGCCCAGGTCGATCGGCACCCCGTAGATGTCCACGATATCCATGTCAGGCCCGTATCCCGAAACCCTTTATGGTTACAATGTACCCGCTTCACCGGGCGAATACAATGCGCCCGCCGGGCGCCGGTGTTACACTGGTGGAGGGGGTGACAAAAGATGATCCTTGCGCTCGACATCTGGTTGCTGCCGGCGATCGCGGCCGGTTCCTCCTCCTACCTGGTCAGCCTCCTCTGGGAGCGCCTCGGGCCGCGGACGGCGCCCGATCGCCCCCTGTCCGCCTGTCTCGCCGCGCTGAGCTTTCTGCTGGGAGCGATCACGGCCGGCTACCGGCATGCCGTGTACGCCGCGGGCCCCGAAAACAACTTCATCGCCATGTTCGTCGCCGGCGCCAGCGCCACCTTTTTCTGGCTGCTGCTGCGCCGGCATCTCCCGGGGTGCAACGACAGGGAGCGCCGGAATCGGGACAGGGGATAGTCGGGGGTGGCGCGCGGGGAGCAGGAGGCGAGGCGGTCCCCTCACCCGAGTACGAGACCGAGCGCTTCTCCGCCCCGCCCGTGCTCCCCGCGCATACTGTCGGCGCATTCCGCCTGCGGCGGCTGCCGAACTGCGCTGCACCCGACTTATCGGCCCGGGACCCGGATCGCTTCACACAAATCTT
>CAZWXG010000017.1:3058-11381 GCA_964637825.1 uncultured Acidobacteriota bacterium
ATTGCCCCTTTATGCTCATTTTGAGCATAAGAGAGGAGAGGACGATGACGATTCCGGTCCGCGGCGATGCCCTCGCCGATCCCGCCCCGGCGCCCGCGTCGGAGGAGGGGCTGGAAACGGTCTACGAGCGGTTGCACCCCCTCATCCCCCGGGCCGAGTGGGAAACCCACGCCCCCGTGATCGCGGCCATTCGTACGCTCAAGCGGGAACGCCGCGCCGTCATCCTGGCGCACAACTACCAGGCCCCCGAAATCTTCCACACCGTGGCGGACCTGACGGGGGATTCGCTGGCGCTCGCGCGGGAGGCGGCGTCGGTCGACGCCGACGTCATCGTGGTGTGCGGCGTGCACTTCATGGCGGAAACGGCGAAGCTGCTCAACCCCTCCCGGCTCGTGCTGATTCCCGACCCTGAGGCGGGGTGTTCCCTGGCCTCTTCCATCACCCCCGGGGACATCGAGCGGCTGCGCCGGCAGCATCCCGGGGCCCCGGTGGTCACCTACGTCAACACCTCCGCCGCCGTCAAGGCCGCCTCCGACATCTGCTGCACCTCCGCCAACGCCGTCGAGGTGGTGGAGTCGCTCGACGCCGACCGGGTCATCTTCCTCCCCGACGAGTACCTCGGGAGGTATGTCGCCGCCCGCACGGACAAGCGACTGATCCTCTGGCAGGGGCACTGCGAGGTGCATGAAAAATTCAGCGCCGCGGACCTCGTCCGCTGCCGGCGGGAGCACCCGGGCGTTTTCATCCTCGCCCACCCCGAATGCCCCCCCGACGTCCTGGCGGAAGCGGATTTCGCCGGGTCGACGGCCGACATGATCCGGGAAGTGGCCCGCCGCAGGCCGGAGCGGGTGTTTCTGGCCACCGAAATCTCCATGAGCCGCAACCTGGCGGCCGAATTCCCCGGGGTCCGGTTCGTCCACCCCTGCCACGCCTGCCCGCACATGCAGCGGATCACCCTGCCCGGCATCCTCGAATGCCTGCGCTCCCTGCGCCACGCGGTGGAGGTCGACCCCCTCGTCGCCGCGCGCGCGCGGCTGGCCGTCGAACGCATGCTGGACATCCGACCGCGGGAGAAACGCTGACATGAACCGACCGACCGAAGAGCCGACCGGACTCGCGCCGCTGTACCCGATCGTTTACCAGGACGCCGTCCGGGGCGCCCTGCTCGAGGACATCGGGCGGGGGGGCGACCTGACGACCCAGGCGATCGTCGGCGCCGGCGACACCGCCTCGGCCGCGATCGTCGCGCGGCAGGCGGGGCGGATCGCGGGCGGCGCCGTGGCTGCCGCCGCCTTTCGCTGCCTCGATCCCGGCCTCGACATCGAGATCCGGATCCCCGACGGCGCCGACGCGGCCGCCGGGGAGACCGTGGCCGTCATCAGGGGGGCCGCCCGGCCCATTCTCACCGCCGAGCGCACCGCCCTCAATTTTCTCGCCCGGATGTCGGGCATCGCCACCGTCACCCGCGACATCGCGGCCGCGATCGCGCCCTGGCCCGCCCGCGTGGTCTGCACCAGGAAAACGACCCCCGGGCTGCGGGTCCTGGAAAAATACGCGGTCAGGGCGGGGGGCGGGTCCAATCACCGCTTCGGGCTCGACGACGCGGTGCTCATCAAGGACAACCACATCGTGGTCGCCGGCGGCGTGACGGAGGCGGTCCGGAGAGTGCGCCGCGGCGCGGGGCACATGGTCAAGATCGAGGTCGAGGTCGACACCCTCGAACAGCTGGAAACGCTCCTCGGGGAGCGGGTGGACGCGGTTCTGCTCGACAACATGCCGGTCGACATGCTGGCCGAAGCCGTCCGCAGGGTCGGGAAGCGCCTCGTCACCGAGGCGAGCGGGGGGGTCACCCCGGCGACGGCCCGGGCCATCGCGGCGACGGGGGTGGACCTGATCTCCATCGGCTGGCTGACGCACAGCGCCCCGGCGCTCAACCTGTCGCTCGAGGTCGCGCTCAAACTCTAACGTTCCGGGGCGTCAGCGCCGGGCGGCGAAGAAGGACCGGAGGAGGTCGCCGCATTCGCGCTCCAGCACCCCCGGAATGACGTGGATCCTATGGTTCAGGAACTCGGACTCGGCAAGCCGGAAGCAGGAGTGCACCGCCCCCCCCTTGGGGTCCGCGGCGCCGTAGATCAGCGTGTCCACCCGGGCCTGGATCATGGCGCCGAGGCACATGACGCAGGGCTCGATGGTCACCACCACCACCGAACCGGGGATGCGGTAATTGGAGGCGCTCCTCGCAGCGTGGCGCAGGGCAACGATTTCGGCGTGGGCCGTGGGGTCCTTCGCCCCGATGGGGCCGTTGCGCCCCCGGCCGAGGATCTTGCCGTGGGACAGGACCACGGCGCCCACGGGAACCTCCCCCTCCGCGGCCGCCCGCCGCGCCTCTTCCAGCGCCTCCCGCATCCAGTATTCGGCCGTTTCCGGATCCATGAACCCCCCGTCCGTCCCCGCCCCGCGGGCCTTCGGTCCGCCTCCGGGCGCGCGGGAGCGGAACCGGGGACACCACGCTGATGCCGAAGCCGCTCGCCCTCACCCTGAAGCTGCTTTGTACCATACTTCTGCTCTGGCTGGTTTTCAAATCGGTCGACGTCGCCCGGGTCGCCCGCGACCTGGGGGAGTTCCCCGCGGGAACGCTGGTCCTGCTCCTCGCCGCCCTGTGGGGGAGCCAGCTGCTCTGTTCCGAGCGCTGGCGCATCCTCGCGGGCGCCCTCGGCATGCGCGGCGGCTATTTCACGTTCGTCCAGACCTATTTCGCGGGCATGTTTTTCAACCTCGGCCTCCCTTCGCTCGTCGGGGGCGACGCCGTCAAGGCCTATATCATCAGCCGTAGGGCGGGCAGGCCCCTGCCTGCAGGCCTGGCCTCGGTCCTGCAGGACAGGGCGGCGGGGCTCGTCACCCTCCTTCTCTACGGGTCGGTCGCCGCCATGGCGCAACCGTTCGTCTGGAAAGGGATCCCGATCTGGACCCTCTATCTTTGCGCCTGGGCGGGGGTCGCGGCCGTCCTCGGCCTGGTCTGGAAGGGGGAAACGCTCTGCCGGAAACTGGGGGAGAGGGTGCGCGCCCCCCGGGCCCGCAAGGCGCTGGGCTACCTCGGCGATTTTCACCGGGCGCTCGCCCTCCAGGATATCCGCAAAGGCGACATCGGGCGCGTCGCCCTCTACTCCTTCGTAAACTCGGCGCTGGTCCTCGGGATCTTCCGGCAGGTCGTCCTGGCCTCGGGCCGGCCCGTCGATATGGTATCCTTTGCGGCGCTGTTTCCCATCGTCACCCTGGCTACCATGCTCCCCGTGACACTCAACGGGATGGGGGTGCGCGAGTGGGTGTATGTCGAGGCCCTGTACCTCGCGGGCATCCCTCGGGATTCCGGCCTGGTGATCTCCCTGGCCACCTCGGCGCTGATCCTCGTGTGCAATCTCGGGGGGGCGGCCTTTCTCTGGGCGGTACCGGGGGCTCTGGCGCGCCCGAGAACATGAGGCGCAACCCGCCGTCGGGCATGCGGCCGGACGGACGGAAACTAACCATCGAATTTTGCCGCGGAATGATGTAACATGAACGGATAGGCAAATTATGAATAATGCGAACGAAGAACGACTGAAGATAGCTGTATTTATCGATTTCGACAACATCGCCATCGGCGTGAGACAATCGCTGGGCCGCAATTTCGACGTCGGCACGGTGCTCGAAGCCATCAAGGAAAAGGGCGAGGTCATCACGAAAATCGCCTACGGCGACTGGAAGCGCGCGGAGGATTTCAGCCGCGCCATGACCCAGCACGCCATCCAGATGGTGCAGCGCAACCTGACGCCGGGCGGGGACAAGAACGGGGCCGACATCGCCCTGGCGCTCGACGCCCTGGAAACGGCCTTCACCCGGGCGCACATCAACGCCTTCGTCATCGTCGGCGGCGACAGCGATTTCATCGCCCTGGTGGAGAAGCTCAAGCAGTACGACAAGACGGTGTTCGTGGTCGGGGGGCGCGCCTTCACCAGCGTCATCCTGCAGAAAAACTGCCACGAGTTCATCGCGTACGAAAACCTGATCGGCGTGCAGTCCGTGGCGAGAAGGTCTTCGGGCCGGGCACAGGCGGTTTCGAGCTCCGCGTCTCTGCAGAGCGCGCTCCCGCTGATCCGGCGGGCCCTGAAGATCCTCTCCGACCGGGAGGTCTCCCCGCAGCTGGGGCTGCTGAAGAGCACCCTGCTGCAGCTCGACTCCACCTTCTCCGAAAGGGACTACGGTGTCAGCAGCTTCCGCGATTTCGTGCAGAAGCTGGCCGACGCGGGGACCATCCACCTCAAGCAGGTGGACCGGAGCCTGCTCGTGGAGCTGAAGGAAACCCGGGAACAGGCCAGGCGCGGGGCGACCGACGAAGCGGCCGCGCGGGCGGCCGACAACGCCGTCGCGGCGTCCGCGGAGGATGCGTCCCAGCCGGCGGCCGAGGGTTCGGTGCAGGAGGAACTCCCGCTGCACACCGATGCCGAAGACGGGTCCCATCCTGCGACCGAAGGGGCGGCGATGCATCATGAGGACGCCCCGGGCGAACCGTCCGCCCAGGCCCCGGAAGCGATCCGGGCGCTGGAGGAGGCGCTGCGGAATTCCCGATCGCGGCCGCACTGGCCGATGTATCTCCGCACCTTCAAGCAGATGATCCGGTCGCTGCAGCCCCCGTTCGACGAACACCAGTACGGGATATCGAGCATCTACGACCTGGTGCGGCAGGCGCACCGGGACGGTGTGCTCCATGTCGAACGCAACCGGCAGGGGATTCTGCGCATTTTCGCCGGGGAGCGCTTCCCGAAGGGGGATTCCGAACTGGCGCCCGGAATGACCGAGCCCCCGCAACCTCTGGATGCGGAGGAAACGGTCGCCGCGGAGGAAACGGAACTCCTGGTCCGGAGTGAAGTCGAATCCGCCCGGGAGGAGGCCGCCCAACCCGCCTTCGCCACGCCCGACCCGGCCGGAGAGGACGAACCGGAAGCCGGGATCCCGGTGATCGAGCCCGGCAACGAGGCGGTGGCCGGCGAAACCGGGGATCCCAAGCCGAAACCGCGCGCCCGCAGGAAGACGGGCACGGCGGCACCGGCCAAGAGCGCGAAGAAAACCACTCCCCGCAAGCGCAGGAGCACGAAGGATACGGTCAAGGGAGAGGAAGAGTAGCAGGAAGGTCCCGCGGGCGGCCGGGGCTCCCGCCCCGCCCGCCCGCGGGCAAAACTATTTGCTCCGTTTCGAAACCACGATCAGCAGCCCCTTGGCGTCATCGAGCTTGCCCTGGTCGGTCCCGATCTCCACGAACTTGTTCAGCAACTCCAGGGTACGCGCGTCCTTTTCCTTCCCTTCGGCGAAATAGAGCCGGCCGAGGTCGTAGTACGCGTTGGCATTGGCGGGATTGATCTGGATCACCCGCTCCAGGGCGGCCTCGGCCAGGCGCGGCTCCTGGTTCTTCACCCTGGCCGCCAGCTCCGTCAGGACCTGCTCGGGGCTGCGGTCACCCGCGCTCCGGGGATCGGCCATGACGTCGACCGCCTGTTCGAACTTCTTGACGTCCAGGTAGAACTGGGCGAAGGACATCTGGTATTCGCCCACGTTGGCCGCCGGGGCCAGTTCGATCGATTTCCGGAACGCGGCTTCCGCTTCCTCCTGGCGATCGAGCTTCGCCCGGGCGCGCCCGATCAGTCTCCAGATCACCGCCTGCTTTTCGGACGCGAGGCGGTTGGCCTCCTCGAACTTCGCGAGGGCGCCCGCGGCGTCCCCCGACTGCAGCATCTTGTTCCCCTCGTCGAGCAGGCCCTGGGCCTTCTTGATCGCCTCGTTTTCCTTCATGCCGGCGATCGCCTTCTGGAGGCTCGCCAGGGAAGCATCCCCCGGCTTGAGCTCGATCGCCCTGCCGACGGCCGCGAGGGCTTCGTCGTATCTCCCCGCCTGGGTCAGGGCGCGGCCCATGTTGGCGTACAGTTCGGGGCTGCCCTGGACCGTCTTGGCGGCCTCGGCGTACAGCGCGGCCGCCTCCGCGTATTTCTTCAGCTTGAACGCGGCCTCCGCCTTGAAGACCGGCATCTGCGGCAGCAGGTTCCGCACATTCTGCGAGATCGCCTCGTAACTGTTCTGCTGGCCGGCGGGGGTGGGGAGCGCTTTCATGACCTCGGCGAGCGCCTCGGCCTGTTTCCACGTCGCCGCGGCGTCATCGAACCGCGACTGCTGCAGCTGTGCCACGCCGAGGTAATAGAGCCCCTCGGCCAGGGACGGGTTGATTTCGAGCGCCTGGCCGAGGAGCTTCTCCGCCTCCGGGAAGTTGCCCTGCTGGGAGGCCTGCACCCCCTGCTGGAGCAGGGCGGCCGCATTCTTCTCGATCAGCGGGTCCTCGAAGTAGAATTTCCGGTCCGCGCCGGCCTCGAACTTGAGGGTGGCCGACCCGGAGGATCCCTTGACCCCGACGAACTCGTGAAGCGCCGGGGCCAAGCCTTCCTTGCGCCCCACCACCCGGTAGACCCCGTCATCGAGCTTGTCGAAGGCGGCGATCCCCTGGCTGTTGGATTTCGCGTCCTTGGCTTTTTTGGTAAGAAGGTTGAAGATGGCGACCTTGACGTCCTTCACGGCTCCGCCCGAGGCATCCTGGCATGTCACCTGGATTCCCCCCTGCTGGGCCCAGACCGGCAGCGCCGGCACAAGAAGCGCTACGACCGCGAGAGCGGTAACGATCCGTCTGCTGCATTCTCTTTTCATTGGCGACCTCATCCCGCTCCATGATTGACGGGGATCCCCCCATCCGGAGCCCTATGACATTACACGCTCGGCCGGATTTGCGCAACTCGAACCTTGGCCCTCAGGGGACGGTCACCAGGAAGCCGGCGGTCCCCGTGGTGCCGTTGCGATCGCCCGCCCGGATGCCGATCCGGTGTTCCCCGGCCGCAAGCTCCGGGGTCGTCACGAGGTACTCCTCCCGGGGCGAATCGGCGATGCCGTCGACGGGGGAAAGGAGGCGCCAGGGCCCCCCGTCGACCGCAACCTCCGCGCTCTGGAGGGCCCCGGCGGAAACGCTCGCCCGGAACCGGATCTCCACCCTGCGCCCGCTCACCGAGCGGCCGAGGATCTCGAGCTGCGGCGGGGCGGCCGCCACGACGAAGGGGGCGCTCACCCGCTCCCCGACGAGGGCCTTGTCGAAGGGGTTACTGGGTTCGTCGTCCGCCACCACCTTCAGGCGGTAGGTCCCGTCCGGGAGCGCCGTAGTGCCGAGGGTGTAGAAGGTGTCGAAGAGGCCCGTTTCCAGCAGTTTCCACTCCGATTCCGCCTCCCCCTTGAGGTAGAGGGAGTAGCGCAGGGTGTCCCCGTTGCCGTCCTCCGCCTTCCAGGTGAACGAACGGGTCCCGGCTTCGAGCGCCTGGCGCGGGGGGAGCGGCTGGGTTTCCCTCCCGCGCGCGCGCGGCGCGTGGAGGCTCTGCCCGTCGGCGGGGGGCTCGGCGGAGTAGAAACCGCTGGCGGCCAGGGACGGCTGCTTCTCGAGCGCCAGTCCGTGCGGCAGGATTTTGAGTTCGGTAACGCGCGGCCGCGCGTTCAGCTGCAGGTAGGAGATCCTCACCCCTTTCAGGGAGCCCTCCCCGGCCTCCCCCCCGAACCCGGCCCGCCACTGCAGGTAGCGCGCGCGCGGGCTCGTGATCTCCGCCCCGGGCTCGAGGCAGGGGGGACTCCAGTCGCTCCATGACCCGTCGGGCCGGGGGGTGTTCCCGCTCCGGGTGGCCAGGGCGATGCCCCGGCCGGAACCGGCCGCGTCCCAGCCGATCCTCCCCCAGGAGGAGACGGTCCCGGCGTCGAGCGCGTCCGATTCGAAGGTCCCGGAAGGCGCCCTCCCCTTCCGGAGCCGGTAGACCTTTCCCCGGTTGCTGGCCCCGACATAGACCTCGTCCCCCGCGACGAGCAGCCGGGCCGCGTCCTCCTCGGGCAGGTCGGTGACCACCGCCACCCGGCCGCCGGAGCCGAGGGTCATCAGCCTCCCCCTGGGGCCCGTGGCCACCCGCAGCTCCCCGTCGCCGCCGGGGACGGCATCGAACGCCATCTCACCGTCGGCGCTGTAGAGGAGTTCGACCGCGCCGTCGGCGCCGATGGCATAGACCGCTGCGGCCCCCGACCGCTTCCCCCCCTCGCCCCCTTCCGCCGCGGCCCCGGCCCCCTGCCCCGCCGCGGCCGGGGCAGCGCTCGCCCCGCCCGCGCTCGCCACGACGGTCACGGTGGTCGAAACCGTCGCTACCCCCTCCGCGGCGGAAACGGGAGCGGTCGCCGGCGCCTTCGAGGAGGAAGCGACGGCATAGAGGGTGCCGAACCGGTCCATGGC
>CAZWXG010000017.1:11481-29653 GCA_964637825.1 uncultured Acidobacteriota bacterium
CAGGGCGAACCCCCTCCCCCGCGGGTCGACGCGGAGCACCCGCCCGTTCGGGGCGGTTCCCGCCAGGAGATCCTTCCCCTCGAACCTGAGGCACCGGACGTGGCTGTCGCCCGAGGCGTGAAACACCGCCCCCTCCCCCTCCCGGTTCACCCGGTAAATGACGCCGCCGCCCCCGGTCCCGACGTAGAGGTTGTCCTCGGCGTCAAACGCCATCGCCCATATGTAGGTCCCCTCCGGGTCGAAGAACTCCTCCGGGTCGTTCGCCCCGCGCAGGCGGTAGATAGTGCCTTCGGGAGAGGTCCCGGCATACAGGGTGCCGGAGGAATCGAGCGCCAGGGCGAAGACGTTGAGCTCGCGGGACTCGAAATAGAGGCTCCCCTTCCCTTCGGGGTCGATCCGGTACACCTTCCCCTCCGCCCCCGTTCCGACGTAAAGGTTCCCCGCCCGGTCGCGGACCATGGAGAAGATGTATTCCTGGCCGGTGTCGAACCAGAGGTCGAGGGGGGGGGCCAGCGAGAGGGCCCCGTCGGGGGCGAGCGAGACGCCGCTGAATTCCCCCTCGAGCAGTTCCTCCCGGGTGAAATTTTCCCAGAACCGGGGCAGGGCGCCCCAGCAGACGACCGAAAGGGCCAGAAAGACGACCGGCAGGGTGGATGTCCTTATATGCATGCACAGACCTCGTGTCAGGGCTCGATCTCGATCGTCACCGACCGGGAGCCGGTGATGACATCGTCCGATGCGGGGAGTTCGTATTCCGCGAGCGTGGCGGAGCGGATTTCGGCCAGGGCCCCCGACTTCCGGTCCGATTGGAGCACCGAGAGGATCGACGGGGGGAGGCCCGGCATCCCTTCCCCGCGCATCACCGCCCCGGGCGCGCGCCTTGAAAACCGGAGGTAGAGCCGGTCGTTGCGCCGCATCCGGTTGAGGAATCCGATCAGTTGCCCCGAGGAACGCGGGGTGAACGCGCCCTCCTGCTGCTGGTCCAGCGTCGTCAGGGCCGCCCCGTCGGCCAGGGTCAGGGTGAGCGGACCGGGGGAGGCGGTTGCGGGGATCTTCACGGTGCGGACGTCGCGGGTGACCGTGCCGTCGGCCCGCTCGGCCGTCATCGTCAGTTCGACCGTCTCCCCCGCTTTCACTTCCCGGCGGTCCAGCCGGATCGAGTCGAGCCGGGCGCTCCGGTCCTGTTCCAGGACCGAAATCTCCAGGTCGACGGATTCCAGGTCCAGGTCCGGGGCTCCGGCATCCATCAGGTAGTTGACCGGTACGGCGACCGAAAGGGCGGCGTTCTGCACCGCTTCGCTGCGGGAAGAGTAGCGCCCGGCGATCCGGACCGCGCTCTCGTTCCGGATCCCGATCTTCCCCTCGACCCCGATCGTGGCCCCCCCCTGGGCGCGCTCGGACGCGGTGATGGTGTTGTAGACCGCCATGTTGAGCAACACCGGGGTCAGCATGGAATCCCGCGCCAGCTCGAACCGGTATTCCTTCCGCGCGCCCCGGCTCGAGAGGAGGCCGATCCGCACCGGCACGGTGCGCGCCCTCTCCCCCACGACGCCGTAGATGCCCATGCCCCGGTCCTGGCGGATCGCGCCCGCGACCCCCCCGGCCGCGAGGATCTTGAAGGAACTCTCGAGACTGGGGAAGATGGTCACCACGCTGGCCCGGTGCATGGGGAGTTCCGTGGCGCCCAGTTCGAGGAGGTTGTGCCCGAAGGCGTAGAGGCGGTCCCCGTCCACCCAGGTCACGGTCCCCCCGGCGGAGACGTCCAGATCCCCCCGCACGAGGGCAACCACGATATTGGAGCCGGGTTCGAACGGGAGGGAGTCCCCCGGGGCGTCTTCGGCAGGCGCACCGGAACCCTGCAGCAGGGTCATCCCCGCGGCCCGGAACCGGGGGGCGAAGGCCGCCAGGGTGCCGGGGTGAAAACCCCCCAGGGAAAGGGGAGTGGCGATCGGGAGCAGCGTGTGCGCGTCTCGCGCAACGGTGTGCGCGTCCCGCGCGGCCGGGGGCGTGTTTCCGCCTCGCACGACCGTGAACTCGAGCCCCCCGCCGCCGGAGGCGGCAAGCGGCAGCGCCGCGTCCCAGAGCCGGCCCTTCTGCGGGCGCGCCCCCCCGCCCTTTTCCTCGAAGGAGTCCACCATGTGGGCGATGGGAGTGATCCCCGCGATCGGCTCCCGGGCGAAGGAGTAGGTATAGGCGACGGCGCCGAGGAGTTTTCCGTCGATGTAAACGGGGCTGCCGCTCATCCCCTCGAAGATGCCGTACCTGTCGATCAAGCCGCCGCTGAAGCGGGCCAGCACCGAGTCGGCCCCCGGCGTCACCCCGCGCATCACCCCGAGGATTTCCACCTGGAACTCCTCCGGCCGGGTGCCCTCAAAGCAGGTCAGGCCGACCCCCCTGAGCCCGGGGCGAAGGTCCTCGATCCGGAAGAAATCGGGGTGCGCCCCGGAACCCGAAAAGGGCGCCAGGGCCAGAAGAGCCAGCGCAAGCCAGAGCGATCGTTTTGTCATCCGTCCCGACCTTTCCCGGCAAGTATAACAGAATGTTCCGGGATGACGGCGAAGGACACATTGCGGTTGACGAAACCGGAACGGGGACCGATCATGGAGCCCATGGTGAACGAGGATCTGTGCGCCGTCATCCTGGCCGGCGGGAGAAGCCGCCGGATGGGGAGCAACAAGGCGCTGGTGACGATCGGCGGGGACCCCCTGATCCGGATCGTGATCGGGCGGGCGCTCCCCCTGACGCGGCGCATCCTGATCTCCTCCGACGAGGGGGAGGCGTACCGGTTCCTCGGCTTCCCCGTCGTCCCGGACCGCTACCGGGATCATGGCCCGCTGGCCGGGCTTCACGCCGCCATGCATCATGAGGACGCCCCCCTCTACCTCGCCCTGGCGTGCGACCTGCCGAGCGTCCCCACCCCCCTGCTCGAGCACCTCGTCGCCTGCGCCGAAGGGTACGACGCCGCCATCCCGCGCTCGAGCTCCGGGCTGGCCCACCCCCTGTGCGCCGTCTACCGCAGAAGCTGCCTGCCCCGGATCGAAGACGCCCTCGAGCACGGCGCCCGGAAGGTGATCGACACCTTCCTCGACGGCCCCCTGCGCATCCGCTGGGTGACCCCCGGGGAAGGCCCGTTCGACGACTCCGACCTGGCTAATATCAACACTCCCGGAGACTTGCGGAGGCTCCGCCGGGGGACGGAGGGGGAAACCTCCATAAACTCAACATATAGTAGCCAGTTACGCAAATAACCCCATTATATTGTGATTTTTCTTGACCCGGCTCCAAACCGTTGTGCTATATTGACCCCCGATATCGGAAACACGACAGCTCGACCCGCAGCGGCAGCCCACGGCCCGGATGCGGGCCGATTCCCGGAGCCTCATTTCCATGAAACGGCGGGCGTTAAAGGGTGAAACCAGTTCGGGTTGGTTCCTGCGCACGCTCCTGCCCGCCGCCCTGATCCTGTTTGCGGTCATCGCCCTGGTCCTCGGCTTCCTGATGCACAGGATCTCCTACCCCGGCCCCGTGACCGAGTCGGTCAACCCCTCCCACTACCTCCTCCCCTCGCTCGAACTCCAGATCCCCTCGAGCCACGGGGAATCGATCCCGGGGTGGTGGATCCCCGGCCTGAAGCACGCCCCGGGGATCATCCTGGCCCCCGGCTACGGCATGAGCCGGTCGGACGCCCTGAGCCTCGCGGTCGCCCTGCATCAGCACGGGTTCAACCTGTTGGTGGTCGACCAGCGGGGGAGCGGCAGCGCGCCCCGGGGGGCCAGCACGCTCGGCCTCCGGGAGGCCGACGACATGGCCGACACCGTGCGCTTCATGATCGGGCGCCCCGAAAACAATCCCGAGCGGCTGGGGATCTGGGGGGTGGACACGAGCGCCTTCGCCGCCCTCAAGTCCGCGGCCGCCTTCCCCGAAGTCCGGGCGGTCGCGGCCGACAGCGCCTACGAGACGATCGATCGCTTTCTGGGCTACCGGATCGCCGAGGATTTCGGCGTGGACAACGGCGTCCTGCGCTTCGCGTGCTGGCAGGTCTTCCGGCTGCTCCATATCGCGGACTTCCGGGTTCTCGACCGGCCCCTGCCGGTCGAAGAGCTGGCGGGGAAATCGATCCTGTTCATCCGGGGGGAGGGGCGCGGGGCCCTGGCGGCCTCGACCGAAGCGCTCTGCGCCGCCGCGCCGCAGGGCGAGCTCATGACCCACCCGACGGCGCGGGTGCACGCCCTGAGCGGCGAGGGGCTCAAAAGTTACGACCGGCAGGTGGCGGGCTTCTTTCACCTGAATTTGCAGTAAGAGACGCGGGAATCCAACGAGGGCAACGAGAGAGCGGAAAGGGTGGCACGAACGCTATGAACCGAATCAAGAAACTGGAGCTCGTGGGATTCAAATCCTTCTGCGACCGCACGCACATTCCCTTCAACGAGGGGGTCACGGCCATCGTCGGCCCCAACGGCTGCGGGAAGAGCAACATCTCCGACGCCATCAGCTGGGTGGTCGGGGAGCAGAGTGCCAAATCGCTGCGCACGGACAAGATGGAAGGGGTGATCTTCAACGGGACCCAGAAGCGCAAACCGACCGGCTTCGCCGAGGTCATCCTGACCCTCTCCCTGGACCACCCGATCGAGATCCCGGGGGCGCCCGAGTTCAACCCGGGCAACTTCAGCGTCGGCCGGCGGCTCTACCGCTCGGGGGAAAGCGAGTACTACCTCGACGGGCACCGCTGCCGCCTGAAGGACATCCAGGCCCTGTTCGAGGGGACCGGCCTGGGCCCCAACTCCTACGCCATCCTGGAGCAGGGGCGGATCGGCCAGATCCTCAGCTCCAAGCCCGCCGAGCGCCGCAGCCTGATCGAGGAAGCCGCGCGCATCACCCTCTTCAAGAGCCGGCGCTATTCGGCGGAGAGCAAGCTGGAGCAGTCGCAGCAGAACCTGACGCGGGCCGAGGACATCATCCGCGAGGTGGTGCGGCAGCTGAACTCCCTGCGCCGGCAGGCGGCCAAGGCGCGGCGCTACAACCGGATGAGGGAGGAACTCCGCTCCGTCCAGCGCCTCAAGGTCGGGATGGAGGACCGCGAACTGCGCCGGAAGCTGTCCGAGTGCGCCGCGCGTTTCACCGCCGCCCAGGAGCGGGAGGAGGCGGTGCTGGCCGAGCTGGCCGGGGCGGAAGGCGCGCGGGACGAGGCGCGCCGTGAGAGCGCCCGGCAGGAGGAGGAGGTCAACCAGGTCCGGGAGCGCCTGACGGGGCTCAAGGTCGAGGCGGGCGACGCCCGCAACACGCTCGAAAAACAGGAGACCCAGCGGCTCGGGCTCATCTCCCGCACCGGGGAGCTCGAACGGGAACAGACGGCCATCGCGGACCGGGAGCAGGTCATCGGGCGCGAGACGGAGCGGCTCCGGGAGGCCGGGGGCGCGCTCGCCCGGGAGATCGCCCGGGAGCAGGAGGTCGTCGAGGCCGAACAGGCCAAGAGCGAGCGGCTGCAGGAGGGGATCCGGGAGACCGAAACGCAGATCGACGAGCTCCGCTCCTTCCTCCTGACCGGCGCGGGGAAACTGTCGGACCTGAAGAACCTGCAGGCCCGCTGCCAGGAAAGCCTGGCCCGGATCGCGGCCCGGGCCGCCCGCCTCGAACACGAACGGCAGGTCAGGGCCGAGGAACGGGCCGGACGGACGGCCGAACTCGAGAGGGTGCGCGGCGACCACACCCGCAAGGCGGAGCGGCAGAAGGAAGTGGCCGCCGCCGGCGAGGAACTCGAAGGGCGGGCCGGGCGGCTGGCCGCCGGGATCGAGCGGCTGACGGAGGAACTCGCGGCGCACTCCAACGAGCACAGCCTGATGCAGCACCGCTACTCCTCGCTCGAGGAGATCGAACAGCGGCGCAGCAACTACTCCGAAGGGGTGCAGAAATACCTCTCCACCAGGATCCCGGGGGAGGAGGAGTGCCGCGCGAAGACGCTGGCGGACCACATCGAAACCGACCCGGCCTACGAGACCGCGCTCGAGGACTACCTGAACGCGCCCCTGCAGTACATCCTGGTCGAGAGCCGGGACGACGCCATGAGCGGGGTGGAGCGGCTCAAACGGATCGGCGCGGGGAAATGCACCTTCATGACCCTGCAGAACGGCCACTGCCACGGCACCGGCGCCAGCCGGCCCGAACTCGGGGGGGACGGGGTGATCGGGTACCTGGACGGGCTGCTGCGCATGACGCCCGACGTCAAGCACGCGTTCGAGCGCGCGCTCCCCGAATTCGCCTCGACCGTCATGGTTTCCGACCTCGACACGGCGTTTCGCGTGGCCGAGCAGTCCCCCGCCGCCAACTTCCTGACCCTTTCGGGGGAAGCGTATTCCCCGCGCGGCACCCTCTCGGCCGTGGGAGAGCGCAAATCGATGGCGGGCTTTCTCGCCCTGAAGCGCGAAAAGCGGGAACTCGGCAAGAAGCTGGCCGCGCTGGCCCAGAAGATCGAATCGGCGCGCGCGGAACTCTCCGGCCTCAAAGAGGAGCAGTCGGTCGCGGCGGAATCGATCAAGGCCCTCATGGCCGAGGCCCGGAAGCTCGAGGTGGAAACGGCCCTGACCCGGCACGAGATCGCCAGGATCGAGGCGGACCTGGGCCGGGTCGAACAGGCGGAGCAGGTGGCCGACACGGAACTCGGGCAGCTCGAGGCGGAGCGGCGGGAACTCGCGTCCCGCCTCGAGGGGGCGGCGGGGGCGATCGCCGAGATCGAGGCCAGGAGCGGGACCGGTTCGGAGGAGCTGGCCGAACTCAACGCGCGGCTGCAGACGCTGCGCACGGAAAGCGCTTCCCTTTCCAGGGAACTGGGGGCCCTCGTCTCCGCCCACGCCGTCAAGAAGGAGCGGCGCCTCGGCATCGACACCGACCTCGGGCGGCTCGAGCAGGAATCGGTGGAGGTGCACCGGCGCGCCGAGGCGAACCGGACCGAGGCGGCCCAGGTGCGCGAGCGGATCGCGGAGCTCGCCGTCGCCCAGGAGCAGGCCCGGGAGCGGATCGCCGAATGCACGGAGACGATCGAGCGGACGGCGGAAACGCTCGGGGAGATGCAGGCCACCCTCTCGGCCGGGCGCGCGGCGCTCGAGCAGGTGGAGGAGCGGCTGCGGGTCCTGCACGCCGGGCGTGAAGAGACCCTGAACGCCCGGAGCCGGATCGAGATCGAGAAGACCCGGCTCGAAAACGACCTGGAGCACCTCGAACGCCATTGCCAGGAGGAGTTCCATGTCCCGGTGGCCGAACTCATCGTCGACATCGAGGACACGGGCTGGCAGCGCGACTACCGGGAAGTGGCCGAGGAGCACGACCGGATGCGCGAGACGATCGAAAACTTCGGGGCCATCAACATGCGCGCCCTGGAGGAGTACAAGGAGCTGGAGCAGCGCTACCAGTTCCTGAACGGCCAGCGCCTGGACATCGAAAAATCGATCGCCGACATCCAGAAGGCGATCGCCGACATCAACCGGCGCTCCGTCGAGCAGTTCGAGGAGGCGTTCCGGGCGATCCGGCAGAATTTCCAGGAAGTGTTCCAGATCCTGTTCGGCGGCGGGCAGTGCGACCTGAGGCTGCTCGACGAGGAGGACATGCTCGACAGCGGGATCGACATCATCGCCCAGCCCCCGGGAAAGCGGCTGCAGAACGTGCTGCTGCTGTCGGGGGGGGAGAAGGCGCTGACGGCCCTGGCGCTCCTGATCGCCATCTTCCGCTACCGGCCGAGTCCCGTCTGCGTCCTGGACGAGGTGGACGCGCCGCTCGACGACGCCAACGTGAACCGCTTCGCGCGCCTGGTCACCGAACTGAGCCAGAACACCCAGTTCATCATCATCACCCACAACAAGAACACCATGGAAACGGCCCAGACGATGTACGGCATCACCATGGAAGAGCCGGGGGTTTCCAAGATCATCGGCGTGGATTTCCGCCAGCAGCAGGCGCTGGCCAGCTGATCCGGAGAGAACTATGGAAAAGAAACCGAACCTTTGCATCCAGACCGACCTCGAGGGGCTGACACTGCTCCGCCGGGGAAAAGTGCGGGACCTGTACGCCTGCGGGGACGAACTCCTGCTCGTCGCGACCGACCGCATCTCCGCCTTCGACGTCGTCCTCCCGACCCCCATCCCCTGGAAGGGGGCCGTCCTGACGCAGCTGTCGCGCTTCTGGTTCGGCATGATGCGCGACCTGGTCCCCAACCACCTCGTCAGCGCCGACGCCGCGGAATTCCCCGCGGAACTCCAGCGCCACCGCGAGGTTCTCGACCTGCGGAGCATGCTCGCGGTCAGCGCCGACATGTTCCCGATCGAGTGCGTGGCGCGCGGCTACCTGGCCGGCTCCGGCTGGAAGGAATACCAGGACCACGGCACGGTCTGCGGGATCGCGCTCCCGCCCGGCCTGAGGGAGTGCGACCGGCTCCCCGAACCCGTCTTCACCCCGGCCACCAAGGCGGAGTCGGGGCACGACATGAACATCTCCTACGAGGAGGCCGCCCGCATCATCGGGGAGGGCCAGGCATCCAGGCTCCGGGACCTCACGCTGGCGATCTACGCGCGGGCGGCGGAGTACGCCCTCGAGCGCGGCATCATCATCGCGGACGTCAAATTCGAGTTCGGCGTCTACAACGGCGAAATCATCCTGTGCGACGAGGTCCTGACCCCCGATTCGTCGCGGTTCTGGCCCCGCGACCGGTACGAGCCGGGCAGGAACCAGCCTTCGTTCGACAAGCAGTACGTCCGGGATTACCTGGAGGAGATCCACTTCAACAAGCAGCCGCCGGCCCCCGAACTCCCACCCCGGGTGGTGGAGGGGACCACGGCCAAGTATCTCGAAGCCTACCGGATCCTGACCGGTTCCCCGCTAGTCTAGGTCGGGGAGAATTCGGGAACACAGGTTTCACAAATGGGTTTTCTTATTTGTGAAACCTGTGTAACCTATAGCGCATGCTTCCGAGCCAGTGGACCACTTTCGACGTCCTGTTCGCCGGGATCGTGGCGGTATCGACGCTGCTGGCCCTCTGGAAGGGGCTCGTGCGGGAACTGATCAGCCTCGGCGCCCTGATCGCCGGCTTCCTGCTCGCCGTCTTCTTCTACCCGGTCCCGGCCGCGCGCCTGATCGATTTCTGCCGCACCGAAGCGATCGCCAACCTGGTCGGCTTCCTCGTCATCTTCCTGGGCACCCTGCTGGCCGGGGCGCTCCTGTCCTTCGCCGTGAACCGGTTCCTGAAGGCGGTCGCGCTCAAATGGGCCGACCGGTTCCTGGGCTCCATTTTCGGCTTCCTGCGCGGGTGGGCCATCTGCTCCATCCTCGTCCTCGCCCTCATCGCCTTTCCGGTAAAAAAAGACCTCCTGTCCGGCTCCGTCCTGGCCCCCTTCCTGCTCGGGGGGGCGAGCGCCGCCGTCCGGCTGACGCCCCAAAGCCTCAAGGACAGGTTTTACACCCACTACCGGAAGGTGCTCCATGCCTGGAACCTCGAGCAGGGGGAGCCGTGAGCGAGACTCCCCGCCCCCCGAGGCTCAAGGAGCGCCTGGAAGCCCTCTGCGCGGAAATGGTCGAAAAGGGGATCCTCTTCACGGAGGCGATGGAGCAGTTCGAGCGCTGCTTCATCGCCGAGGTGATGCGGCGCAACCACGGGCACCTGCTCAAAACCTCGGCCGCCCTGGGCATTCACCGCAACACCCTCTCCAAGAAGGTCAGCCTCCGGAAGATCCCGAGAAAACCGAAGCATTAGAACTTGAACACCAGGTCGAGCTGCAGCCGATGGTAATCGTCGGCGCCCGCGGCCGTCCCCAGCTTGTTGAGGAAGTAGCTGGCGCCCGCGCTGAAGTTTTTCGCCAGCTGGACGTCCAGTCCGAATTCGCTCCCCTTCCCGTCGGTCCCGCCGCCGATGAAATCGCTGTCGGTAAAGATGCCGAGTACCGCGTCCTCCTCGATATGGCGATAGTTGTAGCGGAACTCCATGGAGCCGGGATCCTTGAGTTTGCCCGCCTTGGCGCCGACGAGCCACCCCTCGTCGCCGGCGATCTCCCCTTCGGCCGTGTTTTTCACGTAATCGACGAAGACCGCGACGGGGAGGCTGCCGGCGTTGATCTTCATCTCCCCGAACAGTTCCACCAGGTCGTAATCGTAGAGGTAGCGCCCGGCTTCATCCACGCTGTTCCCGAAGGGGTCTCCGGCGTCGAAGATCGGGCTCTTGCCCCGGGCGTTTTCATAATTGTAATAGGTGGCGCCGGCGGTAAAGGACCCCTTTTTGTCCGGGAGGGAGAGTTCGACCCCCCCCTGGGCGCCGAACAGCCAGGTGTCGACGTCGGAACTCCGCTCCTCCACCCAGAAGCCGCCGATATTGGTGAAGAGCTTCACGCCGCCGCTTTTCCCGGAATATTTGAGGGCGCCCCCTTCGGGGTTCAGGTCGCCGTCCCAGATCAGCTCGGTTCCGCCCGGCGTGTAATAGGGGTTCTTGATCTTCCCCCCGACGAGGTGCAGTCCCGGAGCCTGTTGGAAACCGAGTTCGAAATAGGCCAGATCGAGGCGGATGTCCTTGGTGGAAAATCCGCTGTCCAGGCTTTCGTTGGTGGACACGGGATCGGCCGAGCCGCTGGCCAGCTGCAGGCCGACGAGGACGTTGTCGCTCGGCTTGGCTTCGATCCCGAAGCGGGCCCGGATGCGATGCCGGTTGCGGGCATCGCTGTCCTCGACCTTGATGGTTTCGTGCCGGTAGCGGAAGTCCCCCTTGAGTTTCACCTTGTCCGTCCAGGAATCGGCTGCGGCCGCCATGGCCGGCAACAACAGCATCCCCAGGCTGATCACCCCGACTGTTCTTCTCATCGATCGTCTCCTTGATTTGTCGTTTCCCCGGTTCCCCGCCGCCGCGCGGCGCGAAGCGGCCACACCACTCTTTGCATCGGTGGGAAATCTACCCGCCCTCCGTTAAGGCTTGATGAATGCGCTATGAATATTTAAACAATTCGGGACCGCACCGGTACCGGAATCGACGAAAATCGTGGCTTTAGGGACCCCATCGTGTTATTCCAGACAGGACAGGAACCAGCCAGGGAGGAAGCCAGTGAAGATCGCCTATGCCGCGCAAATCGCGTTGCTCGCACTGATACCGGGGATCGGCGCCGGGGAACCGGGGCCCAAAAACATCATTCTCATGATCAGCGACGGCCAGGGGTTCAACACCGTGCGCGCGACGGAGTACTACGCCGGCCGCAAGGCCGTGTATGAAAGCTTCGAGCGCCGCTGGGCGGTGCAGACCCATTCCTCCGGCCACCGCAACGGGTACACCGGCAGACCCTACGACCCGGCGGCGATGGCGGCCGACTTCAACTACGCCAAAAACGGCGCGACCGATTCGGCGGCGGCCGCGACCGCCCTGGTGACGGGCGTCAAGGTGTTCGACAACGAAATCAACTTCACCCCCGGCGGCGCGCCCCTGGAATCATTTTTCGAGCGCGCGGCGCGGTCGGGGAGGAGCATCGGGGCGGTATCGAGCGTCCCCTTCACCCACGCCACCCCGGCGGCCGTCTACGGGCACAACCGGAGCCGCATGAACTACCCCGCCCTGGCGAAGGAAGCCATTTACGGCCGCCATCCCGGGACGCACAACGCGGACTACGACGCACGCAACCATCACGGCATGCTCAAGGTGGTCCTCGCCCCGGGAAACCCGGAATACGACAACGACGCCGGACGGCGCTCCCTCCCCTCCTACGGCCTCATCGGGGACGAGGCGCACTGGCGCGACCTGTCCTCGGGGACGAACGGCTGGACCCTCATTTCGACCCTGACGGAATTCGAGGCCCTCGGCCGGGGGGATACGCCCGACAAGGTTTTCGGACTCCCGCACGTCTACGAAACGCTCCAGCAGCGGCGCGGCAGCCGCGCTCCCCGCAACGACAAGACGCCCCCCTACATAGCGCCCGCGAATGCCGGGGTCCCCGACCTGGCGACCATGACGCGCGGGGCCCTGAACGTGCTGGACAACAACCCGGCGGGGTTCGCCCTCATGATCGAGGGAGGGGCCGTCGACTGGGCCAACCACGACAACCACGCCGGCAGGATGATCGAGGAGCAGATCGATTTCAACCGGGCGGTCGAGGCCGTCGTCGAGTACCTGGACCGCAACACGGGGGGGAACAACTGGAGCAACACCCTGCTCGTGGTCACGGCCGACCACGAATGCGGCTACCTCTGGGGGGACGGGCGGGTCGAGGGGTCCGCCTATTTCGACGTCAACGGCAACGGGACCTTCGACCACGGGGTCGATTACGCCCACGTGAAGGACAACGGCGCCGGCCGCCTGCCGGAACTCTGGTACCACTCCGGCAACCACAGCAATTCCCTCGTCCCCCTCTACGCCCGGGGGGCCGGGAGCGACCTTTTCGAGCGCTGCGTCATCGGGGTGGAACCCAACCTCCGGAAGATCTACGGCCTCGACGAGGGGTGGACGGGGAAATACATCGACAACACCTGCGTCGCCCGCGTGGCGAGTGCGTCATCGGGTCCGGGACGGGAGGAAAAGCCAAGCCGGCCGAAGGGGAAGCCGGCGGCGGCGTGGACACGCCCCTAGCCCTCCTCGCGGAACTTGTAGCCGAAGCCGCGCACGGTCTCGATCCACTCGCCGCATTTTCCCAGCTTCCGGCGCAGGGACATGATGTGCACGTCGATGGTCCGCTCGAGCACGGTGATGTCCGAGCCGAGCGCCCCCTCGATCAGGGCCCCGCGCGAGTGGACGAACCCCGGGTGGGCGGCCAGGAACTCGAGCAGCCGGAACTCGGTCGCCGTCAGCTCGATCTTCCGGTGCCCGCAGGCCACTTCGTGGCTCGCGCTGTCGATCGAGAGCTCCCCCCGCTTGATCCGCTCGGCCGGCTGCTGGTACCCGGCGGAGCGGCGCAGGAGGGCCTTCACCCGGGCGGTCAGTTCGCGGGGGCTGAAGGGCTTGGTCACGTAGTCGTCCGCCCCCAGTTCGAGCCCCACGACCCGGTCCGACTCCGCCGACTTCGCCGTCAGCATCAGGATCGGCACGCGCGCCGTCTGCGGCCTGCGGCGCAGTTCGCGGCAGACCTCGAGCCCGTCGATCCCCGGCAGCATCAGGTCGACGATCACGAGGTCGGGCTTCTCCCTGAGCGCCGTGGACACACCGGACTCCCCGTCCGCGGCGCCGAGGACCCGGTACCCCTCGCTCTCCAGGTTGTAGCGGACGAGCTCGACGAGGTCGCGCTCGTCGTCGATCACCAGCAGGGTGTTCCTGGCCACGGTCAGGCCTCCGCTTCGGGCCGGCGGGTGTCGCTCTCGTGGCTGTGGCGCACCTCCCGCCCCTCGACCAGGTAGATCACCTCTTCGGCGATGTTGGTGGCGTGGTCCCCCACCCGCTCGAGGTTCCGCGAGATCAGAATCAGCGCCAGCGCCCGCTCGATCGTCCCCGGGTCCGCCATCATGTAGGTCAGCAGCACCCGGAAGATCTGGTCGCGGTAGGCGTCCACCTTCTTCTCCTCCTCGAAGACCCGGTTGGCCAGGGCGCACTCCCGCGCCACCAGGGACTGGAGGCTGTCGCGCACCATCCCCTCGGCGATTTCGCCCATGACCGGCAGGTCCACCAGCGGCTTGAGCGGGGGCGCCGCGAGCAGGTGCCGGGCGTTCTCGATGATGTTGACCGCCTGGTCGGCGATGCGCTCGAGCTCCGTGGCGATCCGGGAGGCCATGAAGAGGAAGCGCACGTCCCCCCCGACCGGCTGCTGCAGCGCCGTCAGCTTGACCGCCGTGTCGTCGATCTCGATCTGCAGCTCGTTGACCTCGTGCTCCATGCGCTCGACTTCGGCGCCCAGCGCCCCGTTGCGTTCGACCAGGACCCGCAGCGCCGTCTGCAGCATCGATTCCGCCAGGCGCCCCATGAGCAGGAGCCTTTCCTGCAGGCCCTGTATCTTCCCTTCGAGTTGACGCATCATCCGAACCTCCCGGAAATGTACTGCTCCGTCTTCGGGTCGACCGGTTTCGTGAATACGGTCTGGGTTTCCCCCACTTCGACCAGCTCCCCGAGAAGCATGAACGCGGTCCGGGTCGAGATCCGGGCCGCCTGCTGCATGTTGTGGGTGACGATGACGATGGTGTACCGCTCCTTGAGCTCCAGCATCAGTTCCTCGATCCGCGCCGTGGCGATCGGGTCGAGGGCGCTGGCGGGCTCGTCCATCAGCAGGACATCGGGTTCGACCGCCAGCAGGCGCGAGATGCAGATGCGCTGCTGCTGCTCGGGCGCCAGCGACAGCGCCGAGACCCCCAGCCTGTCCTTCAGGGTGTCCCAGAGCCCCGTGGCCCGCAGGCTCTGCTCCACCCGGCGCTCCAGCTCCTCCCCGCCCGCGAGGTTGTGGATCTTCGGCCCGTAGGCGACATTTTCGAACACCGAGAGGGGGAAGGGGTTGGGGCGCTGGAACACCATCCCCACCCGCTTGCGCAGCTGCCTCAGGTCGATCCGGCCGTTGTAGATCGACCCCCCCTCGAGCAGCACGTCCCCCTCCACCCGCACCCCGGGGATCCGTTCGTTCATGCGGTTGAGGACGCGCAGCAGCGTCGACTTGCCGCAGCCCGAGGGGCCGATGATGGCCGTGATCGCCCGGGGGGGGATCCGGAGGCTGACGTCGATGAGCGCGTGAAACCGGCCGTACCAGAGGTTCAGGGACCGGGTCTCGATGATGCTTTCCATGGTCATGCGGCTTCCCCCGGGGCGGTTATCCGAACCGCCCCGTGATGTAATCGGAGGTCCGGGGATCGGTCGGGGTGGTGAAGAGCTGGTGGGTCGGCCCGACCTCGAGGAGTTCCCCGAACAGGAAGAAGGCGGTGCGGTCCGAAGCCCGGGCCGCCTGCTTGACGTTGTTCGTCACCAGGATGACGGCCAGCCGCTGTTTCAGCTCCTGGAGCGCCTCCTCGATCTTCGCGGTGGAGATCGGGTCGAGGCCGGAACAGGGTTCGTCCAGCAGCAGGACCCGGGGCTCCAGGGCCAGCGAGCGCGCCAGGCACAGCCGCTGCTGCTGCCCCCCCGACAGGTTGCGCGCCGGCTCGTTCAGCCGGTCCTTCATCTCGTCCCACAGGTAGGCCGCGCGCAGGGCCTTTTCCACCTGCTCGTCGAAGCGGTCGCGCCCCCCGGCGACGAGGCGGATGCCGAACACCAGGTTTTCGTGCACCGTCATCGGCAGCGGCGTCGGGACCGAGAAGACCATCCCGACCTGCCGGCGCAGCTCGGCCACGTTGAAGTCCTCGACGGGGCGGCCGTCGAGCAGGACCCGGCCCGAGACGGCCAGGTCCAAGTCGAGCTCCGCCATCCGGTCGAGGCAGCGCAGAAACGTCGTCTTCCCCGCCCCCGCGGGCCCGATGATCGATACGATCTCCCCCTGCCGGGCCGCGAGGGTGATCCCCTTGAGGATCTCCTCCTTCCCGGCCCGCACCCGCAACCCCTCGGTCCGGATTTCGCAGGGCGTCCCCCCCTCCGGAGGCTTCGTCTCATCGGCCATAGCGCATCCTCTTGCGGATCTGGGCGCGGATCATGATCGCGCTGAAGTTGAGCAGGAAGGTCAGGGCCAGCAGCACCAGCACCGTGGCGTACAGGATCGGCTTGGTGGCCTCCACGTCGGGGGACTGGGTCGTCATCACGTAGACGTGGTATCCCAGCTCCATGAACTGGCTGTTGAGCCGGGCGGGCAGCTCGGGGAGGAAATAGGCCGCGCCGGTGAACATCACCGGGGCCACCTCCCCCGACCCCCGGCTGACGGCCAGGATCCCGCCCGTGAGAATGCCGCCCACCGCCTGCGGGAGCACCACGCGGCGGATCATCTGCCACCGGGTCGCCCCGAGCGAGTAGGCCACCTCGCGGTAGCCCTGGGGGATCGCCCGGAGCGCCTCTTCCGTCGCCACCACCACCGTCGGCATCGTCAGGAGCGCCATCGTCAGCGCCGCCCAGACGATGGCCGGCTGGCCGTAGACCAGCTCCCCGCCGTAGAGGACGCGGTCCATTCCCCGGCCGATGAACTCGATGAAGAACCCGAGCCCGAAGAGCCCGAACACGATGGCCGGGACCCCGGCCAGGTTCTGGATCGCCAGCCGCACCATCTGGACGACGCGCGAGCGCTTCGGAGCGTATTCGTGCATGTAGATGGCCGTGGCCACCCCGAGCGGGATCACCGCGATCGTCATGAGCACGACCAGGGCGAAGGTCCCGAAGATGGCGGGGAAGATCCCCCCGCCCGTCATCCCGGAATCGGGCGCCTTGGTGAGGAAGGAGAGGGTGACGGTGCCGAGGCCGTGGATCAGGATGTTGCCGAGGATGACGGCCAGCATCACGATGATCAGGACGCAGGCGAGAATGCAGAGAGCCTGGAAGGCGCCCCCGACGAGTCTGGTTCGGTCGACCATGGCTTAGGAAGCCCCCTGGAGCTTTTTCTGCAGCCGCCCCACCCACCAGTGCCCGAGCAGGTTGATGGCGAAGGTGATCACGAAGAGGAAAGCGCCGATGAAAAAGAGCACGTGGTAATGCGCGCTCCCCACCACCACCTCCCCGAGTTCGGCCGCGATCGTCGCGGAAAAGGTCCGGATGGAGTCGGTGGGGAGGAGCGAGAGGATGGCGGCGTTCCCCGACGCCATCAGCACGATCATGGTCTCGCCGATGGCCCGGCCGAAACCGAGCACGCAGGCGGCCAGCACCCCCGGCATCGCCGCCGGGAGGACGACGCGCGACGCCGTCTGCCAGGAGGAGGCGCCCATGGCCACCGACCCGTCGCGGTAGGCCTGGGGCACCGAGGAGAAGGCGTCCTCGCAGACGGTATAGACGATGGGGATCACCGCGAGGCTCAGGCCGATCCCCGCGGTCACGGCGTTCAGGCGGAAAGTCCAGCCGAACACCCCCTGGAGCCAGTCAGCCAGCACCATCAGGCAGAAGAACCCGACCACCACGCTCGGGATCCCGGCCAGGAGTTCGATGGCGGGCTTGACCGTCTCGCGCGCCCAGGCCGGGGCGAACTCCGCGGTGTAGAGGGCGGCCAGGACCGCGAGGGGGATGGCGATGAGCGAGGCGATGATCGTCACCTTCAACGTCCCGATCAGCAGCGGCAGGAGCGAGTACTTGGGGAGTTCGGAGACCGGTTGCCAGGTGTGCTCCGCCGCGGCCCCCCCGCCGGCCGACTGGGGGAGGAAGAGGTTCCCGATGTTGGCCTCCTCCCGGATTTCGGCCGAGGTGAAGATGGGGAGCGCCTCCTTGCCGATGAAGACAAAGATCAGGACCAGCGACACGATCGCCAGCATCGCGCTCGCGGTGATCAGCACCCTGGCCACCCGGTCGCCCCACGCCCCCGATCGTCCCGCCGCCCGCGTCATGCTCTCCAGGTTTTTCATCGGCCTATTTCCAGACCAGGGGGTAGAAACCGACCGCTTCGCAGATCTCCTGGCCGTCGGAGGCCAGCACCCAGTCGATGAACTGCTTGGTGGTCCCCTGGGGAGCCCCGACCGTGTAGAAGAAGAGGTGGCGCGACAGGGGGTAGGTCCCCCGCTCCACCGTTGCGATCGAGGGGAGCACCCCCTCGGCCGCGTCGTCGGCCTTGACGGCCACCGGCCGGATTCCCGAGGCGTAGGCGATCCCGCCGTAACCGATCGAAGCGGGGTCCTTGCTGACGGCGTTGACCACGGCCGCGGTCCCCGGCAGGGTCTGGACCTCGCGCCCGAAGTCCTCGTTATCGAGCACGTGCTCCTTGAAGAAGACGTAGGTGCCGGAGTTGTTCTCGCGGCTGTAGACGACGATTCTCCGGTCCGGCCCGCCGACCTCGCGCCAGTTGCCGATCTTCCCGGTGTAGATCGCCTTCAGCTGCCCCAGGGTCAGCGACTCGATCGGCGAGGATTCGGGGACGTAGATCGCGATGCCGTCCAGCGCCACCGGGATCTCGACCACCTCCCGGCCGTGGCGCTTGCGCACCATCTCCTTTTCCTTCTCCTTCATGGGACGGGAGGCCTCGCAGATGTCGGTCCCCCCGTTGATCAGGGCGGCGATCCCCGTCCCGGAGCCCCCCCCCGTGACCTGGATCCGCTCCTCGGGGTGCGCCTTCATGTAGGTCTCGGCCCACCGCTGCCCCAGGATCACCATCGTGTCGGAACCCTTGATGGTGACCGTCCGCGCGGCCGACCCGCCCCCGCC
>CAZWXG010000018.1:0-9019 GCA_964637825.1 uncultured Acidobacteriota bacterium
CGAAGCCGATGGTGGATGGTGGGGGGATCGAACCCCCGACCTCCGCATTGCGAACGCGGCGCTCTCCCAGCTGAGCTAACCACCCACGGTCGGCATTTCGGATTCGCATTATCCATGATCGGGCCGCGCCTGTCAATCGGGGATCCGCTCCCCGTCCGGCCCGGACCGGGCGCGCGGGGGGGGCATCGGGGCCGGGTGGGGGGAAAGGCCCGAAAATGGCGGCAAGAAATTCCCACAAGGCAGGGGGGGGCGTGCTATACTCCCGTTTTTCATGGTACAGGAAAATGCAGAACAGGGCAGGACATACAGCGGGACAGAGTGCAGGACGGCTTGACCTTTACCCACATTTCTGAGGATCAAAAGCTTGTCTGGAAAGAAAAACATCCCACCCCAAACAGCGGAACTGATCGATAAGGCCCTCGAAACCATCATCGACCAGTGGTACCTGAGTGTCAGCGACTATTACATCACCACGGAAAAGAAAGCGGAAGACCCCGACATCTTCGGCCCCGAAGAGCTCAAGCGCTTTCACGACGAACACGGGCACAGGATCAAGTTCAACAAGGGGGACCTCGATTTCACCTACGGCCTGTCGGTGATGGCGGACGAGGCGGAATGCGGCATCGAGGTGAGCGTCAACAACAAGGTTCCGAACTTCAACTACGCCGAACTCGCGCGCCGGATCGCCGACTACTACCGGGTCAACTGCGAAACGCCGATCGAGGGCTTCAAGAAGATCCGGAAGACGCGCAACTGCGACGTGTTCACCCTGAAGGAGGATGTCGCCGGGAGCATCAAGGTGGAGACGCGCGAGGGGAAGGCCGACATCGTCCGGCTCTCCTTCGCCATCCGGAACAGCCTGCTCGAGGAGCTGATCGCGGATCCCGCCAACTTCATGGAACTGATCCACCACTACTGCGTGGCGCCGCTCCGGCGCATTTACGCCGAGGTATACCGGATCAAGCGGAGATAACCGTACCGGTCGTTGCCGGCACAGGATGAGGCGGCCGCCGGCTGCCCGTTTCCGGAGCATCGAGGTCTCCGGGGCGGGCGGCAGGGCGGCTATTTTTTTGTCCCGGGCTCCGGCGTCCCGGCCGCGGCCCGGTCCAGGAGGATGGTGAACGGCCCGACCGGCTTGCGCGTCCCCTCCTCCTCGAGTTTCGGGATGTAGAGGGTGCTTCCCTCGAACAGGTTCTTCTTGAGGTCCGGGTTGGAGAAGAAGAGGAAGCCGTCGGTGACCGATCCGGGGGCCATGGAGGCGTTGATCAGTTCCTTGGCGGTGAAATCGGAGAGCGGCGAACCCTCCCGGGTCGAGGTGGCCTCGTCGTTGGACCCCATCAGGGGCATCCTGCCGCTCAGACCGGCCCGGGTCACGTCGTCCACCACGATGGCCCCGGGGGTCGTGTAGATCTGTTCCCCGGCCGAGGTGATGAGGATGATGTTCCGGGTGCGGATATTGAGAAAACCGGATGTCCCGTTGTGGATGATGATGTGGACGGGATAGTAGCCGCGCGAGTTCAGGTCCTTGATGTCGAAGGCCGTGTACGATTTTTCGTCGTTGGGGTAGGGGTCGGCGGCGATGGTCGCCCCGGCCACGGTGGCCCGGGCGGGGTAGCTCTCGATCGCGCGGACCGGCACGGTCTTGATGACATACTCGGCCGCCGCCATGCCGGCGGCCAGGACCAGGAACGAAACCCAAAAGCCCAATCTCTTCATAGTCCCATTATCATAACACACCCCCCCCAATCCTGGACATCCACCTATTGCCGCTCTGTCGACTCAATCCTGGACATCCACCTATTGGGACAGTAAGTGGGTGTCCAGGATCGGGAGGGCGTTGCCCAATAGGTGGATGTCCAGGATTGAGAGGGGGGTGCCCAAAAGGTGGATGTCCAGGATTTTGGCTCCAATTGGTGGATGTCCAGGATTGAGTTTTTGGGGGGGGGCGCGGATTGACAATAACGCACTCAGGTTCTATATAAGGGTGACGCTAAGGATGGGCGTCAGCTCAAGTTGCATTTATGATAAGCGTTTGGAAGTGGATCCGAATCACGAAGGAGGAGAGACATGGGTAAGATTATCGGCATTGACCTGGGGACCACCAACTCCGTTGTGGCCGTCATGGAGGGGGGGGAAGCCAAGGTGATCACCAATCCCGAGGGGAGCCGGCTGACGCCGTCGGTGGTGGCCATGGGGAAGAACAACGAGCGCTTCGTCGGGCAGGTGGCCAAGCGGCAGGCGGTGACCAACCCCGAAAACACGGTGTTTTCCATCAAACGGTTCATGGGGAGAAGGCTGGCCGAGGTCGACGAGGAGGCCAAGCTGGTCCCCTACAAGGTCCTTGCCGGCCCCAACGGGGACGTGGGGGTGAAGATGGGGGACAAGACCTATACCCCTCCCGAAGTTTCGGCCATGATCCTGCAGAAGATGCGCCAGGCGGCCGAGGAATACCTGGGGGAGAAGGTGGAAAAGGCCGTCATCACCGTCCCCGCCTATTTCAACGACAGCCAGCGCCAGGCCACCAAGGACGCCGGGCGGGTCGCGGGGCTGGAAGTGGTCCGGATCGTCAACGAGCCCACGGCCGCGGCCCTGGCCTACGGCCTGGACAAGAAGAAGGATGAGACGATCGCCGTCTACGACTTCGGCGGCGGGACGTTCGACATCTCCATCCTGGAGGTGGGCGAGGGGGTCGTGGAGGTCAAATCGACCAACGGCGACACCCACCTCGGCGGCGACAACATCGACCAGCGGCTGATGGACTGGATCATCGAGGAGTTCAAGAAGGACCAGGGGATCGACCTCTCCAAGGACAAGATGGCGCTGCAGCGGCTGCGCGAGGCGGCGGAAAAGGGGAAGATGGAGCTGTCCACGGTGATGGAAACCGAAATCAGCCTCCCCTTCATCACCGCCGACGCCTCCGGGCCCAAGCACCTGAACATGAAGCTGACGCGCGCCCGGTTCGAGCAGATGGTGGAAGACATCCTGCAGCGGACCATCGTCCCCCTCAAGCAGGCGCTCGCCGACGCCGGCCTGAAGCCGGGGGACATCGACGAGGTGGTCCTCGTCGGGGGCTCGACCCGCATCCCGCGGGTGCAGCAGCTGGTGAAGGACCTGTTCGGCAAGGACCCGCACAAGGGGGTGAACCCGGACGAGGTGGTGGCGGTGGGCGCGGCGATCCAGGCGGGGGTGCTCGCCGGCGACGTCAAGGACCTCCTGCTGCTCGACGTAACGCCGCTGTCGCTCGGCATCGAGACCCTCGGGGGGGTGTTCACCAAGCTGATCGACAAGAACACCACGATCCCCACCCGCAAGTCCGAGATCTTCAGCACCGCGGCCGACAGCCAGACTTCGGTCGAGATCCACGTGCTGCAGGGGGAACGGGCCATGGCGAGGGACAACCGCACCCTGGGCAAGTTCCACCTGGTGGGGATCCCCTCGGCCCCGCGCGGCGTGCCGCAGATCGAGGTGACCTTCGATATCGACGCCAACGGGATCGTGAACGTCTCCGCCAAGGACATGGCCACGAGCAAGGAGCAGAAGATCACCATCACCGCTTCGAGCGGTCTGAGCAAGGAAGAGATCGAGCGCATGCAGCAGGACGCCCAGTCTCACGCCGACGAGGACCAGAAGAACCGGGAGAAGATCGAGGCCAAGAACCGGCTCGACAGCCTGATCTACAACACCGAAAAGCTGCTGACCGAAAACCGCGACAAGATCTCCGAGGCGGACGCCTCGACCCTCGACGCGGCGCTGGGGAAGGCCAAGGCGGCGCTCGAGGGCGGGGCCGAGGCGGCCGAGATGAACGCGGCGGCCGAGGAGCTGACGCGGGCGTCGCACAAGCTGGCGGAGGCGATGTACCAGAAGACCGCCGGGCAGCAGCCGCCCGACGCGGCCGGGGGCGCGCCGGGGGGGTCGGCCTCCTCGGGGAAGAAGGAGGACGACGTCATCGACGCGGAATATGTCGATATGGACAAAGAGGGGCAGTCCTAGTCTGTACGATGCGGGCGGCCGGCGCTCCGGCCGGCCGTCCGCCCTGGATGGGCCATGAAGGAAGAGGAAGTGACCTGGGTTCCCCCCACGGATCTCTACGAAACCGACGGGGGCTATGTCCTGTGCGCGGAGGTCCCGGGCGTGGAACTCGAGGATATCCGGCTCGAATTCTCCGGGCGGCGGCTTACGATCCGGGGGGAGCGGCGCTTCGATACCTGCTGCGAGCAGGAGAACTACCAGCGGCTGGAAGGGCAGCGCGGCAGGTTCCTGCGCTCCTTCGAACTGCCCGGGCCGGTCGACGGCGAGGGCGCGCGCATGAAGCTGGCCGACGGGCTGCTACACCTGGTGCTCCCCAAGGCGGGCGGCCGGGGACCGCGCAAGGGGAAGAGGCGCTAGTATGGCTGGCAAAGAAGATTTCTACTCCCTCCTGGGGGTGCCGAAGGACGCCAAGGCGGCCGAGATCAAGAAGGCCTACCGGCGGCTGGCCCGCAAGAACCATCCCGACGTGAACCCGGGGGACAAGTCCGCCGAGGAGCGTTTCAAGAAGATCCAGGAAGCCTACGACGTCCTCAGCGACGCCAAGAAGCGGGCGGTCTACGACCAGTACGGCTTCTATTCCGACAATATCCGGGAGCAGGCGGGGGGGCGGGGGGCGCGGTCCGGGGGCGGACCCTCCCAGGGCTTCGATTTTTCCGGGGCCGGTTTCGGCGCGGGCGGTTTCCGCGACATCTTCTCCGAGCTGTTCGGGCGCGGCCGGCCGGAGGCCCCGTCGCGGGGGGAAGACCTCGAGCAGCAGCTCAACATCGCCTTCCTGGAGAGCATCCGCGGGCTGACGGCCCGGCTCGCCATCACCCGGCGCGAAGCCTGCGGCGCCTGCGGCGGCACGGGGGCCGACCGTTCCCGGGGAACCCAGGTCTGCCCCCGCTGCCAGGGGTCGGGGCAGGAAGAGCGCTCGCAGGGGTTCATGAGAGTTTCGGCCCCCTGCCGGATGTGCGGGGGGAACGGGCAGGTCGGGGGACGGTGCGGAAGCTGCGGCGGGTCGGGGCACCGGGCGGTCCAGGAGACGGTGACGGTCCGGATCCCCCCGGGGGTCGCCAGCGGCCACCGGATGCGGGTCGCGGGGAAGGGGAACGCGGGGAGGGACGGTGCCCCCCCGGGGGACCTCTACCTCATCATTTCGGTGCGGCCGCACGAGTTTTTCCGCAGGGAAGGGAGCGACATCGTCTGCACCGTGCCGATCACGGTGACGGAGGCGGCCCTGGGGGCCAAGATCGAGGTCCCCTCCATCGACGGGAAGGCGCTGTTGAAGATCCCTCCCGGCACCCAGAGCGGGCAGAAATTCCGGCTGCGGGGGAAGGGCGCCCCCTCCCTCAGGGGGGACCTCCCCGGAAACCAGATCGTCGAGGTGCGCGTGGTGGTCCCGAGCGCGGCCGACGAGCGCTCCCGGGAGATTCTCCGGGAACTCGCGCGCCTGAACCCCGAGGACCCGCGCGCCGGCCTTCAGGGGATATGACAGGGGGTGATCCGTGGTGGGGCGCAAGCGAACAGGCTACATGATCAGCTCGGTGGCGGAAACGTACGGGATCCACCCCCAGACCCTGCGCCTGTACGAGCGGCTGGGGTTGCTCAAGCCCTCCCGCAGCGAGGGGAACACCCGGCTGTACACCCGGGAGGACCTCGAGCAGCTGGAGGTCATCCTGACCCTGACGCGGGAGCTGGGGGTGAACCTCGCGGGGGTCGAGGTCATCCTGCACATGCGGGAGAAGATGGAGAAGCTGCAGCTGGAGATGGAGACTCTGGTCGAGTTCGTTCGCGAGCAGGTGTCCCCGGCCATGGCCGGTTCGATGAAGAGCGCGCTGGTGCGGGTGCCCGCGACCCAGATCGTGAGGAGACGGATATGATGAGGATTGCCCTCCCCGGGCCGGTGCTTCTGCTGTTTACGGCGCTCCTTGCGGTTCCCGGGGCCGCCGCGGAAGGGGACTATGCCCAGTCGTACGTGATCCTGATCAACGGGGAGCCGGCCGGGAGCGAAGTCGTCCGGGAAACTCCCGGCGCCGACGGGACCCTGACCTCGGTTTCCGAGCACGAGATCGTCATCACCGACGGGATCGAGGCCAACCGCATGGCCTATACGGCCCGGATGGTGTTTTCCGCGGCGCGGGAACCCGTTTCCTACCGCTTCCAGTACACGAGCGGGGCGTCGGGCGATTCCTTCGAGGTATCGGTCGCCGGCGGGCAGATCACGCGCGTGCTCACCCGCTCCGGGCAGACGAGCGAGGTCAGCATCCCCGCCCCCCCGGACATGGTGATCTTCGACTTCAACGTCTACCACCAGGCCGACGCCATCGCGGCGCGCTACGACGCGAAGAAGGGGGGGCGGCAGACGTTGGCCAACTTCATCCCCGTCGTCGGCGCCCATCTGCCGCTGGAGGTCACCGCGACCGGCACCGGCAGGATGAAGACTCCCGCGGGCGACCTGGAGGTCCGGACCTTCCGCCTCGACCTGGCCGGGATCTGGACGGGGAACCTCACCGTGGACGGGGGCAACCGCCTCGTCCGGCTCGTCATCCCCGCCCGGAACCTCGAGGTCGTGCGCGCGGACCTCTATCCGGGCGCCCCGGCGCGACCGTCAGTTCCCTGAATTGCAGATGGCGCAATCCAGGATCTGCTTCTTCAGGAACTGCGCCGTCTCCTCCTTGTTCACCGGGCCGGCGGTGAGATAACTGTAGAGGATGAAGGTGGCCATGAATTCCTGCCGCGAGTTGCGCCGGAAGGCCGACACCCGCGCCAGCGGCCGCTGGGTCTTGGCCGAGCCCACCTCCTTCACCCCGGCGCTGACGCGGATCGTCAGGGCGCACGGGTCGGTTTCGTTTGTCGTGGCTTCCTTCAGTGCTTCCTCGAAAAGGGGGAGAAACGCCTGGTACTGCTTCCGGACCTCGTCGGAGAGATCGTCCGCAGGGGCCAGGATCACCAGGCGCACGTTCTCGTGAACCGTGACTTCCCGCTGCACCTTTTCCTGTGCCTGGGCTCCCGCGCCCGGACAGAGCACCACCGCCGCCACCGCCGCCAATATCCGAATGTTGAGAAATCGCATAGCTTCTTCCTCGCAGGTCAGATGGGCGTCCGAGCGCCTGCCTGAGGGCGCCAGGCGCTCTCCGCCACGGAATGTCGTGATTCGAACTTTGTCTTCATCGTAGCACAACGGGGCGGGGAGAGACAGCGCAATCGCCCGGGCGGCGGATCAGGCGGGAAGGGCGCGGATGCGCCTGCGGAGGATGGCGTAGACCCGGCGCAGCACGTAGGCGCCGAGGCGCGGGTCGCGGGGGAAAAGGGCGCGGACGCGGCTCTCGAGGTTTTCGACCGCGGCCTCCAGTTCCGGGATGACGCGCGCGGTCACGGTCGGGTCGTAGGGGAGGCGGATGGAACGGAAACCCAGTTCCGAAAAAAGCCGGAGGTAACGGGCGGTGACCAGGTCGGGGCACTGGATCCGGCGGTAGGAGGACTGGACCTCGTATCCCAGCAGGGTGTGGATGATGCGGGCGGCGTGTTTGCGCCCCAGCAACCGCAGCGTGCGGGTGCGGCCGCTGCCGACCGCGCCGGCGTACAGCTCCACGATCCGGGCGCCGTCGGGGGAATCGTCGAGGATCTCCAGGTGCGGGATCCGGGCCTGGGCCGGTTGGGGGAGTCGCGGGGTCATGAGCCGGTCCTCGTCTGGGAGCGCTGTTTCACCAGGCGCGAGGCGTTGTGCCGGACGGCGTCGGGGATGCTCTTGTCCCGCGCCATCATCCCCAGGTCCTGGCTGCGCAGGCGGAACATCAGGCGCTGGGAAACGGCCGGCGGCGTCTTGGGGTTGCGCACCAGGTTGTGCACGGTATTGTAGCTCTTGGTCCACTCCCGGCTCCCGCCGATCTCCCGCAGGATGTCCTCCCCCACCGTGCGCAGCGCGGCGATGCTCTCCACCTCGCTGTCTCCCAGCTTGGGGCTGCGGAGCACCGCGCGGGCGACCTCCTTGTTGGTGTCGGAGACCAGCACGGCCCGGATTTCGCGGGTGCCGAAGAGGGCGTAGTGGATCTTCTCCCGTACCGGCAGGGAGGAAAGCCGGGTGCCGATGGCGCGGCGGCGCTCCTCGTCGTCCGGGGGGAGCCCCTCCAGGGCAAGCTCGCCCGGGGGGATTTCGGGCTCCGGGCCCGCCGCGGGCTCGAGGTCCGCTATGGGGGCGGCGGGCGCTTCCGCGCCGGCGGAGGCCGCGGCGGAGGGAGCGAGGACGTAGTCGGCGCGCCGGGCGCCCATGAAATCGGCCTCGATCTCGCGGATCACCCGGAGGGTTTCGGCGCCGGCGCGGGGGTTGGCCCGGGCGGCGGCCAGGATTTCGGGGGAGGCGAGCACGCGGTTGCGGTTGTCGAGGGTGCGGCCGACGAGGGGCTCCTCGAGCGTGCGGGCCAGCGCCGCCACCGCCTCGCCGGGGGTGGCCGGGTTGTCGATCAGGGCCGCGAGCACCGCCCCGGGGCGGGCGGGATCGGCAAAATACTGGAGCACGGCGCGCGCGCACTCCTTCTTCCCGAGGGCGGGGAGGAGGTCCTCTACGGGCCAGAGTTCGAGCGTCCCCCGGGCCAGGCGCGCCACTTCCGCATCGTCGTCCCGGGCGAGGGCGACCAGCAGTTCGAGCGCCTCGGCGGGGGGGAGCGGCACGAGGCCGCGCGCCAGAACGAGGCGGCGGCTCCGGGGGAGGGAGTGCCGAAGACGGTCCGGGTCCATTCCTTACCCCGCGCCCGGGGCGAGCAGGTCGGCCAGGCTGTCGCGGTCGATCAGGAGCCGGACCACCTCTCCGGGCCTGCCGAGCGGTTTGGCCCGCTTGCCGTTGATCCTGAGGAGGACGCCTCCGGCGTTGCCGACCACGATCCGGATCTTCTCCGTCGCGCTGACAGCCTGGACTTCCCCCGGTTCGAGGATCTTCTCGAGGGCCGGGACGCCGTCCCGTTCGATGGAGATCCAGCACGACTCCTTCCCCTCGACCTCGAGCCGGATCCCG
>CAZWXG010000018.1:9119-29508 GCA_964637825.1 uncultured Acidobacteriota bacterium
GCGTACGTCACCGTCGGGGCCGCGGACCGGGAAAAATAGGGGGAGAAGATCTCGTAGATCGATTTGCGCGCCAGGAAGATCCCGGTCGCGGAGACGGCGAGCATGAGGCTCCAGACGGCCAGGGGCGGAATGCGCCAGGAGGCGCCGGTCCCGATCGCGGGTTTGGGCCGGGATGGCTTTTCGGTCCGGGGGAGGACCTCCGATTCGTAACGCTCGAGCAATTCCGACTGATCCAGCTCGAGGCGCTCGCAGTAGGCGCGCAGGAAGGCGCGGTTGTACATCCCCCCGGGAAGATCCTCGAAACGCCCCTCCTCGATGCTTTCGAGGTGGCGCAGGCTGATCCTGGTATCGGCCGCAACCTGGGACAGGGACAGCTTGCGCCGCTCCCTTTGCGATTTCAGTACCGACGCGATAGATTCCATAGCTGGATCGTTCTTCGGATAAATCCCCGGCTCCCCCGAAAGCCGGTTCCCGTTCCTCTCCCCCCGCTTTCGCTTTGGAGGCATTCTACCGGCAGTGTCATGCCATGTCAATGAGTTACGGCTTTTTTGAATAGGAACTCAATCGGCGCGCAATGCGCCCTTGCCGGGAAATCGGCCGATGTGTTACTTTCAACCTTCGCGAGCCGGGGCGGTCGCCGTTCCGGTTCCCGCCTCGACCGTCATCACGAACCCGAATGGGAATGCGGCCGCACCGGAGCGTCGGCCGGGCAGGGCCGCGGATATCCATGAACCCTCTGTATGCTTACCTGAGTTCCGTCGCGCTTTCGACCGGGCAGTGGCTCGACAGGGTGGGGAGTTCGGCCGGGGCCCTGGTCATGAGCCTGGGCGGGGTGGGCGTGCTGCTGCTCGCCATCGCCGACTCCTCCTTCCTCAGCGTCCCCGAGGGGAACGACATCCTCATCATCCTGCTGTCGGCGGGGGGGACCTGGGGGCGCATGGCCTACTTCGTGGGGATGACGATCGCCGGTTCGGTCATCGGCTGCCTCATTCTCTACACCGTGGGGCGCAAGGGGGGCCAGCCGATCCTGCGCCGCCGCTTCGCGGAACCGAAGATCGAGAGCGCCCGGCGGATGTACCGGAAATGGGGCATCTTCACGGTCCTCATCCCCAGCATCATCCCGCCCCCCATGCCGTTCAAGATTTTCGTCCTCTGCGCCGGCGTCTTTCACATGCGGCTGGCCCCCTTCCTGGCCGCGGTCCTCATCGGCCGGACCGTGCGCTATTCGACCTGGGGGATTCTGGCCGTGCTCTACGGGGCGCCGATCCAGGTCTTCGTCGAGAACAACCTGGTCCTGATCGGACGGTGGCTTTTCGCCCTCTTTCTGCTCGCCGCGGCCGCCCTGGCGGCGTATTATCTCACCGTGAGACGCCGGCGGCGGGGCGCGGGCCGGCCGCAAGGGTAGGGACCGGGGAGGGTTCCGGGGGGACGGGGCCCGGAGGCTTCGTTGACAAGTCCCGCGCACTCTGTTAGATTCTCCCATCCCGAAAGACGGGCCGGGGTAAAGATGAGAGAAATACCGCAGTTGCCAGTACTTGGGGGATATGCACGCCGGGCTCCGCATCTGCTTGGCGTCATCCTGGCGCTGGCGCTGGGCCTGGCCGGGCCGGGTTGCCGCATCAAGCGCAAGGTCAGCGTGGAGGTGCCCGCCCGGGTGCTCGCGGCCCGGGAGGCGGGCTTCGACCGGCTGGTCGACATCGTCAACGGCTACGGCACGATCCCCGACCTGGCGAACGCGCGCATGAAGGTGACGCTCACCTACGGCAGATGGGAGAGCGGGGAGCAGGAGGAATACAAGCGGGCGCCGGGGTACCTGCTCGTGCGCCCCCCGGACCGGCTGAGGCTGGTCGTTCAGAACCCCATCACCAAAACCGCCATCTTCGACGTTCTGAGCGTGGGGGACGACTTTTCCGCCTGGGTGCCCGGGAAACTCCGGTTCTACCGGGGGAAGAATTCGGCCGACAGCCTGGTGCTCGAGGAGTTGCCGGGCGGGATCCCGCTGCGGGCGCCCCACCTGTACGAGGCCCTGGTCCCGGCGGGGCTCGATCTCGCGGCGCCGGGGATGAAGGTGGGGCTGGAAGAGGCGGCCGACCGGGAGGCCAAGTACTATATCCTTTCCTCCTGCCGCGAGGGCGCGGGGGCGAGGATTCACTGCCTGCGCAGGATCTGGATCGAGCGCTCGCAGCTCGCGGTCGCCCGGCAGCAGATCTATCGCGAGGACGGGCGGCTCCTCAGCGACATCGAATACCTCGGGATGGAGCCGATCGACGGAGTCTATCTCCCGGGCGAAATCCGCCTGACGCGTCCCGAGGACGGGTACGCCGTGAAGCTGGAATTCGAGCGGGAGAGCTGGCGCGTCGGCAGGGGGCTCAAGGATGAGGCCTTCGTCCTCTCCCCGCCCCCGGAAGCCGAAATCGTGAACCTCACGAATACCGACAAGGAGCAGCGCTTCTAAAATGGAAAACCTGGTCACCGCCAATATCCGTTCGCGCCCGACGCGCACCTTCATCAGCATCCTCGCCGTCGCGCTGGGGGTCATCCTCATGCTTGTGGTGGGGGGCATCGTCTCCGGCACCCTGGACGATTATCTCGGGCGCACGATGGCCCTCGGCTCGGACTTCATCCTGCAGCCGGGCGGCTCCTCCATCTTTTACGCCTTCAGCGACGCGAGCCTGAACCAGAAGCTGACCGGCGTGATCGAGGATCTGCCGGGGGTGGCCGCGGTGACGCCGGTGCTGTCCAAATTCCACGCCAAGGGGTTCGGCCTCGTCTTCGGCATCGATATGGAAAGCTACAACCAGTTCCCGGGGCGGCTGGAGATCCTGGACGGGACCCCCTCGCTCACGGGGGACGAGGCGATCGTGGACCAGGCGTACGCCGACGCCCAGAAGATCAAGCCGGGAATGACGATCAACGTCCTCAACCACGACTTCAAGGTCACCGCCATCTGCCGCCCGGGGGCCGTGGTCCGGGTGTTCATCCCGCTCGAGACGATGAAGGTGCTCAACGGCACCCCCGACAAGGTGACGATCATGTTCATCAAGGCGGATCCCAAGGCGGACCTGGACACCGTCTACGCGACCCTCGAGGGCAAATTCCCGGGCAACTCCATCCTGAGGGCGTCCGACCCCAGCCTGCTGCTGGCCGAGACGCGGCTGCCGGGGCTCGAGGAGTTCCGCATGCTGATCGTGCTCGTGTCGATGCTCCTCAGCTTCATGGTCATCCTGCTGGCCATGTACACCACGATCTTCGAACGGACGCGCGAAATCGGCATCCTGAAATCGCTGGGGGCGTCGCGGCGTTTTATAGTTGGCATGATCATTCAGGAATCTGCTATGATATGCGGCTTGGGCGCGGTTCTGGGGATCGCGGTCAGCGAGGTGATCCGGATCGTGATCATCACGCGGTTCCCGACGCTGCAGGTCTCCATGACCGTCGAGGATCTGCTCCGCGGACTGGCCCTGGGACTGCTGGCCGGGACTTTCGGGGCGCTGTACCCGGCTTACAAGGCGGCGAAGATGGATCCGGTCAAAGCGCTGAGTTACGAGTAGGGGAACGATGGGCGACATGGCTGAAATGAAGGACCGATCCGCGGCGGCGAGCGCCATAGAGACGGTCGACGTGGAGATGACCTACCGGTCGGGCCGGGTGGACGTCCCGGCGGTCCAGGGCGTGAACCTCACGGTCCGGCACGGGGAGTTCATCGCCATCATGGGACCCTCCGGGTGCGGGAAATCGACGCTGCTGCACCTGCTGGGCGGGCTGCTGCAGCCCACCGCCGGGTCGATCCTCATCGACGGGATCGACATCTCGAAGCTGTCCGATTCGGAGCGTACGGCCGTGCGCCGCACGAAGATCGGTTACGTCTTCCAGCGCTTCAACCTCTTCCCGACGCTGACCGCGAAGGGGAACATCGAACTGGCCAAGAAGATCCACGGCAACGGGGCCCCGAACTCCAACGGCATCGGGCCGATCTTCGAAATGCTCGGCCTGGGGGGGAAGTTCAACTTCCGCCCCTCGGAACTGTCGGGGGGGGAGCAGCAGCGGGTGGCGATCGCCCGCGCCGTGATCAACCGGCCCGCCATCATCCTGGCCGACGAGCCCACCGGCAGCCTCGATTCGCGCAATTCCCACACGGTGCTGCGGATGCTGCGGGACCTCAACGAAAAGCTGGGGCAGACGATCGTGATGATCACCCACGACTCCGAGGCCGCGTCGACGGCCAGCCGCGTGATCGAGATGAAGGACGGACGGATCCTCACCCCGACCTCCCGGTATTCGTACGAACCGGAATTCGAAAGACTCTACTGACCGGCCATGACAAGCGTGCGCGCCGCATCGAGGAAAATTTTCGTCTGGTCCTACGGCCGGGGCACCATCCAGTACGACATCATCTGCGTTCTGATCCTCGCCTTCATCTTCCTGGTCCCGCGCGGCTGCTTCCTCAAGAACAGCGCGGATCCCCGCATTTCCCCGCAGGACTCCGGGACCCGGAGCGAGAATTTTCGACCCCCGGAGCGCCCGTAAGCGTCTATAGATCACAGGGAGGGAATGGAATGCGATTGGCAAAGGCACTGGTGTCCGTGGGCATCTTTTTGATGGCGCTCCCGGCGGGGTCGGCCCCCGCGCCGGAGGAGGGTGCGGCCGAACTCCAGCAGACCCTGGCCCGGGTGGACGAAGTCAGCCGGACGTTCCGGTCCTTTTCGGCGCAGCTGTCGCAGAAGAAATACACGGCGGTGCTCGAGGAGTTCGACACCCCGGAAACGGGGCAGTTCCATTACGCCGTCGCCGCGGACGGGGCGGTCATGATGCGGCACGAAATCGAGGCCCCCGGCAGGAGAATCCTCACCATCAAGGGGGACAGCGCGGTCCTCTACCAGCCCGTCGTGCGCCAGGCGCAGGTGTACGCTCTGGGCAAGCGCAAGAACCTGGTGGAATACCTCGGGACCGGGCTCGGCCAGTCGGCGGAGAAGCTGCGGGCCAGGTTCCACATCGCCTGGAAGGGGAACGCGGCCGTCAACGGCCAGCCCTGCGCCGTGCTCGAATTCCGGCCCCGCGACCCCAAGGCGGCCGCGAGCGTCAGCTCCATCACGATCTGGTTCCGGAAATCGACCGCGACGCCGGCCCAGTACCGGATCCAGGAACCGAGCGGCGATTACCTGCTGGAGACCTTCAGCGGGGAAAAACTCAACGGCAGGCTCCCTGCCGGCCTCTTCGAGCAGAAGCTCCCCAAGGGGGTCGAGGTGCTCAAATTCTGAGACCGCGGGTTTCGCCCTACCGGCCGGCCGGAGCCGCGGGGGGGCCGGGGATGCGGGCGGGTTTCGGCAGTTCCTTCCAGGTGAAGTAGATCCGGTCGAACACGGTCCAGTTGCCCAGCACCGCCAGGACCCAGAGCACGGCTTCCATCCGCCCCGAGAGCCCGCCGATGATCAGGAGCACGATCCGCTCCGGCCGCTCCATGAATCCGACCTTGCACCTGGGGATGAGCGATTCCGCGCGCGCCCGGGTGTAGCTCGTGAGCACCGCCCCCATGACCACCACGCCGACGAGGACCACGTACCCCAGGCTCTGCTGGCGCGCGTAGTAGACCACCAGCCCCTGGAGGATGATGACGTCCGAATAGCGGTCGATGACCGAGTCGTAAAAGGCGCCGAACTGGGTGGCGCTCTGGCTGACGCGCGCCACCTCCCCGTCGAGCATGTCGAACAACCCGGCGAGGATGATGACCAGCCCCCCCCGGAAGAAGTTGCCGTAGCCGAACTCGAAGGCGGCCCAGAAGCTGATCAGCACGCCGGTGAAGGTGAGCAGGTTGGGGTTGATGTGAAAAAAGGACAGGACCCGTACGATCCTGTCGAGTAAGAATTTACCCGCTCTTCCGATGGCGTCGCTCAACATGGCGTAAGGCTAGACAGATTCGGAATTCGTGTCAAGGTCAAAAGATCCGGAAGCGGATGGTCAGAAACTTCTTCGGGTCCTTCCGGATGTCGTACAGGAGCTTGGTGATTTCGGCCGAGGACTGGTCGAGGTTGTCGTAGAGGCTCGGGTCCTTCAAAAGCTTCCCCATGGTCCCCTTTCCCCCCTCGATCTCCTCCATGAGGAGGGCGAATTTGGCGAGAGCCTCGGTGCTCGACCGGTAGAAGGCGTCGTCCTTGGACAGCTTCCCGAGCGTCCCCTCCCCCTTTTCCATCCGGTCCATCACCGTGTCGGCCTTGGCCAGCATCCGGTTCGCGTTTTCGAACAGGGAAGGGTCCGACATCAGCCGGCCGATGGTCCCCTGGCCGTTCTGGATGTTTTCGGCCAGGGCGTTGAACTTCTCGAGCGACGCGGTGAGCCGGTTGTACAGCTCCGGGTCGGCCACGAGGCGGCCCACCGTCCCCTCGCCGCGCTGCATCTCGTCGAGCAGGGAGGTAGCGTGGGAGAAGGTGCGGTTCGCCTCCCGGATCGTCTGCTGCGTATCCTTGACGATGTCGCCCATGTCCGAGCCGACCCTGGAGGGGTCGATGCGCTTGACGATCTCCTTGAACTGCTCGGAGAGGACGCCGAAATTGGCCACCACGTCGTTGGCCCCGGTCATGATCTCGCGGAAGCCGGCGCTCTGGACGCTCTCGATGACGTAGTACTCCCCCTGGCGGACGGGGGGGACGCCGAAGGTGCCGGGGGAGATGTCGATGAAGGAGTCGCCGATCAGCCCGCGCGACTCGATGCTGATTTCCGAATCGCGGCTGATCCGGCCGAGGTACTCCGGATCGATATCGAGCCGCACCTCCACGAAGCGGATGTTCATTTTGAGGTCGCGGATCCGGTCCCGCAGTTCCTCGATTTCCCGCTCCCGGGCGGGAGCGGCGGCCTCCTGCGCCTCCAGCTCCTTTTTGACCGCCTCGATCCGGGAAAAGACTTCGGCGTTGCCGGCGTAGCTTTCGGGGGGGACGATGGCCACGGCGCGCACCCTGCCGATCTCCATCCCCGCGAACCAGACGGGGGCCCCCGGTTTCAACCCTCCCACGTCGGTCAGGTAGGCCAGCACCTTGGCCGAGGAGGAAAACCACCGGATGCCCCAGCTCTGCTGGAGAATCAAGGCCAGGAGGAGGAACAGCCCGACGAGGACGAAAATCCCCACCTTCAGTTCGGCCAGTCGTACTCGTTTCTGTTGCGGCATGAGACCTCCCTTTTCCGGTCTGTTGATGCCCCGGGCGTGAAGCTCCGGTCCCCGCTAGTCCACAAACCTACGGACGTAGGGGATCTCGGAAGCCATGAGCTGCTGGTGGTTCCCCTCGAAGCAGATACGCCCGTCCTCCAGCAGGATGAAACTGATGTCGAGGAGGCACCGGGAGTCCTTCTCCCGGTTGAACCGGACCCGGCCCCCGTCGTCGATCGTGGCGCATTCCCCGGCGATGGTGGTGGCGGCCTGCAGGTCGTGGGTCACGAAGATGCTGGTGACCCCCTCGAGATCGCGCAGCTGGATCATCAGTTCGACGATGGTCCGCTTGGTGATCGGGTCCAGACCCGCCGTGGGCTCGTCGTAAAGGACCACGCGCGGGGACCCCGCCAGGGCCCGGGCGATCCCCACCCGGCGCTTCATCCCGCCGGAAAGCTCGGCCGGCATCTTGTCGATCGCCTCCTCGAGCCCCACGAAACCGAGCAGGCGGAGCACCTCGCGCTCGATCTCCCCCTCCTCCATGGCCCCTTCCTCGAAAAAACGGTAGCCGACGTTTTCCCTGACGCTGAGGGAATCGAACAGGGCCCCCTCCTGGAAGACCATGCCGATCTTGCGCCGGACCGACACCATCTCCTCCTCCGCGAGCGCCGTGATGTCCCGCCCCTCGATCAGGATCTGGCCGGAATCGGGCCGGATGAGCCCGAGGATCAGCTTCAGGATGGTCGATTTGCCCGAGCCGCTGGCGCCCACGATGATCTTGGTCTCGCCCGGGCCGATCCGGAAGCTGACCTGCCGGAGCACGGTTTCGTCGTTGAACGATTTGTCGACTGCGCGGAATTCGATCATCGGTTCGTCATCGGTTTGTCATCGGTTCGGCATCGGTTCGGCATCGGTTCATCAGCGGTTCATCAGGGGCGCGAGGTAGATGAGCAGGTTGTTCAGAAAGAAATCGGCCGTGATCACCAGGATCGACGCGCTCACCACCGCCCGGGTGGTGCTGCGCCCCACCCCCTCGGTCCCCCCGGTCGTCGCGAGCCCGACGTAGCACCCGGTCATGGCGATGATAAAGCCGAACACCACCGGTTTGACCAGGGTCCCCACCAGGTCGGAAAACTGCAGCGCGTTCATGGCGTCGGACCAGTACTGGTTGGAGCTGATCAGGAGCTTGTAGACGGCGATGAGCCAGCCGCCCACCATCCCCACGGCGTCGCAGACGACGGTCAGCACCGGGAGCATGAGGACCATGGCGAGCATGCGCGGGGTCACCAGGCGCCGGACCGGGTCGGTGCCGAGCGCGCGCATGGCGTTGATCTGTTCGGAAACTACCATGGAACCGAGCTCGGACGCGATCCCGGCGCCGATCCGCCCCGCCAGCATCAGGGCGGAGAGAACGGGGCCCAGTTCGCGGATCACGGTCAGGGCCACGAGCTGTCCCGTCATCCCGACCGCCCCGTAGCGGCGCAGGGCCCCCTCGGACTGGATCGCCATCACCGCGCCGGTGAAGAAACCGGTCAGCGCCACGATCGTCAGCGACCCGACCCCGATCCGGTCCATCTGCAGCACGATTTCGCGCCAGTACACCGGCCGGGAGAAGACGTTGGCCACCGCCCGGACCGACAGCAGGGTGTAGGACTGGATCGTCTGGATGGTGCCGACGACCGCCCGCGACAAAGCCAGAAATGCGCGCACCGGGAGGTTTTCCATAGCAACGTTGAACCTGGCCGAAGTTTATGGGGCCGCGGCGCTGCAAGTCAAGCTGCATTTGGCCGTTCCCTGCGGTACAATCCAGGAAGGAAAGATGCGAAAGGAAAGGAAATGCTACGTTTTCTGACGGCGGGCGAATCGCACGGCAAGGGGCTGATCGGCATCCTGGAGGGGCTCCCCGCGGGACTCTGGGTGGACAGGGGCTTCGTGGACCTCGAGCTCTACCGCAGGCAGCTGGGCTACGGCCGGGGGGGGCGGATGAAGATCGAGCGGGACCGGGTCGAGATCCTTGCCGGGGTCCGGCACGGCGAAACCCTCGGCAGCCCCGTTTCCTTCCTGATCGCCAACCGCGACTGGGAGAACTGGACCACGGCGATGAGCGCCGAGGGGGTCGCGGAGGGGGCCGACCGGCGCGAGGTCACCCGGCCGAGGCCGGGGCACGCCGACCTGCCCGGAGTGCTCAAATACCGGAGGTCCGACGTGCGGGACGTGCTCGAGCGCGCGAGCGCGCGGGAAACGGCCGCCCGGGTGGCCGGGGGCGCCCTGGCGCGCCTGTTCCTCCTGCGCTACGGCATCCGCATCGGCAGCCACGTCCTCGCCGTCGGTCCGGAGCGGGTCGGGGCGGAGTTCGAGCACCTTCCCCTCGAGCGGATCGTGGCGCTCGACCCGGAATCCCCCCTGCGCGCGGCCGACGGGGAGGCCGAGGGGAGGATGATGGCGGCCATCGACCGGGCGCGCGCCGCGGGGGACACCCTGGGGGGCTCACTCGAGGTGGTCGCCGGGGGGGTCCCCCCCGGGCTCGGCTCCCACATCCAGTGGGACCGGCGGCTCGACGGCTGGATCGCGCAGGCGATGCTCTCCATCCCGTCGGCCAAGGCGTGCGAGATCGGCTGCGCCCTGGAGGGGGCCCGCACTCCCGGATCGGGAGTCCATGACGCGATCGTGTACGGCGCCGGGCGCGGGTTTTCCCACGCGACCAACCGCGCCGGGGGGATCGAGGGGGGGATGAGCAACGGCGAGGAGATCCGGATCCGGGTCTATTGCAAACCGATCCCCACCCTGGGCCGGCCGCTCGCGAGCGTCGACCTCCGCTCGCTCGAACCGAGCCAGGGGGCGCTGGAGCGGGGCGACACCTGCGCGGTCCCGGCCGCGGGGGTGGTCGCGGAGGCGATGCTCGGGCTCGTCCTCGCGCGCGCCTTTCTCGAAAAATTCGGGGGCGACGCCGTCGCCGAAATCGACGCCCGCCACGCGGAGTATCGCCGCCACCTCGGTTCCCGCTGATCGGGCGGAATCGGGTCTTTACACCCTTGCGTCCTCCCTTTACACTGAAGGGTCATGATCATGAAGATACTCAAGTACGGGGCTCCGGAATTGCGCGCGCAAAGCGAGCGGGTGACCGCCTTCGACGACGAACTGAAAAAAATCGTGGCGGACATGTTCGAGACCATGTACGGCTCGCCCGGGATCGGCCTGGCCGCCCCCCAGGTGGGGCTCAATCTCCAGCTGTCGACCATCGACCTTTCGGTCGGGGAGGACGAGAGGAAACGGATCGTGCTCTGCAACCCCGAGATCGTCGCCTCCGAAGGGTCGCAGAAGGGGGACGAGGGCTGCTTGAGCGTCCCCGATTTCAGCGAGAGTGTCACGCGGCCCCTGAAGGTGGTGGTCCGGGGGCAGGGGATCGACGGGGAGGAGCTGCGGATCGAGGCCGAAGGGCTCCTCGCCCGCTGCCTCTGCCACGAGATCGACCACCTCAACGGCATCCTGTTCATCGACCACCTCAGCTCGCTCAAGCGCACGCTCATCAAGAACCGGATCCGGAAACTGGCCAAGGCCGGGGACTGGTAGCGCATGCGCGTCCTCTTTCTGGGCACCCCGGACTTTGCCGTCCCCGCGCTCGAAAGCCTCCTGGAGTCCGGGTGTGACGTCTGCGCCGTCGTCGCCCAGCCCGACCGCCCCGCGGGGCGGGGGCAAAGGCTGCGGCCGGGCCCGGTGAAACTCCTGGCCCAAAGCCGGGGGCTCCCGATCCACCAGCCCGAAAAAATCGGGGCGGCGGAGAACCGGGGGCTTTTCGAGCGCCTGCACCCCGACTACATCGTTTCCGCCGCCTACGGGCAGATCCTGCCCGGCTGGCTGCTCGGAAGCGCCGGGCGCCACGCCCTGAACATCCACGCCTCGCTCCTGCCGCGCTACCGGGGGGCCGCTCCCGTCGCCTGGTCCATCCTCAACGGGGACCCCTCGAGCGGTGTCACCCTCATGGTCATGGAGGAGGCGCTGGACGCCGGGCCGATCCTGCTGCAGCGGGAGGTGCCGATCGGGCTGGAGACGACGACGGGGGAGTTGACCGGCACGCTGGCGCGGGAGGGGGCGCGCCTGCTCGTCGAGACCCTTGAGCGGCTCGAGCGCGGCACCCTCCGCCCCGTCCCGCAGGATGGGGCGCTCGTTACCTGGGCCCCCCGCCTGACGAAGGAGATGGCCCCCGTCCCCTGGGAGCGGGGGGCGCTGGAGATCCACAACCGGATCCGGGCGCTCAACCCCTGGCCGGGGGCGCACGCCTCCCTGGGCGGGGAGCCGCTACGCCTCTGGCGCAGCTTCCCGACCGACCTGGCGGGGTTCGAGGGTGCGGAGCCGGGGCGGCTCCTGTCGCTGTCCGAGCGGGGGATGCGGGTGCAGTGCGGCGGCGGCAGCGTCCTGGAACTCGTCGAAGTGCAGCGGCCGGGGAAGGGGCGGGTGAGCGGGCGCGAGTTCGCCGCGGGCGCGCGCCTGCGCCCCGGGGACGTACTCTTTCATTAACCGGTTTCGGGCGCCGGCGGATCGGGGCGCGGGGCGGCTTTTCCTGGCATGATCTCTCCAACCAGAAGACTGAGTCTCAGCCTGTTGTCCAGGATCGAGTCGCGGCGCCTCTACAGCGACGACGCGCTGCATTCGCCCGCCATGGAGCGGCTCGACCTGCGCGACCGGCACCTGGTCACGGAGATCGTCTACGGGACCCTGCGCTGGCGCGGGGCCCTCGACCACGTGCTGGCCCTCCAGAGCGCGCGCCCCTGGGCCGGAATCGACCCGAAGGCCCGCACCCTGCTCCGGATGAGCCTCTACCAGATGTGGAAGATGGACCGGGTGCCCGACCACGCGATCTGCAACGACGCCGTGGAACTGGCCCGGGCTGGGGGCGGGGGGGGGACCGACCGCTTCGTCAACGGGATCCTGCGCGGCCTGGGGCGGTCGCGCCCCTGGGAGCGGGACGATTTCCTCGCCGGGGCGCCCGGCTGGGTGCGGGTTTCGCTCCCGCGCTGGCTCTACCAGCGGTGGGTCCGCCGCTACGGCGCCGGGAGGGCGGAGGAGTTCGCGCTTTCCCTGAATGCGCCCCCGCGGGCGGCCTTCCGCCTGCCGGGCGGGGCGGGGGAGGGAGGGATCCCGCCCGGGGAGCCGTCCCCCCTGGTCCCCGGCGCGCTGCTCGCGACGGACGAGGCCCCCCCCGAGGGGGGGGCGCAGGCCCAGGACGAAGCTTCGCAGTTGATGCCCCATCTTTTCGGCCCGGCGGGGCAGCGGGGCAGGGCGTGGGATGCCTGCGCCGCACCGGGGGGGAAAGCGGCCGTCCTCGGGCGGATCTTCGCGGGGGTGGTGGCGAGCGACATCAGTTTCAACCGGGTGCGGCGCATGCGGCAGGTGCTCGGCCCGGAGGGGCTGGCGCCCGGGGGGACGATCGTGGCCGACGCCGGGGGGCCGCCCCCCTTCGGCACGGAGTTCGAGGCCGTGCTCGCCGACGTCCCCTGCTCCGGGCTGGGCACCCTCAGGAGGAACCCGGAAATCAAATGGCACTTCAAGCCGGAAGGGTTCGCGGCGCTCGGGCGGACGCAGGCCCGGATCCTTCATAACGTCGCGCGCTCGGTGGCGGCGGGGGGGCGCCTGCTCTACACCACCTGCTCGACCGAGCCGGAGGAGAACGAGCGGGTGGTGGAGGAATTTCTCGCCTCCCGCCCCGATTTCCAGGTCGAGGCCCCCCTTTACCCGCAGGGGGTGGCCGCCTGGACGGGGTCGGACGGCTTCGTGCGCACCTTTCCCTCCGTCCGCCGCTGGGACGGCTTCTTCGCCGCGCTCCTGCGGCGCCGGGGGTGACCGGGAGGCGAAAGGACAAGTGTCTTTATCGCAAGGTTTTAGGGGGCGGATCGCTTGCATCCGGCGATCGGCTGTGCTACATTTCTGCGGATCGGTGCGCGGCGGGGGGGCGGAATCGGCCCGAACCCTGCCGCGGCGTGATTCCGGGGTGGAACGGCATTGGATCGAATCATAGAAATCGCACCCTCGATATTGTCGGCCGACTTCGCCCGGCTGGCCGAGGAGGTCGGAAAGATCGAGCGGGGAGGGGCGGACGTGGTCCATCTCGACGTGATGGACGGGGACTTCGTTCCCAACCTGACCATCGGCCCCCCCGTCGTGGCTTCCATCCGCGGCTGCACCCGGTTGCCGCTGGATGCCCATCTCATGATGGCACGGCCGGACCGCTTCCTGGACCCCTTCCTGGAAGCCGGGGCCGACTGGCTCTCGGTCCATGTCGAGGCGGACGTGCACCTGGACCGGACGCTGCGTCATATCCGCGCCCGGGGGGTCCGGCCCGGCATCGCCCTGAACCCGGCCACCCCGCTCGCGCTGCTCGAGGAGGCGCTGCCGCTCGCCGACTTCGTGCTCCTGATGACGGTCAACCCCGGCTTCGGCGGACAGAAGTTCATCCCCTCGATGCTGAAAAAAATCGACCGGCTGCGGGAGATGATCGTATCTAACGGGTATCGGACCCGCATCGAGGTGGACGGCGGCATCGGACCCGACAACCTGGCGGCTGTCCTCGGGGCGGGGGCCGACGTCATCGTCGCCGGTTCCGCGATTTTCGGTCACCCGGACGGCGCCTCCGCGGGGGTGGCGGAGATGAAGAGAATAGCGGCCGGAACGCAACAGGGAGGCGCGGGGCGCCCCTCGTAACGACGGGCCCGGCCTATTGGGAGGCGATTTGGGAATGAGATGGATCGTGCGCTGTGTCTTGACGGGCGCGCTTTTGGCCGGGTTGGTGGGCTGCAGCCAGAAGAGCGCCCGGCTGCAGAAGGGGGTCGTCCCCCCGGACCAGACGCTGTTCGACACCGGGAGCGACTACCTCCAGAAGGGGCAGTACATCAAATCGAGGCTGGCGTTCCAGACGCTGCTCAACACCTACCCCGACAGCGAGGTGGCGGCCGAGGCCTATTTCGCCATGGGCGACTCCTTCTACGAGGAGGGGGGGACGGAAAACCTGCTCCAGGCCGAGGACCAGTACAAGAATTTCATCGTCTTCTACCCGCAGCACCCGCGCGCGGTGGACGCCCAGCTGAAGATCATCTCCGCCAATTACAAGCTGATCAACACCCCGGACCGTGACCAGCAGTACACGCGGCGCACCCTCGAGGAGATCGCCCAGTTCGAGCGGCGGTTCGGCGACAGCGACTACCTCCCCATCGTGCGGCAGTGGCGCTCCACCGTGGAGGACGTGCTGGCGCGCGGGGATTACGGCGTCGGGAGATTCTACGCCGAGCGCGGCAACGTGCTGGGAGCCATCGGACGCTACCAGGAGATCGTCGAGAAATACCCCGATTACGCCGAGCGCGACGTCGTGCTCTACAACCTTGGCCGGATCTACGAACGGTCCCGCAGCGAGCAGGACCACGAGAAAGCGAAGGAATACTACGGCGAGATCGCGAAGGGGTTTCCCTTCAGCCGGCACTACCTCGAGGCCCGGGAGCGCCTGGGCGCGCTCGGCGCCGAGGTCCCGGAGGTCGACACGGAAATGGCGTCCCGGCATCGGGCGAACCTGAAGGAGCCCGAGGGCTTCTCGCCGCTCAAACCGCTGGTCGACTTCGGCAAGGCGCTCGGGTTCGTCCCCCCGCCGGACCAGTACGAGGTGGCGCAGAAGGCGCGCGAGGCGGAAAATGCGCGCAGCGCCGAACGGGCCGCGGCGCAGGCGAAAGCGGCGGCGGGGGACGACATCCTGATCGAGACGGAGATCCGCAAGAGCGCCTCGGGCGCCGCCGCGCAGGCGGCCGGGGGCGCCGACGGTGATGCGGGCGCGGACGGGGCGGAGCGGGAAAAGGGGAGCAGCCGCTACAAACGGAAACAGGACTAGGGACCAGGCACCTATGACGCTCAAACTGCTGGTGGCCGACGACAGCGTGACGATCCACAAGATGGTGCGCCTCGCCTTCGGCGGCGAGGACGCCGTCGTGGAGGCGGTCACGAGCGGCGAGGCCGCCCTGGAAGCGCTCTTGCGGGTCCGTCCCGACATCGTGCTGGCCGACGCGGTCATGCCCGGGCTCGGCGGGTACGCCCTCTGCGAGCGCATCCGGGAGCACCCGGAATTCGGCCCCCTCCCCGTGCTCCTCCTGTGCGGCACGTTCGAGCCCTTCGACCCGGAGGAGGCACAGCGGGTGCGCGCCGACGGGCACCTGTCGAAACCCTTCGACACTTCCGAGCTGATCGACCGGGTGCATGCCCTGGTCGGCCTGGCGGCACCGGAAGCGGCGCCGGCGGCCGCGACCGGTGCGCGGGTCCGGGAGTCCTTCCTGGGGCCGGGGGCGGTCCTCGACCTGTTCGGCCCCGGTCGGCCGGGCCTGGGGGCGGAGGCGCCCCGGGGCCCGGGCGGACTCACGGACGAGGACGTGCGCCGGGTGGCCGAGGAGGTCGTGCGGCGGATGGCGCCCGAAGTCATCCGCGAGGTCGCCTGGGAGGTCGTGCCCGAGCTGGCCGAAGTCCTCGTCAGGCGCGTCGTCGAAGGCCGGGACCCGGAGCCCGAGCGATCCTAGCCGGCGGCCGCCCACGGACCGCTAGACTATGCCCGCCGTTTCGCATAAAATTCCTCCCTTTGTTCCCGGGTAGGGTATCCATCGAAGAAAGAGGTCGGAAATGTCGCGTGAACCGCTCGCCAAGGCCTATCAGCCCGGGGATTTCGAGCAGAAATGGTACGAGTTCTGGGAGACGCGGGGGTACTTCGGCGCCGAAGCTCCCTCGACCCGGCCCCGTTTCTGCATCGTCATCCCGCCCCCCAACGTCACGGGATCGCTCCACATGGGGCACGCGCTGCAGCACACGCTGCACGACATCCTGGTGCGCTGGAAGCGGATGAGCGGGTGCAACACCCTCTGGCTGCCGGGGACGGACCACGCCAGCATCGCGGTGCACTACGTCCTGGACAAGCAGCTGGAGGCGCAGAAGAAGAGCCGGCTGGACCTGGGGCGCGACGAGTTCCTGCGGCTCGCCTGGGAGTGGAAGCAGACGAGCGGCGGGACCATCCTCAACCAGATGCGGCGCATGGGGGTCTCCTGCGACTGGAGCCGCGAGCGCTTCACCATGGACGAGCAGTTGTCGCGCGCCGTCGTCGAGGTGTTCGTCCGCCTCTACGAGGAGGGGCTGATCTACCGGGGCGAATACATCGTCAACTGGTGCCCCCGCTGCAAGACCGCGATCTCCGACCTGGAGGTCGTCTACCAGCCCACGAAGGGGAAGCTGTGGCATATCCGGTATCCGCTCGTGGGGAGCGACCGGTTCCTGACCGTGGCCACCACGCGGCCGGAGACGATGCTGGGGGACACCGCCCTGGCCGTGCACCCCGAGGACGACCGCTACCGGGACCTGGTGGGGCAGAAGGTCCTCGTGCCGGTGGCGGGGCGCGAGATCCCGGTCATCGCCGACGCCTTCGTGGACCGCGAGTTCGGCACCGGCGTCGTCAAGGTCACCCCGGCCCACGACCCGAACGACTACGAGGCCGGCATCCGCCACGGACTCCCGAAGATCACCGTCATCGGCGACGACGGGCGGATGACCGAGGCCGCCGGGGCCTACCGGGGGATGGACCGCTCCGAGTGCCGCCGGCGGCTGGTCGAACAGCTCGAAGCGGAAGGGTGCCTGGACCGGATCGAGGACCACGAGCACAACGTCGGGCAGTGCGACCGCTGTTCGGCCGTCGTCGAACCGAAGATCTCGCTGCAGTGGTACCTGAAGGTGGAGACCCTGGCCCGCGAGGCGATCGAGGCGGTCGAGAGCGGGCGGGTGCGTTTCGTGCCGGACAACTTCAAGAAGCGCTATTTCGAATGGATGTACAACATCCACGACTGGTGCATCTCGCGCCAGCTCTGGTGGGGCCACCGGATCCCGGCGTGGCACTGCGACGCGTGCGGCGAGATCACCGTCAGCCGCACCACCCCCTCCCGCTGCGGCCGCTGCGGCGGCGCGCTCCGGGAGGAGAGCGACATCCTCGACACCTGGTTCAGCTCCGCCCTCTGGCCCTTCTCGACCCTGGGCTGGCCCGACGACACCGAGGACCTGCGCACCTTCTACCCCACCGACGTGCTGATCACCGGCCCGGACATCATCTTCTTCTGGGTCGCGCGCATGATCATGATGGGGCTCAAGTTCACCGGCGAAGTCCCCTTCACCGAGGTGCACATCAACGGCATCGTCCGGGACGCCCAGCGCAAGAAGATGAGCAAGACCAAGGGGAACATCGTCGAGCCGCTCGCGCTCGTGGACGAGTACGGGGCCGACGCCGTGCGCTTCACCCTCTCTTCCATGGCCGTCCCCGGGACCGACATCCCCTTTTCCTCCGACCGGATGAAGGGGTACAGCGCCTTCGCCAACAAGGTCTGGAACGCCGCCCGCTTCGTGCTGATGAACCTCAGGGAGACGGACGGCGCCCCGGACGCGGAGGAGGTGGAGGCGCTGGTGCGGGGTAACAGGCTCCCGATCGAGGACCTCTGGATCCTCGACCGCCTGAACCGGACGGCGGCCGGGATCGCGGAGGCGCTCGAGAAGTTCCGGTTCCACGAGGCGTCGGCCCTCATCTACCAGTTCATCTGGCACGAGCTGTGCGACTGGTACATCGAGCTGGTCAAGCCGGTGCTGACCTCCGCATCCGCCCCCGCGGAGGAACGGGACCCCAGGATCCGGGTCCTGCTCCATGCGTTCGACTCGGCGCTGAGGCTGCTGCACCCCTTCATGCCCTTCATCACCGAGGAGATCTGGCAGAAGCTGCCGCACTCGGGCGACAGCCTCATGATGCAGGAGTTCCCCCGTCCCCGCCCGCCCTTCGACAATCCCGCTGCGGCGGGGGACATGCAGGAACTGATGGACCTCGTCGGGGAGATCCGCTCCCTGCGCGCGGAGATGAACATCGACCCGCGCCGGCCTCTGGACGCGGTCGTGGCCGCGCGCGACGAGGCCGCCGCCCTGCTGGCCGGGCGGAACCTCGACAAGATCCTCACCATGGCGCGGCTGGGCTCGGTGCGGTTCGCCCCGGCTCTGCCGGAAGGGCTCCTGCGGGGGGTGGCCCGGCTCGGGGAATTCGGCCTGGATGCGGCCGGCGCCATCGACGTCGCCGCCGAGCGGGAGCGGATCGGCCGGGAGATGGCGCGGGTGAAGGACGAAATCGACCGGATCGCCCGCAAGGTGCAGAGCCACGAGTTCACCGCGCGCGCGCCGAAGGAAATCGTCGAGGAAAACCGCGCGCGCCACGAAGAGCTGAGCGAACGCTACCGCAAGCTCGAGTCCAACCTGAATTTTCTGCCGCGGCAGGGGCAATGAACCCGATCAAGCTTCCTTCGATCCTGACCGACCTGGGCCACGTGGGGGAGGCGGGGCTCCCCCTCGGCGCCGGCGCCTGGTTCGAGCGCGAACTCGAGCTGTGCCGCGAGTGGGGATTCCGGCTGGAGACGATCGGGGGAAGGGTGCGCCTCGCCCCCGATCCCGACGCGCTGGTGCCGTACTGGATCCAGAAGGAGACCCCGGCTCTGGCCTGGGAGTGGCTCAGGATCCACGGGTTCCTGAGCGTGGATTCCACCAACCGGGAGGCGCTCGACCTGGCGCGGGGCGGGGCTCCCGGGGGGAGCCTGGTGTGCGCCGAGGAGCAGAGCGCGGGGAAGGGGCGGACGGGGCGCAGCTGGTTTTCGCCGCGCGGAACGGGGCTCTACGCGAGCCTGGTCGTGCGCCCGGCGCGCGACCGGGAGCGGTGGCCCCTGCTCGCGCTCGTGGCCGCCGTGTCGCTCTACGACGCGATTTCGGCCTGCGTCGTCGGGATGGCCGCGCGGCGGCTGGACATCGACCTCAAGTGGCCCAACGACGTGCTCCTCGGGGGGCGGAAATGCGCCGGCATCCTGCTCGAGTCGCTCCCGGCCGGGGAGGGGGCGCCGGCCGTGGTCTTGGGGGTGGGGATCGACGTGCACCCCGGGAGCGTGCCGGCGCAGCTCGAGGGGGAGGCGGTCACGGTGGACGAGATGGCGGGACGGACGGTGCCCCGGCGCCTTCTGCTGGTCACCTTCCTCTACCATTTTCAAAAAGGGTACCGGGCGTTCGAAGCCGGGGACGACGCCGGCATCCTCGAGGGGTGGAAGGCCCGCTCCTCCATGTGGGACGGGGCCCCGGTCTGGATCCTCGAGGGGGAGGGGCGCCGGGCGGCCGTCACCTCGGGCCTGGACGAAACCGGCGCCCTGCTGGTGCGCACGGAAGCGGGGGCGCTCGAGACCGTTGTCGCCGGAGACATCCGGGTGCGTCCCCGCGGGGAGCGCTGACCCTGTTTCACAACCGATCCCAGTCATAAGGAGCCGTCATGTTTTTCAAGCGATCCTCCCGCGAAACGCCCGAAAAGAAGGCGGGGCTGTTCGAGAGGATGAAGAAGGCCCTGGGGGCCACCAAGGAAAGCCTGGTCAGCCGGATCGAGGCGGTGCTGGGATCGGTCCCCGCCATCGACGAAGCCGCGCTCGACGAACTGGAGGGGACGCTGCTCGGGGCCGATCTGGGGGTGGGCGTGACCGACCGGGTCATGGGCGCCGTGCGCGCGGCCCACAAAAAGGGGGAGATCCCGAGCCCCGAGGCCGCCCGCGGCGTGATCCGCAACCAGCTGCTGGAAATCCTCGAGGTCCCCGAACGCGCCGGCGCGGGGGGGGCCGAGGCGCGGCCCGAGGTCTGGATGGTCGTCGGGGTCAACGGGACCGGCAAGACCACGACGGTGGGCAAACTCGCCTCCCGGCTCGCGGGGGAGGGGCGGCGGGTCCTGGTCTGCGCGGCCGACACCTTCCGGCCGGCGGCCATCGAGCAGCTGGCGGTCTGGGCCGAGCGCTCCGGCACCGAACTGATCCGGAGCCGGACCGGGGGGGACCCCTCGGCGGTGCTCCACGACGCCCTCTCCGCGGCCGAGGCGCGCCAGGCGGACCTCGTGCTGGTCGACACGGCCGGCCGGCTGCACACCAAGAGCAACCTGATGCTGGAACTGGACAAGATGCGGCGCGTGGCGGGGCGGAAGATCCCGGGCGCCCCGCACGAGGTGCTCCTGGTCGTCGACGCCACCACGGGGCAGAACGGGCTGGTCCAGGCCCGGGAATTCACCCGCGCGACCGGGGTCACGGGCCTCATCGTCACCAAACTGGACGGGACGGCCAAGGGGGGGATCCTCTTCGGCATCTGCCAGGAACTGGGGATTCCGGTCCGGTTCATCGGGATCGGGGAAGCGCTCGAGGACCTGCTGGA
>CAZWXG010000019.1:0-29451 GCA_964637825.1 uncultured Acidobacteriota bacterium
CCCCCAGATGTCGATCCTCCCCCCCTGCGCCAGGATGTCGGCGATCAGCGTTTCGTCCAGTTCGTTGGAGGCGACGATCTTGACGTACCCGAGCCCTTCCCGGTCGAGCATGGCGCGCGCCTCGATGCTCAGGAAGGCGAGGTCGCCGCTGTCGATGCGGATGCCGGCGAGCGCGTGCCCGCCCGCCTCGAGTTCCTTCGCCACCCGGATCGCGTTGGGGACCCCGCTCCCGAGCGTGTCGTAGGTGTCCACGAGCAGGGTGCACTCGTCGGGGAAGCTCCGGGCGTAGGCGCGGAAGGCCGAGAGCTCGTCGGGGAAGGCCTGGATCCAGCTGTGGGCGTGCGTCCCCCTCGCGGGGACCCCGAAGCGCGCCGCCCCGAGGACGTTGGAGGTGGCGTCGGCCCCGCCGATCAGGGCCGCCCGGCAGGCGCTCAGGGCGCCGTCGGGCCCCTGGGCGCGGCGCAGGCCGAATTCGAGGACGGTGCCGTGCTGCGCCGCTTCCCAGATCCGGGCCGCCTTGGTCGCCACCAGGGTCTGGAAATTCAGGTGGCACAGCAGGATGGTTTCGACCAGCTGGCACTCGATCAACCCCCCGGTAACCCGCGCCAGCGGTTCGTTGGGGAAGACCACGGTCCCTTCGGGCACGGCGCGGATGTCGCCGCGGAAACGGTAGCGGGCGAGAACATCGAGGAACCGGTCGGAAAAGGTCCGCGCGCCCCCGGGGGAGCGTCGGGAGCGCAGGTACTCGAGGTCCCCGGCGGAGAAGCGCGTCTGGAGGACGGCGCGGACCCCGTCTTCGAGCCCCGCGGCGATGGCGTAGCCGCCCCGGAAGGGGTTGCGCCGGTAGTAGAGGTCGAAGGCCGCCCGCTCCTCCCCCTTCCCCTCGGCGAGGTAACCCGCGGCCATGGTCAGTTCGTACAGGTCGGTCAACAGGGCTTCGGTGGTCACGCCCCCTCCTCTCCGGCCGCCGGGGCCGTCCGGCTACAGGTCGAGCTTCATCGCGATCGGCATGCGCCGGCCCGGCCCGAAGGCGCGGCTCGTCACCTTCAGTCCGGGCGCCGCCTGCCGGCGCTTGTACTCGTTGGCGTAGATCATGCGCAGGATCGTGCGCACCGTCTCCCGGTCGTACCCCCGCGCCACGATCTCCTCGAGGCTCATCCGCTCCTCGATCCGCGCCTTCAGGATGCCGTCCAGGATGTCGTATTCGGGGAGGGTGTCCTGGTCGGTCTGGTTGGGGCGCAGTTCCGCCGTCGGCGGCCTCACGAGGGTGTTGGGGGGGATGCGCTCGCCCCGCCGGTTGATGTGGCGGGCCAGGGCGTACACCATCGTTTTCGGCACGTCGGAGATCACCGCCAGCCCCCCCGCCATGTCGCCGTACAGGGTGCAGTAGCCGGCCCCCAGTTCGGACTTGTTCCCCGTGCTCAGGACCAGGTGGCCGAATTTGTTGGACAGCGCCATCAGGATCGTGCCCCGGATCCGGGCCTGCAGGTTCTCCTCGGTGACGTCGGGCTCGAGCCCGGCGAAAGGGTGTTCCAGGGCGCCGCGGAAGGAATCGTAGACGGAACGGATCGGGAGGACTTCGTATCGCAGCCCCAGGTTGCGGGCCAGCGCCCCCGCGTCCGACTCGCTCTCCGGGGCGGAATAGATCGACGGCATGGCGACCCCCAGGACGTTGCCGGGGCCGAGCGCCTCGGCCGCGATGCAGGCGACCACGGCGGAGTCGATCCCGCCGCTGAGCCCCAGGACGGCCGATCGGAAGCCGCACTTGCGGGCGTAATCGCGGGTCCCCAGGGTGAGCGCGCGGAAGAGAAGTTCGATATCCCCGACCTCTCCGGGCGCCTCGTCCCGATCCGAATCGGGGTCCACGACGAGGATCTCCTCCTCGAACCCCCGCCCCGCGGCGATGAGGTTGCCCTTTCTTCCCAGGGCCAGGCTGTGGCCGTCGAAGACGAGGTCGTCGTTCCCCCCGACCAGGTTGGCGTAGAGGAGCGGAACCCCGTGTTTCCGCGCCTGCTCCCGCAGCATGTCATGCCGGAAGCGGGGCTTTCCCGTTTCGAAGGGGGAGGCGGAGATGTTGACGAGCAGGTCCGCCCCCCGCTCCACCAGGTTGCGGATCGGGTCGGTGGCGTACAGGGGCTTCGGCCCCAGGTCCCGGGCGCTCCACGCGTCTTCGCAGATGGAGAGGCCGAGGGTCCTGCCGCGGAAGGGGATCACGGGGACTTCGCGGGCCGGTTCGAAATAGCGGTCCTCGTCGAACACGTCGTAGGTCGGCAGGAGCGTCTTGTGGACGACGGCCTGCACCCGCCCTTCGGCCAGCAGGGCCGCGGCGTTGTGGAAATCGCGCCCCTCGGTCCCGGGGTTGCGGTCCACGAACCCGACCACGACGGCCGTGCGCCCCGTGCGCGCGGCGATCTCCCCGAGCGCTCCGAGGTTGGACTCCACGAACCCGTGGAGCGTCAACAGGTCCTTCGGGGGGTATCCCGTGAGGCAGAGCTCGGGGAAGACGGCGAGGTCCGCGCCGAGGGACTCGCTCTTTTCCAGGGCGCCGAGCACCCGGTCCCGGTTTCCGCCGATATCCCCGACGGTCGTGTTGATCTGCGCCAGTGCAATCTTCATGAAACACCTTCGGGTCGCCGGTCCGGTGCCCCTGCCGCGGCCGGGTCGGGGGGGAACTGTTCGTGCCACGGGGTGGCGCCCTCGTAGGCCCAGGCGGCGCGCAGCAGGGTGGGCTCGTCCAGGCGCCGCCCGATGAGCTGCAGCCCCACGGGCAGCCCCCCGGCCGAAAACCCGCACGGCAGGCTGAGCGCCGGGAGGCCCGACAGGTTAGCGGGGCGCGTCAGGCGCAAGAGCGCCGTCCGGACCTCCTCGCGCCGCCTCCCCGTCCGGAATTCCGTCTGGTCGAGGGCGGGGGCCGGGAGCGGCAGCGTCGGCGCGGCCAGCACGTCGACCGATTCCAGCACCCGGTCGAGCCTGCCGCCGTAGGCCCGCATCTCCTCGAGAGCCTGGAGATAGGCGACGGCGGTCGACCGCCTCGAGGGGGCGAGCCTCTCCCGCACGTCCCGGCCGTAGGATTTCGCTCTCCGTCTCAGCCACCGGTCGTGAAAGGCCGCGGCCTCGTCCCCCGTGATCTCGGCGGCGAGCCGGGCCGTGTGCTCCATCCCCTCGAGCCCGACTTCCGTCACCTCGGCTCCCAGCCGGCGGAAGACCTCCACGGCTTCGAGCACCGCCCGGCGCACCCCCGGTTCGAGGTGGTCGAAAAAATAGTCCCGGGGCACGCCGATCCTGAGCCCCTTCACCCCGCGCCGCATGCCCCGGAGCATCCGGCGCCACCGCCCGTTCTCGAAGCGGGGTTCGGACAGGGCCAGGAGCAGGGCCGCGGCGTCGGCCACGGAGCGGCAGAGCGGGCCGACGTGGTCCAGGGTGAAGGAGAGCGGGATGACCCCGTCCAGCGGCACGAGGCCGCGCGTGGGCTTGAGCCCCACGCAGCCGCAGGCCGCGGCGGGAATGCGGATGGAGCCCCCGGTGTCGGTCCCCAGCGAGGCGATCGCGAGCGCCGCGACCACGCCGGCGGCGCTGCCGCCGCTCGAGCCCCCGGAGATGCGGCCGGGGTCCCAGGGGTTGCGCACCGCCCCGTAATGGGGGTTCACGCTGGTCGGGCCGTAGGCGAACTCGTGCAGGTTGGCCTTGCCCAGCAGCAGGCACCCGGCGCCGAGCAGGCGGTCGACCACGACGGCGTTCCGGTCGGGCACGAAGTCCCGCAGGATCCTCGACCCCGCGGTGGTGGCCACGCCGCGGGTGCAGAAGAGGTCCTTGAGGCTGACGGGGATGCCGTGGAGCGCCCCCCGGTATTTCCCCCGGGCGATTTCGCGCTCCGCCCGCCGCGCGCCGGCCAGGGCGCTCTCGGCCGTGACGGTGATGTAGGCGTTGATCGCGGGCTCCAGGCGCGCGATGCGGTCGAGCAGAAAACGGGTGAGTTCCACCGGGGAGATCTTCTTCCGCTCGATCAGCGGGGCCAGGTGCTCGATGGTCAGGTCGCGGTCGTTGTCCATGGGTTGCACCATCGGCGCCCGGACGCCCGTCATTCCGGCGCCAGCCCTGCGGCGATTTCCGTAACGATGTCGTCGGCCGCCCGGGCGGGGTCCGCGGACTTGAGGATCGGCCGGCCCACCACGATAAAGCTCGCGCCCGCGCGCATCGCCTCCCCGGGTGTCGCCGTGCGCGCCTGGTCCCCCGCCGCGGCGCCCGCGGGGCGGATCCCCGGGATCACCAGGCGCAGTTCCGGGCCGAACCTCGCCCGCAGCATCGGCAGTTCCCGGCTCGAGGCCACGAGGCCCGGTATGCCCGCGCGGTGCGCCAGGGCGGCGAGCGTTTCCACCCAGCCCTCGACCGGGCCGCCGACCCCGACGCTCGCCACGTCGGCGGCGGAAAGGCTGGTCAGGGCGGTGACGGCCAGGAGCAGCGGGGGGGAGCCGGAGTCCCGGGCCTCCTCGCAGGCGGCCGTCAGCATGGGGGCGCCGCCGCTCGCGTGCAGCGTCAGCATGTCCACCCCGAGCCGGCACGCCGACCGGACCGCCCCCCGGACGGTGTTGGGGATGTCGTGGAGTTTCAGGTCCAGAAACAGGCGCTGGCCGCGCCCGCGGATCTCCTCCACCAGGCGGGGGCCCTCGGCCGTGAACAGTTCCAGGCCGATCTTGAAAACCCCGACATGGCCCGCGAGCCGGTCGACGGCAGAGAGCGCGGCCGCCCGGTCGGGGACGTCCAGCGCCACGATCAGGCGCGACCTGGCGTCATTCATAGTCTCTCAGGCTCCCGATGATTTCATGGATGTCGTCGATGCGGTGGGCCCGGCAGTATTCGCCCAGCCCCAGGGCGATGCGTTCGGAGACGGCGGGCTCGTAGAAATTGGCGGTGCCCACCTGCACCGCGCGCGCCCCCGCGATCAGGAATTCCAGGGCGTCCTCGGTCGTGGCGATGCCGCCCATGCCGATCACCGGGATGCGGACCGCCTGGCACGCCTCCCAGACCATGCGCAGCGCCACCGGCTTGATGGCGGGCCCGGAGAGGCCGCCGGTGCGGAAGCGCAGCCGGGGCCGGCGGGACTGCACGTCGATGGCCATGCCCACGAGGGTGTTGATGACCGAAAGCGCGTCCGCCCCCGCCTCCTCCGCCGCCCGCGCGAATTCGCGGATATCGGTGACGTTGGGGGAGAGCTTCACCCAGAGCGGGAGCCGGGGGGACGCCTTGCGGACTTCGGCCGTGATCTTGTGGGTGTCCCGGGGGTCCTTGTTGAAATGGAACCCCCCCTTGCCGACGTTGGGGCAGGAGATGTTGAGCTCCAGGGCGTGGACGCCGGGGCAGTCGTTGAGAAAGCGGGCCACTTCCAGGTACTCGTCGAGTTCGAAGCCGACGATGTTGACGATGACCCTGGTGTCGTAGTTCGCGAGCCCGGGGAGCTTCTCCGCGACGAACGCGGCGGCGCCGATGTTCTGCCAGCCGATGGCGTTGAGCATCCCGGAAGCGGTCTCGTACACCCGCGGGGGGGGATTGCCCGGGATCGGCTTCATCGACAGGCCCTTGACCACGATGCCGCCGATGGCGTTGAGGTCCATGTAGGGGGCGAATTCCAGCCCGTATCCGAAGGTGCCGCTGGCGGTCAGGACGGGGTTCTTGAAACGAACGCCGGCGATTTCCACCCCCAGGCGGGGGCCCCTCGGCGGCGCTTGATCGGTCGAAGTCGGTTTCATACGCGCGTCGTGTCGCTCCCTTGGCCTATACCGGTGCGATATCCCACCGGACGAGGCGGCTGTTCATGACGGGGCCGTCCTGGCACACCCGCAGGTAGGGCCGCCCCTCGGAGGCTTCGCTCGCGACCACGCAGCCGAGGCAGGCGCCCAGGCCGCAGCCCATGCGCGCCTCCAGGCTCACCTCGCACTGGAGCTCGTGACCCACCGCGAGCTCGTGCACCCCCCTCATCATCCCCCACGGGCCGCAGGCGTAGAGCCGGATGTCCTTCCGGGGGTGGATCCGGAGATACTGCCCGAGCGGCGCGGTGACGAGCCCCCGCTCCCCGTGGGAGCCGTCCTCGGTGCAGTAGATGATGTCGATCCCCAGCCGTTCGAAACTCTCCCGGAGCACCAGGTCGGCCGCCGTCGCCCCCCCGTAGAACAGGATGGGCCTGACCCGCAGCGCCAGGAGGCTTTCGGCCAGCAGCAGCAGGGGGGCGATCCCCACCCCGCCGGCCACCAGGCAGGCCGTGGCCACGCGGCTCGACAGGTCGGCGGGGAGCTGGAACCCGTGCCCCTGCGGCCCCAGGCAATCGAGCGTCTGGCCCGGGCGCGCCAGGACCAGCCTGCGGGTCCCCGCCCCCGCCTCCTTCACCAGCAGTTCGAGCCCCGCCGGTTTGCCGCTGCGGGCGTTGCGGTGGATGTTGAAGATGGTGAAGGGGCGGCGCAGAAGGGGGTTCTCCCCCGTGTCTTCCACGCATTTCAGCATGACGAACTGGCCGGGGCGCACCAGGCGCGCCTGTTCCGGCGAGGCGATCACGAGCAGGTGGTTGCCCGCGCCGAGGTCCCGGATCTCCTTGATCTTCACTTTCCTGTCGAGCATATCAAATCAGCCTGCGGGCGTTTACAGCGCTTTTGCCGTGTGCTATGATCGCCGCGAAATTACAAAGATATACTGTACTGCGCGAATCTCAAATGAGAAAGATCAAAGGCAAATCCCTGATGACGGCGGCCGAAATCGACCTTGTCCTGGCGAGGATGGCGGCCGAAATCGTGGAGAGGCTGGGGCCGGCGGAGGAGTTCGCCGTCATCGGCATCCGCCGCCGCGGGGTGCCCCTGGCCCGGCGGCTGTGCCGCCGGATCGAAGCCGCGGTGGGTCGGCCGGTACCGCTCGGCATCCTGGACATCACCCTCTACCGCGACGACCTGACCGCGATCGGCAACCGCCCGACGCTGCGCGAGACCCTGATCGATTTCGACATCGACAACCGGAGCCTCGTCCTGGTCGACGACGTTCTGTACACGGGCCGGACGGCCCGCTCCGCCCTGGACGGTCTCGTGGACCTCGGCCGCCCCCGGCGGGTGCAACTCGCGGTCCTCGTCGACCGCGGCCGCCGCGAGCTTCCGATCCAGGCCGATTACGTGGGGAAGACGGTCCAGACGGAAGAGGACGAGACGGTCGAAGTCAGGCTCGAGGAGGAGGACGGGGAGGAGCGCGTCGTGCTCCTCCGCCGGGGCGCGTAACATTTATCAGGCGGCCCCGCAGGCCGGACGGCTGCGGCCAGGCCGCGAAGGCGAGCGCGATGGCATCTCTCAGCCAGAAGGACCTTCTCAGCATCGAACAGCTTTCCGTGGACGACATCCGGCTCGTCCTGGACACGGCCGAGGCCCTGAAGGAGGTCTCCTCGCGGGCGGTCAAGAAGGTGCCGGCCCTGCGGGGCAAGACCGTCATCAACCTGTTCTTCGAGCCCTCCACCCGGACCCGGTCCTCCTTCGAACTGGCCGAGAAGCGGCTCAGCGCCGACATCCTGAACTTTTCCGCCTCCGCGAGCAGCGTGACCAAGGGGGAGACCCTGCTCGACACCGCCCGCAACCTGGAGGCGATGGCGCCCGACATCATCGTGATCCGCCACGCCTGTGCGGGCGCGCCGCACCTGCTCGGGAGGGAATGCCGCTCGTCGGTGGTCAACGCCGGGGACGGGATGCACGAGCACCCGACGCAGGCGCTGCTGGACGCCCTGACGGTGCGCTCCCTCAAGGGGCGGCTGGAAGGGCTGAAGATCGCCATCATCGGCGATATCTCCCACAGCCGCGTCGCCCGCTCCGACACCCTCCTGTTCCACAAGATGGGGGCGGAGGTCTGGGTGTGCGGCCCCCCGACTTTGATCCCCGCGGACTTCCACCTTCTCGGCGCCCGGGTCACGGGCTTCATGGAGGAGGCGCTCGAGGGGGCGGACGTGGTCATGATGCTGCGGCTGCAGAACGAGCGGCAGAACGAGGCCTTCATCCCCTCCGCGCGGGAGTATTTCACCCTGTACGGGCTTTCGCGCGAGCGGATGCGGGGGGCCCGCAAAAACGCCGTCGTCATGCACCCGGGGCCGATGAACCGCGGGGTGGAGATCGAGTCGGAGGTGGCGGACGCGGACTACTCGGTCATCCTGGACCAGGTTGCCAACGGGGTCGCCACCCGCATGGCTGTTTTGTATCTCCTTTCCGGAAATTCCGGGCTGAAGCCCGGGAGAGAGCCCCGCTGAGCGCCTATGCAACTGATACTGCGTCAAGGAAGAGTCGTAGACCCGTCCCGGAAGTTCGACCAGGTCGCCGATGTCGGCATCGATGAGGGACGCATCGCCGAGATCGCCCCCCGGATCCCCGGCAAGGGGCGCCGGGAGATCGATGCCCGCGACCTGGCGGTGCTCCCGGGTTTCCTCGACATGCACGTGCACCTGCGCGAGCCGGGGCGCGAGGACGCCGAGACGATCGAAACCGGGACCGCGGCGGCGGCCCGCGGCGGATTCACCGCCGTCGCCTGCATGCCGAACACCCAGCCGGTCAACGATTCCGAGGCCGTCACCTCCTTCATCCTGAAGCGGGCGCGCGAGGTCTCGAAAATCGCGGTCTACCCCATCGGCGCCCTCACCCGGGGGAGCCGGGGGGAGACCCTGGCGGAGATCGGCGAAATGGCCCGGGCGGGGATCGTGGCCCTCAGCGACGACGGCCATCCGGTGTCGGACGGGCAGGTCATGCGCCGCGCCCTGGAGTATTCCCGCCTCTTCAACCTGCCCGTCATCGATCACTGCGAGGACAAGGCGCTCGCGGCCGGCGGCGTCATGCACGAGGGGTACTGGTCCACGATGCTGGGCCTCAGGGGGATCAATCCCGCCGCCGAGGAGGTCCAGGTGGCCCGCGACGCCATCCTGGCGCGGCAGACCGGGGCCCGCGTCCACATCGCGCACCTTTCCACGCGCAAGGCGCTGGAGACGGTGGTGAGGGCCCGGGCGGAGGGGGTGGCGAACCTCACCTGCGAGGTCACGCCCCACCACCTGCTGCTGACGGACGAACGGGTGGCCTCCTACGACACCCACGCCAAGATGAACCCCCCGCTGCGCGGCAGGGACGACGTGGACGCCCTGGTCGAGGGGATCGCCTCGGGCGCCGTCGACGTCATCGCCACCGATCACGCGCCGCACACCATCGGGGACAAGATGCTCGAATTCGACCGGGCCCCTTTCGGCATCGTCGGGCTGGAGACCGCCGTCAGCCTCGTCTGCGACCGGTTCGTGCGCCCGGGCGTCATCGGCCTGGGGCGCCTGGCCGAGCTGTTCGCGCTCAACCCGGCCCGCATCCTCAACCTGGAGAGGGGGACGCTGGCCCCGGGGGCCTGGGCCGACATCACGGTCCTGGACCTCGGGCGGCAGACCGAGGTGCGCGCCGCGGAGTTCGCTTCCCGCGGCCGCAACACCCCGTTCGAAGGGTGGACCCTCCGCGGCGGGCCGGCGATGACGGTGGTCAGGGGCAAGGTGGTGTGGAGCGTCTGAGAGGGCGCTACTGGCCGGGCACGTGGTGGATGATCTCCCCCTCTTTCCCGTAGCCCTTCTGGCGCGCGTATCGCTCGAGCGCCTCCCTGTTCGACCGCAGTTCCTCGATCGATTGCATCCGCTGCTGGTTGCCGCGCTCGAGTTCTTCCACCCGCGCCCGCTGCAGCTCGAGTTCGAACTCGGCCCGGCGCAGATGGCGATACCCCCCCGGACCGAAGAGACTGAAGGACAGGACCAGGGTCACCGCGACGATGCAGAGGATGTAGTAGAGTTCCTTTTTGTGGGTATGCCGGTGCTTAGCGTAGGCCATCGGGCGCCAAGGTGCCTGGGTCAGACCAGGATTTATGAGATTTCCCTAAACACTGGCATAATACTAGGGAGGTGAGGCCCGATGCAACACTCAAGGGAGGAAAATTTGGGCGAAATCGTCGTTTTGTGCGCCACCGGCGGCGCGGAACAGGCCGACACCCTCGCCCGCGCGCTCGTCGAGTCGCGTCTGGCCGCCTGCGTCAACATCGTCCCCGGCGTCGAGAGCGTCTACCGCTGGAAAGGGGAGGTGTGCCGCGAACCGGAGTGCCTGCTGCTGATCAAGACCCGGGCGGAAAATTTCGAACCGGTGCGCCGGAGGATCCGCGAACTGCACCCCTACGAGGTTCCCGAAATCGTCGCCCTGCCGGTCGCGGCCGGCGACGGGGACTACCTCGCCTGGCTGCGCGCCGCGGCGTCCCCCTCCTGAACCCGCCGCGCCGAGAAGGAGGTTGGGTGGAATCGATCGAAGCCATCCTGGAGAAGGAGGTCCTGGAACGGGAAGACCTCATCCGGGTGCTGGAAGCGGACGACGCCGGGTGCGGGCCGTTGTTCCGCCGCGCCGCGGAGGTCAAGGCCGCCCGGGTGGGGAACCGCGTCTACCTGCGCGGCCTGATCGAATACTCGAACGTCTGCTCCAAGAACTGCCTCTACTGCGGCATCCGTTCGGGCAACGCCGCCGCGGCCAGGTACGAGATGACGCCGGAGGAGACCATCGAGGCGGCCCGCCACGCGCTCGAGCGCCGCTACGCCTCGATCGTGATCCAGGCGGGGGAGCGCGACGACGCCCCGTTCGTCGCGAGGATCGAGCGCACCCTGCGGGGGATCCGCGCGCTCGCGGGGGATGGGCTGCACGTCACCCTGTCCCTGGGGGAACAGACGCCCGACACCTACCGCCGCTGGTTCGAGGCCGGCGCGCACCGCTACCTGCTCCGCATCGAGGCCTCGAACCCGGACCTCTACCGGAAGCTCCACCCGGAGGACGCCCGCCACCGCCACGCGTCCCGCCTTGCGGCCCTGGGGGCCTTGCGCGCGGCGGGGTACCAGGTGGGGACGGGGGTGATGATCGGGCTGCCGTTTCAGACCGCGGCCGATCTGGCCGACGACCTTCTCTTCTTCCGCGCCCTGGACGTGGACATGATCGGCATGGGGCCCTACCTCGAACACCCCGATACGCCGCTCTACGCCCGTGCGCGGGAGCTCATGCCCCCCCGAAGACGGCTCGAGCTCGCCCTGAGGATGGTCGCGCTGCTGCGCGTGATGATGGGGGATATCAATATCGCCGCCACGACGGCCATGCAGGCCATCGACCCCGGGGGAAGGGAGCGGGCGATCCGGGCGGGGGCCAACGTCGTCATGCCGAACCTCACCCCGGCGCGCTACCGGCACGACTACCTGTTGTACGAGAACAAGCCCTGCCTGGACGAGGCGCCGGAGGAGAGCATCGGGCTCCTCGAAGCCCGGATCCGGGAGTCCGGGGGCACCATCGCCTATGGGGAATGGGGGGATTCCGGGCATTTCCTGGCGCGGAAATCCTGAGGCCCGCCCGCCGGCTGCGGTTCCGCCTGCCCGGGGGGGCGGGGCCGCCCCGCAGCTCCTTACTGCTTTTCCTGCTTCGGCTTTTCTTCCGGGTCTTCCTGGGCCGTCTTGATGGCCGATTTGAAGTTCTTGATCCCCTCCCCCAGGCCTTTGCCCAACTGGGGGATCTTGTTGACGCCGAAAATCAGGATAACAATGACCAGAACTATGACCAGTTCCGTCGTTCCCATTCCAAACATACCGTTGCCTCCAGTGTCGAACTGCCTAAAGCGTACGCGAGTCAAGGATTAATGTCAATCGATCCCCCGGTTCCGGCCGGCTACACCAGCACCCGGTCGTTGCCCAGGCGGCGCGTGAACTTTTCCCGGTCCAGGTGCTCGAGCAGGGGGATGGCGTGCTTGCGGGTGATCCCGAAGAGGTCTTTGAATTCGGCGACCCCGAACCGGGCCCCCGGGGCGAACTTCGCCCGGATCCGGCCCTTCATCTCCTCGAGCGTCTCGCGGTGAACGATGAGGTCGTCGGACAGCTTCACCAGGATCTTCTCCTTGAGCATCCAGAAGAAGATGCGGCGGACGGCCTCGGCGTCGGCCGGGATGGACCCCTGCAACTCCGCCATGGCGGGGGGCTGGTAGCCCGCCTGCCGGACCTCGGTTTCGATCATCTCCCGCAGTTTCTCGTCCTCCGCCGTCAGCTGGATTTCCCGGCCGTACAGGGAGACCGATTCCCCGAGGAAGACGATCTGCCGCCGCTCCACCATCTTTTCGAGGCAGTGGCGGAAGACCTCGAGGGGGACGTCGTCGTAGAACCGCTTGCGCAGCTCCTCCTTCGAGATCCCCTTCTGCAGTTCGTTCCCCTTGTGGAACGCGTCGACGCGCGCCAGGGTCTCCTTCTGCAGGTCGGCCACCACCGCGGGGAGCGTCAGGATGGGGGAGGGCGCCGGGATCATGACGATGAGCCCCGCTTTCGCCAGGTCGGAGCAGATCCGGGTGATTTCGGGCCCCGGCAGCCCGAGGAGCGAATTCAGCTCGCTCACCGTCACCGCCCGCTTGGCGTCGGTGCCGATGAGCACCGGGATCTTGGCCGCGAGTTCCCCCTGGTCCAGGTCCCTGAGCGCGGCGAGGGTGCCCCGGTCGGTGCTCTTGTGCTTGGACGGGTTCGGGTGGAGGATGCGGCCGCCGCCGATGGTGATGGTGGGGGAGAAGCGCCGGATGATGAAGGGGTCGTTGTGGAGACAGAAGGCGGGCTCGTCCAGCCTCAGCTGGGCGTAGGCGGTCTCGCCCGGGGCGAGGGTGTCCTGCCCGAGCAGGGCGACGCGCGCGAGCACCTCCAGCGTCCCCTGGTGGAACCTGACCTTGACCAGGTTCCTCAGCGGCTTGGCGTCGGGCAGAAGCGACAGGCGGACGTCCAGGATCCGGGTGGGGCGGAAGAGGCGGGGGACGGTCACGACCATCCCGCGTTCCACCTGCCCGAGGTCGATCCCCTGGAGATTGACCGCCGTGCGCTGGCCGGCCACGGCCCGCGGGGTCATCAGGTTGTGGACCTGCAGCCCGCGCACCTTGGCGGTCAGCCCGCCCGGCACGAGCTCGATTTCCTGGTCTTTCTGGATCTCGCCCGAGGTCAGCGTGCCGGTCACCACGGTGCCGAAGCCGTGGATGCTGAAGGCGCGGTCGATGGGGAGCCGGAGCAGCCGGTTGGCGGGCCGCGGCGGGGTGCCGAGCGCCAGGTCGTGGAGCGCCTGCTTGAGCCGGTCGATCCCCTCCCCGGTCCTGGAACTGACGGGGATGATTTCCGCCCTTTCCAGGAAGGAGCCCGCCATCGATTCGGTGACCTCGTCGATCACCAGTTCCAGCATCTCCGGGTCCACGAGGTCGACCTTGTTGATGACCACGATCCCGGCGGAGACCCCGAGGAGGCGGCAGATGTCGAAATGCTCCCGCGTCTGCGGCATGATCGATTCATCGGCGGCGATGACCAGGAGTACGAAGTCGATCCCCCCCACCCCGGCGAGCATGTTCTTGACGAATTTCTCGTGCCCCGGGACGTCGACGAACCCGATCTGGACGTCCCCCAGGTCGAGGTGGGCGAACCCCAGGTCGATCGTGATCCCCCGCTGCTGCTCTTCCTTCAGGCGGTCGGGGTCGACCCCGGTCAACGCCCGGACCAGCGCGCTCTTGCCATGGTCGATGTGCCCCGCCGTCCCCGCGATTACGTGCCTCATAGGTCTCCAACGTCGCAAAAAACCTCATCTTAGTCCACAAACCCTCGCGGCGCCACTGGAAGATTCCGCGCCGCCGGCCCGCGGACGCAACCTTTTCGAGCCATTTCCCGAAAAATCAGGTATCATTAGCATTTTTTTCCGACGGGGAAGGGTATGCTGGACGGTCTATCCAACAAGCTGCAGAAGATCCTCAGGAACCTGAGCGGCCAGGGGCGGGTGTCCGAGCGCCACGTGGAGGAGACGGCGCGCGAGATCCGCAACGCCCTGCTCGACGCGGACGTCCATTTCAAGCTCGCCAAGGAGTTCGTGGAGCGGGTCAAGCAGCGGGCCCTGGGGCAGGAGGTGATCCAGTCCCTGACCCCGGGTCAGCAGGTCATCCGCGTCGTGCGCGACGAGCTCGTGGAACTGCTCGGCGGGGAGCAGGCGGGCCTCGCGTTTTCGCGCCAGCCGCCGAGCGTGTTCCTGATGGTGGGGCTGCAGGGATCGGGGAAAACCACCAGCAGCGCCAAGCTCGCCCAGTGGCTGTCGAAAAACAACCATACCCCGCTTCTGGTGTCGGTCGATGTCTACCGCCCGGCCGCCATCGAGCAGCTGCGGGTGCTGTGCGCCGCCCACCGCCTGGGCTATTTCGACGACCCCGGCGATCCGGACCCGGTTTCCCGGGCGGAAAAGGGGCTGCGCCACGCGCGCAACGGGGGGTACGACGTCCTCATCATCGACACGGCGGGACGGCTTCACATCGACGACGAGATGATGCTGGAACTGGACCGGATCCGCACCGCGACCCCCCCGGTGGAGGTCCTGCTGGTCGCGGACGCCATGACCGGGCAGGACGCGGTCCGCAGCGCCCGGGAGTTCCACGAAAAAATGGGACTGACCGGCGTCATCCTGACCAAGATGGACGGGGACGCCCGCGGCGGGGCGGCGCTGTCGATCAAGAGCGTGACCGGCCGGCCGATCAAGTTCGTGGGGACGGGGGAGAAGGTCGATGCGCTCGAGCCCTTCTTCCCGGACCGGCTGGCGGGCCGCATCCTGGGGATGGGCGACGTCCTGTCGCTGATCGAAAAGGCCGAGGATACCGTAGACCGGGAACAGGCCGAGGCGATGGCGGAGAAGATCCGCAAGGACGAATTCACGCTGGAGGACTTTCGCGACCAGCTGAAGCAGATCCGGAAGATGGGGCCCCTGGAGCAGATCCTGGGGATGCTGCCGAACATGGGCCCCCTGCGCGGCCTTGGCCAGATGAAGGTGGACGAGAAGGAACTGATCCACATCGAGGCCATCATCGATTCGATGACCGGAACCGAACGCTGCAACCACCAGATCCTCAACGGCGCCAGGAAGAAACGCATCGCCCGGGGGAGCGGGCGCCCCGTTTCCGAGATCAACCAGCTCCTGAAGCAGTATGTCGAAACCCGGAAGATGATGCGCAGCCTGAGCCGCGGAATCATGCCCCGCCTGATGAAGGGGATGAAGTTTCCGCGCTAGGCCGGGGGGCGCCGGCGGCCCGGAGGGGGCGGGGCCGGCGGAATGTTGTAAGCCCCTGAAAGATTTCGGGTTGTGTCGGGCCGGCCGGCAAATCGCGCCCCGGTCGTCGGGCCGGGTCTTTGCGCAGTTGAATCCGGTCCTTTTATATGCCAGAATTAGCTTGGTTTAGACCGCACGCACGATGCGGGTCGAGTCCTAAGGATACGAGGAGGCGTTTTGCTTAGAATACGTTTAACGCGCATGGGGGCGAAGAAGAAGCCCTTTTATCGAGTGGTGGTGATGGAGCAGAAACAGACCCGGGACGGGAGTTTCGTGGAGATCCTCGGACATTACAATCCGAAGACGGACCCGCCGCTCGTCGATCTCGACATGGATAGAGTGCGCCATTGGCTGGCATGCGGCGCGCAACCTTCGGATACGGTGAACTCACTGTTGAAAAAGGCCGCCCCGCCGGCTTCCGCCGTCGCCAATTGATGCCGAAGGCTTCCATTTTCGAAGCGATGTCCGGGTGAGATTTCTGCTGGGTGATTTCGAGTGGTCTCGGAGGAGGCGCGTATGAAAGAGCTGGTGGAATTGATCGCGAAGGCGCTGGTGGACAATCCCGAACAGGTTACGGTGGCCGAGGTCGAGGGGGAACAGACGACGGTGCTGGAGCTTCGCGTGGCACCCAGCGATCTGGGCAAGGTCATCGGCAAGCAGGGCCGGACCGCTCGATGCATCCGCACCCTTCTGGGGGCGGCAGGCATGAAACTCAAGAAACGGTTTGTCCTGGAAATCCTGGAATAGTGGGACAAGGCACGCCTCCCTTCATTGCCATCGCCAGAATCGCCAGGACCAGGGGAAACCGGGGAGAGGTCCTGGCGGACCTGCACACCGATTTTCCCGATCGTTTTGACGGCCTGGAAGAGGTGTGGTTGGAGTCCGCCGACGGCGGGCGCAAGCCGATGGTCCTCGAGGGCACGTGGGAATACCGGGGGCGCAGGGTGTTGAAATTCGCCGGCGTGGACAGCATCGGCGCGGCGGAGGAGGTTGTCAACAGCTGGGTCCTGATCCCGGGTGACCGGGCGCGGGAACTCCCTGAAGGGACCTATTACGACCACGACCTGGTCGGATGCCGGGTCGAGGACCTCGAGGGGAACCCGCTCGGCAGCGTGCGCTCCCTCCTGCATATCGCCGGCAACACCCAGCTGGTGGTCGGGCTGGGGGAGAAGGAATTCCTGATCCCCGCCGTGGCCCCCATCTGCGTGAAGGTTTCCATCGACGAGAAGCGGATATGGGTGGATCCCCCGGAAGGTTTGATGGACCTGGGCGCATGAGGTTTGATATCATCTCCGTTTTCCCCGAGCTGTTCACGGGCGTGCTCGAGTGTGGCATAATTCGCCGGGCCCGGCAGTCGGGGCTGGCGGACGTGCGGCTGGTCAACCTGAGGGATTTCGCGCGCGACCGGCATCGCTCGGTGGACGACCGCCCCTACGGCGGGGGCGAGGGCATGGTATTCATGCCGGGCCCGCTTTTCGAGGCGATCGAGTCGTGCCGGAAATCGGGGGAGGAGGGGAAGGGCCGGGTGGTGCTCCTGTCCCCCCAGGGAAAGACCTGGTCCCAGGATCTGGCCGCGGAATACTGCACAATTCCGCATCTGATCCTGGTCTGCGGCCGATACGAAGGAGTGGACCAGCGGGTGATCGATCATCTCGTGGATCAGGAGATCTCCATCGGGGATTTCGTCCTGACCGGAGGGGAAATCCCGGCCATGGTGCTCCTTGACTCGATCGTGCGGCTGATCCCCGGCGCCCTCGGATGCCGGGAATCGGCCCTGAACGAGAGTTTTTCGAGCGGGCTGCTCGATTATCCGCAGTACACGCGGCCGGCCGAATACAGGGGACACGCGGTTCCGGAAGTGCTCCTTTCGGGGGACCATGCGAGGATTGCCGAGTGGCGTAAGGAACAAGCTCTGGAGAAAACGAAACGGGCCCGCCCGGAGCTGATCAACGAGCGGTGAGCCCAAAATTAAGGAGTCAATAGTCATGGATGTACTTCGGGCAGTGGAAAGCTCCCAAATACGAACCGATCTTCCCCGCTTCCGTCCAGGAGATACGGTCAAGGTCCACGTGAAGATCAAGGAAGGGGACAAATACCGTATCCAGGTGTTCGAGGGTGTCGTCATCGCCCACAAGAACAACGGCATTTCTTCGACTTTCACGGTTCGAAAGGTTTCCTCCGGATACGGCATCGAGCGCATCTTCCCGGTTCATTCCCCCATCATCGAAAAGATGGAGGTGGTCAAGAGCGGAAAAGTGCGCCGCGCGCGCCTGTATTACCTCCGGGGTCGCCGGGGCAAGGCCGCCCGGTTGAAGGAGGCCGCGAGGACCGCCCGCGCTCCCCAGGCGTCTCCGGCGCCCTAGCCGGAAGCGTCCGCGGAGCCGGCGTTGCGCTTGCCGTCACTGGCGACTTGCACGAGTCCGAGAAAGCGTTTGCTGGAGGGGAAGTACGGTGGCCGCTGATAGCAAAGCCAAATTACTGGAAGACGCTGAGAGGCATGTACTCCACGGAAAGGTCCGTCTGGCGATCGCCGAGTACCGGAAGATCGTCGAGCTCGACCCGGACGACGTTCTCATTCTCAATACCATAGGAGACCTGTACCTGCGGCAGAAAGAGGTCGCCGAGGCCAACCGGTTTTTCTCCCGGGTGGCGGAAGCCTACGTCAACAACAACTTCTTTCTCAAGGCGATCGCGGTCTACAAGAAGATCCTCGGTTCCGACCCCGACAGCATCGAGGTCAACTCCACGATGGCGTCGCTGTACGCCAAGCAGGGGTTGGGCATGGATGCGTGCCGGCAGTACCAGCGGGTGATCGAGCTGCTGGAGCGGGAAGGGAAGGCGCGGGAGTCGCTGGAGATCCACGAAAAGATCGCGGAGCTCGATCCCCTGAACATCGGGGTCCGGCGCAAGCTGGCCCAGCTCCATCTCGGGGCGGGGAACCGGGACAAGGCCCTCCAGCACTGGGTCGGGGCCGCCCGGGCCCAGGCCAAAGCGGGGGATGCGGCCGCCGCGCTCGTATCCTACCGGGACGCCATCGAACTGGACCCCCTCAACCTGGAAGCCCTGAAGGGATACTTCGACTGCGCCCTCAGGACGGGAGAGCTCTCCGCCGCCCTGGAACTGCTGAAACAATCGGTGGCCGCGGCCCCGGACAACCCGGACCTGCGCGAAATGCTGGGGCGCGCGTGCATGGAAACGGGGGACACGGAGTCGGCCGTCAACGCCTACCAGGTGGCGTTTTCCCTGGACGAGGCGCGCTACCAGAGTTTCTTCGCGGCCGCCGCCGCCCTGATCGAAAAGGAATCGTACGACCGGGCGATCGAGTGCCTGGACCACATCATCCCCACCCTCATCGCGAGGCGGGAGACCGGGCGCGCGGTGAATTTGTGCGAGCAGATCCTCGAAAAGGATCCCCGGCACGCTCCTTCCATGGTTCGCCTCGCCTCCATTTACTCCGCGACCGGCGATTCCGTGCGCTGCCTGGCGGTCTACGATCGGCTGGCCGATCACTTCATGTCCCAGGGCAGCCCCATGGAGGCCCTGGAGGTCATCGAAAAGATCCTTCACTCCGACCCCGGCAGCGAGAAACACCGAAAGCTGCACTATGAGGCCTTCACGGCCGCCTATCCCGATGTCCCCTACGAGCCTCCCCCGGAGGAGACCGGGGAGGCGAACGCCGAATCCTCTTCTCCTCTGGCGGGGAAGGAATACGGCGACCTGTCCGGGGAGAGCCCCTCGGAGAATGTCGTGGAGGTCGATCTCCTCCTCAACTACGGGTTGAGGGACAAGGCGCTGAGCCTGCTCGAGAATCTCGAGCGGCGCAATCCCTGCGACAAGGAGGTCCGGGTCCGGCTGCTCTCCTTTTACAAGTCGGAGGACCGTCCGGCCGAGGCGGCCGAACAGTGCCTGCTGCTGGCCGCCCTGTACCGGGCGGAAGGGAACGAGGCCTCGTGCAGCAATTATCTGGCGGAAGCCGGGCAGCTGGACCCCGCCGCGGCCGGCGGCGACGTCGATCTGGCCGCCTATGCCCGCAGCCGGGGAATCGAACCGGAGGCGGCGGCGGAGGCGGCGGAACGGCCGCCGACGCCCCCCGGTGAAGTGGACCTGTCCGGCGACCTGCTCGAGGCGTTCATGGCGGAGGGGCCCCTTCCCTCCGGCGGAGAGGGCGCCGGCATGGTCGATGCGGAATCCGGGGCCTTCGCCCCCGCGTCCGGCAAATCCCTGGAGGAGCAGTTCCAGGAAGTCGATTTCTACATCCGGCTCGGGTTCGAGGAGGAGGCGTATTCGAAGCTCGGCGAAATCGCACTCGCCCACCCCGATCACCCCGAACTGGCTTCCCGCTACGAAAAGCTGGGCGGTCCGCAGCCGGGGGGCGGTGAAGACCCCGCCGCGTTTTCCGGGGGTACGCTTTTCGACCGGGCCGAAGACCCGCAGGCCGGAGAACTGCAGGAGTCGTTCGAGATCGTCGACCTCGACGCCGCCGGGGACGCAGCGGGCGAAGGGGCCCCGACCGGGGCGGACGCCTCCTACAACGAGATGTTCGCTGACCTGATGGACGAAGTGCGCTCGCCCGAAAGCCAGGAGGCCGCCCGCGCTTCCTTTGAAGAACACTTCAGCCTGGGCATCGCCTACCGGGACATGGAGCTGATGGACGAGGCGATCAGGGAGTTCGAGGCCGCACTCAAGGGGACCGAGATGCGCAAGGGGGATCCCCAGGTGATCCAGTGCTGCGGGATGTTGAGTACCTGTTTTCTGAAAAAGAACATGCCCCGTTCGGTCATCCGCTGGTGCCAGACCGGTCTGGACCTCACGGAGCCTTCTTCCCACGAGGCCCTCGCCTTCCGTTACGACATGGGGATCGCCCATTCCCTGGCCGGGAGCACCGACCGGGCGATGGAATGCTTTGACGGGATCTTCAGCCGGGATCCCGGGTACCGGGATGTCGCGCAACGAATCGACGAGTTGAGGGGCGGGCAAAACGGCCGGTAGCGGGGGGGGCGCGCTCCGGGTCCGGGTTTCGCCCGATCGGTGGGGATAGGCCGCTTGTGCACATGACCTCCAGGATCCTGAACGTCATCTACATCATCTATTCCCTCGAAGTCGGCGTGGCCCTCCTGCTGCTTCCGTGGCTCGGCATCTGGGACAACAACCTCGTGCTCTATCTCTGCCCGCAGATCGAGCCCGTCGTCACCAGCCCCTTCTTCAAGGGGGCGGTGATGGGGTTGGGGATCGACAATGTCCTGATCGGCCTCCACGAAGTCATTCACTTCCGGAGCGCGTCCCATGGACTGTTTTCCTCCTGAGCGCCCGCTCTACTACTACATCACCGACCGCAGCCGGCTCGACGGGCGTTCCTTCACCGCCTGCGTCCGCCGGACGATCGCCTGGGGGGTGGACTTCATCCAGATCCGCGAAAAGGACCTTTCGGACCGGGCGCTGTACGCGCTCGCCCGGAGGATCGTGACCCTGGCCCGCGGCACCGGGTGCCGGGTTCTGGTCAACGGCAGGGCCGACATCGCCCTGGCCGCGGGCGCCGACGGCGTGCACCTCCCCTCTTCCGGGCTCGGGGTCGCGGACGTGAAGCGATGGCTCCCGAAAGGGTTCCTGGTCGGCGTGTCGGTCCACTCGCTGGCCGAAATCCGGAAGGCGGCCGCCGGGGGGGCCGACTATGCCCTCGCGGGCCACCTCTTTCCCACCCCTTCCAAGGAGGGGCTGGGCCCCGATCTGGGACTCGCTTTTCTCGCGCGGGCGTGCGCCGCGACCCCGCTGCCGGTTTTCGGGCTCGGGGGGATGAAGGCGGAATCGCTCGGCCCCGTCCTCGACGCCGGGGCCCGGGGGATTGCGGGCATCCGCCTGTTTCAGGACCGGGAGGAATTCGAGCGGCTGAGACGGTTGACGAAGGGGCGTCCCGGCCCGGAGCTCAGCAGATCCGGGGGAGCTGTTCGCCGCTGAGCATGTCGATGACGCGGGTGGCCCCGATGCGGCTGTGCAGGGTGGCCAGCCCCGGGCTCCCCGTCTTCACCGTCCCGATGATTTCGGCCCCGGCCCCCAGCGGGTGCTGCCGCATCACGTCGAGGGCCCGCCCGGCCTGGTCCGGGGGGACGAAGGCGGCGAACCGCCCCTCGTTGGCCACGTAGAGGGGATCGAAGCCCAGGATCTCGCACGCCGCCCGGACCTCCTCCCGGACCGGAACGGACACCTCCTCGATCTCGCACTGCAGGGCGGTGGCTTCGGCGATCTCCACCAGGGTGCTGGCCAGACCGCCCCGGGTGAGGTCACGCATGCAATGGATGTCGATCCCGGCATCGCAGAGCGCCGCCACGATCCCGGCGAGCGGGGCGCAATCGCTGGTGATGGTGGTCTCGAACTCCAGCCCCTCGCGCACGGCCATGATGGCGATCCCGTGCCGCCCGATATCCCCGCTCAGCAGGATCCGGTCCCCCGCCCGCACCGAGGAGGGTGCGATCGCCGGGCCGGGCCGGACGGCGCCGATTCCCGCAGTATTGATGAAGATCCCGTCCCCCTTTCCCCGGTCGACGACCTTGGTGTCCCCGGTCACGAGCTGGACGCCGGCTTCGTCGGCCGCCCGCTTCATGGACTGGACCACCCTCCAGAGGGTGTCCATCGGGAGCCCCTCCTCGATGATGAAGCCCGCGCTCAGGTAGAGAGGGCGGGCGCCGCACATCGCCAGGTCGTTCACCGTGCCGTTGACCGCGAGGGCGCCGATGTCGCCGCCCGGGAAAAAGAGGGGACGGACCACGTAGGAGTCGGTCGTGAAAGCCATCCTGCCCCCCGGGGCGTCGAAGACCGCCCCGTCGTGCCGGGCGCCGAGGAGGGGGTTGCCGAAGGCGGGGAGGAACATCTTTTCGATCAGCTGGTGCGTCAGGGTCCCCCCGCCGCCGTGGGCCAGCAGCACCTGGGGATACTGTTGAATGGGTATGGGACAGACGAACGAGTTTTCGGTCTTCACGGGGAGCTCCCTCTGGACGGCTGGACGTCAGCCTCTTCTTCTCCGGTAGTGGTAATAGGCGGCGCAAGCCCCCTCGGAGGACACCATGGTCGCCCCCAGGGGGTGTTCGGGGGTGCAGCGGGCGCCGAACTCGGGGCATTCGTGGGGTTTCAGGATCCCCCTCAGGACCAGGCCGCTGCGGCATTCGGGCGGCTCCTCGGTCGTGTGATGGGCGACGCCGAAACGGGTTTCGGCGTCGAGCGAGGCATAGGCTTCGCGGAGCCCCAAGCCGCTCCGGGCGATCTCCCCGACCCCGCGCCATTTGCGCGGGACCACCTGGAATACCTCCCGGATCAGCTTTTGGGCGGCGGGATTCCCTTCGGGGCGCACCGACCGGGCATACTGGTTTTCCACCTCGGCCCGCCCCTGTTCCAGCTGGCGCAGGCACATGTGGATGCCCTGCAGGATATCGACCGGTTCGAATCCCGTGACGACGACGGGGACGTGGTAGCGGGAGGCGATCGGCCCGTATTCGGCCGTTCCCATCACGGCGCACACATGCCCCGCCGCCAGAAAGCCCTGTACGCGGTTGTCCGGGGAGGAGAGGACGGCCTCCATCGCCGGGGGGACCCGGACGTGGGACACCAGCAGGGAAAAATTGCCTACCCCCTGCCGGACCGCCTGGTACGCGGCCATGGCGACGGCGGGCGCCGTGGTTTCGAATCCCACGGCAAAGAACACCACCTCGCGCCCGGGTTGGTCCGCGGCCAGCCTGAGCGCGTCCAGCGGCGAGTAGACGATGCGCACGTCCCCCCCCGCCGCCTTCACCGAGAGGAGGTCGCGCGAAACCCCCGGGACCCGCAGCATATCCCCGAAGGAACAGAAACATACCCCGGGGATGGAGGCGATCTCGATCGCCTTCTCGATCAGTTCGAGCGGCGTGACGCAGACGGGGCAGCCGGGGCCGTGGACCAGGGTGACGGCCGGGGGGAGCAGTTCGTCGATGCCGAACTTGACGATGGAGTGGGTCTGCCCGCCGCAGACTTCCATGATCGTCCAGGGCCGGGTGGTGATCCTGCCGATCGCCTCCGCATAGGCCCGGGCGGCGTTCCCGTCGCGGTATTCGTCGATATGCTTCATCGGTTTTCCATCCCGGCCAGCCGGTCCATCTCCTCGAGGTAGGAGAGCGTTTCCTTCGCCTGCGCCTCGTCGATGGTGCTGATGGCGAACCCGACATGCACGAGGACATAGTCGCCTATGTTCGCCTCCGGCACGTAGGCGAGGTTGACCTCCTTGAGGATCCCGCCGAAATTGACCTTTCCGCTGCGAAATACCGGATCGGCGCCGTCGATGCTCTCAATCTTTCCCGGAACCGCAAGGCACATGGCCCCCTCCCCTCGTGGTGAAATCGTTCCCGCCGCCCGCGGCGATCACGAGCGATGCCGCCGCGATCTGCCCCAGCGCGATGCCGCCGTCGTTGGGCGGGACCCGCTGGTGCCAGTAGGGGCGAAACCCCTCCGCGTTGAGCCTCCCCACGGCCCCCTCCAACAGTATTCTGTTTTGGAAGCAGCCGCCGGTCAAGACTATGCGGGGCACTTCCATTTTGTGCGCCACCGCCACGATGATGTCCGCCAGCGCGTTGTGAAACCTCGCGGCGATGGTCGCCGGGGGGACGGCGGCGCGGACGTCGGCGATGACGGCCCGGAGCAGCGGTTCCCAGTCCACGATGAGCGGGCCCGCTTGGGCGCGCTCCGAAAGCCGGAGCTCGAAGGGGTAGGAGCCCCCGGTCTCCCCCCCGCCGGCGGCGGACTCGAGCTCCATGGCCGCCTGCCCTTCGAACCGGAGCTTCTGGCGCAACCCGGCAAGGGAAGCCACCGCGTCGAAGAGGCGCCCCGCGCTCGTCGTCCAGGGGGACTGGATCCCCCGCGCGAGCATCCTCCCGAGGACCGGGATTTCCGCCGCGTCGAAGGCACGGATCGGGGCGAGATCGGTCTCCCCGAAGACGGCGTCGCCCATGATCTCATGCAGCGCCCCGAGGGCCGCGCGCCGCGGCTCCCTGACCGCCCGCTCGCTCCCCGGCAGCCGGAACCGGCGGAAAGTGGCCGCCCGGGCGAACCCGGCCCCTTCGGTGCGCAGGAATTCCCCTCCCCAGACGGTGCCGTCCTCCCCGTACCCGGTGCCGTCCCAGCAGACCCCGAGGACCTCCCCCTCCAGTTCGTTTTCCGCCATGCAGGCGGCGACGTGGGCGTGGTGGTGCTGGATTTCGATCAGGGGGATGCCCGAGGCCCGGGCATAGCGGCTCGACGCGTAATCGGGATGCATGTCGGCGGCGACCCACTTCGGCTGCATCGCATAGAGGCGCAGGAAACTCTCGATCGCGGCGCGAAAGGCCCCGGTCGACGCCTCCGTTTCCAGGTCCCCGATGTGCTGGCTGAGAAAGACGTTGCCGCCGACCGAGACGGCGATGGTGTTTTTCAGGTGGGCGCCGACGGCGAGGATGTCGGAAACGGTCCCGTGCGGGCGCAAGGGGAGGGGGGCGTAGCCGCGCGCCCGGCGCAGGACGAGCTCGCGCCCCAGGACGATCCGGACGATGGAATCGTCCGCGTGGCGCACGATGGGCCGGTCGTGGACGAGAAAGAGATCGGCGATTCCCGCCAGGCGCCCGAGGGCCTCCCCCTCGTCGATGCAGATCGGTTCGTCCGCCAGGTTCCCGCTGGTGGCGATGACGGGGCGGCCGATCTCGCGCATCAGCAGGTGGTGCAGCGGGGTGTAGGGGAGCATCACCCCCAGGCAGGGGTTTCCCGGCGCCAGGTTTTCGGGCAGGGGGGACGGGAGACCGGTTCTCCTCGAGAGGAGGACGATGGGGGACTGGGGGGACGTGAGCGCCCGCTCCTCGAGCGGGGAGACGAGGCACTCGGCCCGCACCGCGTCGAGCGACGGGAACATGAGGGCGAACGGTTTTTCCTCCCGGTGCTTCCGCTGCCGGAGGGTTTCGACCGATCGCGCGCTGGAGGCGTCGGCGATGAGGTGAAAGCCCCCCAGGCCCTTGACGGCGACGACCTTCCCCCCGAGCACCGCCGCGGCCGCCGCCGCGAGCGCCGCGCCCTCTTCGGCGAGGGTCCGTCCGGCGCCGTCCCGCAGCCCGAGGCGCGGGCCGCACGCGGGGCAGGCGTTCGGCTGGGCGTGGAAACGGCGGTCGGCCGGATCCTCGTACTCGGCCCGGCACCGGGGGCACATCGCGAACGCCTTCATGGAGGTGCCGGGCCGGTCGTACGGGAGGGACTCGATGATCGTGAAGCGCGGGCCGCAGTGGGTGCAGTTGGTGAACGGGTAGCGGTAGCGGCGGTTGGCGGGGTCCAGGATCTCCCGGACGCAGGCGTCGCAGGTGGCGATATCGGGCAGGATCAGGGCGTCCTTCTCCCCGGCCGCGAGGCTGGGCCGGATTGCGAACCCCTCGAAATGGGCCGGGTCCAGGAGGGAGAATTCGAGGCTCTGGATGAAGGAGAGCGCCGGCTTTTCCCTGTCGATCCGGAGGAGGAAGGCGTCGAGCAGCGGCCGTTCCCCTTCGACCTCGATGAAGACGCCCCGGGAGGAATTCCGGACCCATCCCGCGAGCCCCATCCCGGAAGCGAGCCGGTAGATGAAGGGGCGGAACCCGACCCCCTGCACCGCTCCCTGGATGGCGATCTGCATCCTCTGGATCACTGCCCTCGAGCGTCCTTCCCCCTGAGCCATTCACACCAGGCGTCGATCCCGGCGCCCGTCTGGCAGGATATTTCGAAAACCCGGAGATCGGGGTTGATTTTCAGGGCGTTGCCCCGCAGGACGTCGAGCCGGCAGTTCACGTAGGGGATCAGGTCGGTCTTGTTGATGATGAGGACCGACGCGTTGCGGAACATCGCCGGGTATTTCAGCGGCTTGTCGTCCCCCTCGGTCGTGCTCAGGACCACCACCTTCAGCGCCTCCCCCAGGTCGTAACCGGAGGGGCAGACCAGGTTGCCGACGTTTTCGATGAACAGCAGGTCGGTGCGGTCCAGGTCCAGTTTCCCCATGGCGTCGGCCACCAGGCCCGCCTCGAGATGGCACCCCCCCATGGTCACGATCTGGACGACGGGGACCTGGTACTGGGCCACCCGCTGCGCGTCCAGGTCGGTCTGGACGTCCCCCTCGATGACGGCCATCCTGCAGCCGTCCCGCATCCGCTCGAAAGTCCGCTCCAGGATGCTGGTCTTCCCGGCCCCCGGGCTGCTGACGAGGTTCAGGACGAAGATCCCCCGGTCCCGGAAGAAGCTCCGGTTCCGCTCGGCGATCTGGTCGTTCTTTTCCAGTACCTTCCGCTCAACGGTTATGATGCTCATCAGGCCTCACCGCCGTGATCCACCAGTTCGATGTCCACGACCTCCAGTTCCTTGCCCGAGATCACCTCCAGATCGGCGCCGCCGCAGTGAGGGCAGAGGAACACCCATTCCTCCATCGTGAAATCGCGCCCGCAATCCCGGCAGCGGCAGGCCGTGGGTACCTCCTCGATGAGGAGCGCCGCCTGCTTCATTTCCGATTCCCCCGCCATCACGCCGAAGCAGAAATCGAGCGAATCGGGGATCACCCCCGCGAACTGCCCGACCCGGATCCTGATCTTTCGGATATCCGGGGCCAGGTTTTCGGGAACCGATTGCCGGACGATGTCCAGGATGTTCTGTGCGATGCCCAATTCATGCATGGGGACAAACCGGCGTCGGGGTGCAGGGATTGCGTCTTGAATTCATCTTTCACCAAACAACGAAGGATACCACACGCGGAGCCCGATGGCCTAATGGACGCTCCCTTTTTCCCCGCGCCGGTCTTTCCGGGGCCGGGCGTCCGATTTGGAGGGGGGATCGGAGCCGCTTTGTGCTTTAATAGGCCCCCAGGGCCACGCGGGGAGATCCGAAGCGGCGGCTCCAACTCATTCAGCGGGAGGTTGGCGGTATGAAAAGCACGGCGGTCAAAATACTGGGCCTCGCCCTCATGGTGGCTGCGGCCGCGTCGATCGGATGGACGGCGGACCCGGCCCGGATAGTGGTGATGAATCCCCAGGGGATCAAGCCCGAAATTCGCAAGATTCCCATGGCGGCGCGTCCCGCTTCGCTCGACGGCAAGACGGTCTACATCGTCGACACCAAGTACCCGAACACGAAGCCCTTCGTCGAGGAGCTCCATGCGGCCCTCAAGGCGAAGTATCCCGCGACGACCTGGGTACTGAAGGAAAAGTTCGGCGGGTACATGGATGACGACCCGAACCTCTGGAAGGAGGTCAAGGCGAAGGCCGCGGGGGCCATCGTCCTCGTGGGGCATTGAAGCAGCTGCTCGCCGGCGGTCGTCGGCCATGCAGTGACCCTCGAGAGAATGGGCGTACCCGCGGTCCCCATCATCACGGCGCGTTTCAAGGAGCTCGTGACCACGATCTCCTACAAGAAGGGGATCCCCAACATGCGGATCACCTATACCCCCCACCCCATCACCGACCGTCCCGCGGAACTGTGCCGCCAGTATATCGCCGGGAACGATCCCAACTCGGGCCAGCCGATGCTCGGGCAGATCTACGCCGGACTGAGCCGCCCCCTTTCGGCCGAGGACAGCAAGGCCGGTTTTCTCCCGCGGGAGGAGCGGACGCGGCTGCTGCCGCCCGATACCCCCGAGCATCTCATGGAGTATTTCCACGAGCAGGGATTCACCGACGGCAATCCCGTCATCCTTCCGACCGAGGAAAAGGTCGCCGAGATGCTGAGGGCCACCAGCCGCCAGCCGGACGAGTGGGTGGGGCAGATGCGCCCCTCCCCCCCGCACGAAGCCTGGTATTACACCGTCGAGATGGTGGCCGTGAACGCCGTGATGGCGGGCGCCAGGCCGGAATATTTCCCCACGATCCTGGCCCTGGCGGGCAAGGGGGTCACCTCGATGTTCAGTTCCACTTCCTCCTTCGCCCGGATGGTCGTGGTCAACGGGCCGGTCGTGGACGAGATCGGGATGAATACGGGGATCGGGGCGATGGGACCGGTCAGCCGGGCCAACAGCGCCATCGGCCGGTGCTGGACCCTGATGTCCAAGAATCTCGGCGGTTCGGGGAAGCCGGGGGAAACCTACCTCGGGAGCCAGGGGAACCCCCTGAACTACAACAACCTCTGTTTCCCGGAAAACGAGGCGGGGCTGCCGGCCGGCTGGAAGCCGCTTCACGTGCAGAAGGGATTCAAGAAGTCGGACAGCGTCGTCAGCGTCTTCAGCGGCTGGAGCATGAGCGACATCGCGTGGTACTCGCCGCTGCCGATTTACGAGGTGATCCGGGGGTGGCTCGAGCATTTCTTCTCCTTCGGCACCACCCAGGCCACGCTCGTCCTCGACCCGATCGTCGCGGCGGACGTGGCGGCGAGCGGCCACCCCACCAAGGAATCGTTCGCGAAATACCTTGCTGAAAACACCGGAACGCCGGGGTGGCTCTACTGGTCACAGAACGAAAAGGCGCTGGAGCAGGCGAAAAAGGGGGTGGAACCCTACGCCGGCTGGCTCCGCCAGGGCAGGGGGGCGGTGGTCCCCGTTTCCCGGTACACCCGCGGCGCCGCCGCCGGGCGCAACCCGGCGTTCATGGCGTCCAGGGACAGCAACGAGACCTCCACATCCATCGAAATCGTCGTCACGGGAGGGGGCACGAACACCTTCTGGTCCGGCGGGGATTTCGGCTATGTGGGGAGCGCCAGCGTGGATGACTGGAGATAGGAAGAGGAGAGCTATGAAAAGAAGATTCGCAGTGTTTATGGCAGGGATCCTGGCGCTGGCGGCCGCGATCGGGCTCGAGCCGGCGGCGGCGCAGGAGAATTCCTCGACGAAACCGGCTGCCATCGGTTCCCGGGTGCGGTCGATGGTCGAACTCGGGTCGGTCTATTCGAACATCTACGACATCGCCATCACCGTGGTCGACACCGTGCGCGGCCCTGGGGCGCTCGAGCGCCTCAAGGCGGCCGATCCGGGCAACCCGGCACCCCGGGCGGGGATGGAATACATCCTGGCGCGGGTCAAGTTCGAACTGAAGGGGAGGGCCGTCAGCGATACCCTCACCTTCACCCTCGGGGAGGCGCCGCTCGAATGGGTCGCGCTCTCGGAGGACCTGACCGAGTATGAGCGGGTGCCGGTCAAGGTGCCCGCCCCGCCCCTGGCCGGGATCGTGAAGCCGGGCGGGTCGGTCGAAGGTTGGGTGGCCTTTGCGGTGGAGGCGAAGGACCCGAAGCCGGTCATGGTGTTCGATCCGGATACGGGGGGCGCCACAGGCCGCGGCAGGACGCTGTTCTTCAGGCTCTACTGACAACGCCCCATGCCTGGCGGCAGGCGGGTCCGGACCCGCCT
>CAZWXG010000020.1:0-6304 GCA_964637825.1 uncultured Acidobacteriota bacterium
TTCGCCCGGGAGAGCTTCGTGGAGGTGACCGCCGCGCGCAACAACCAGTCGCTGGAAAGAGCGGGCTTTGCGGCCCGGGCCGGAATCGAGACCGCCGTCTACCGCCTGCTGGCCCGGCAGTACACCCGCTCCGCGCGGCCGGCGGACTCGACGCAGGAGCCGGACCCGATCGAGGCGGGCAGCCTCCGGGGGACCTTCGCCGGGAGTGTCTACGAGGTGGAGATCCAGGACGAATCGGGCAAACTCAACGTCAACCTGGTCTCCGAAGCCCAGCTCGCGGCGCTGATTGCGGCCGCCGGCATCCCCCAGCCGGACTCCGGGATCATCCTCGAATCGATCCTGGACTGGAAGGACCAGGACACGGCGCACCGGACCAACGGGGCCGAGGACGACTATTACCAGGCGCTGGACCCCCCCTACGGGGCGAAAAACGGGAGGATCGACACCACCGAGGAGCTCCTGCTGGTGCGCGGCGTCACGCCGGATTATTTTTACGGCCGCTACGAGAAGGGGGCGGACGGAGCCCCGGTGTACCGCACCGGCCTGGCGCGGCTGCTGACCGTCTATTCCACGCGCGGCCAGGTGAACGTCAACCACGCCCCCCTGCCCGTGCTCCTGTCCATCCCCGGGATACCGGAGGACGCGGCGCGGGCGATTTACGAGCAGCGGAAGATCCGGCCGTTCCGGGATATCGCCGAGATGAGAAGCTCCATCCCCTTCCCGGTCGGAACCTGGGGGGCGCAGCTCACCACGGCGCAGACCGGCATCTTCACCCTCACGGCGGAGGCGCGCGAAGAAAATAGTAAGGCGCGCAGGGTCATCCGCACTATAATCAGTCTCAGCCCGGGCGCGACGGCACCCTACCAGACGCTGTACTGGAACGAAAACGTATCCGATTACGAAAGCATGACGCCATGATCTACCTGAGGACCGGCATAGGCATCGAGCCGCGGGGGAACGATCTCGTGATCGCCTCGCTCGAGGGGAATTTTTCCGGGGGGACCTTCACCCATTTCGCGCGCATCGCCGATTACGCCACCCGCCCCTCCGACGAGGTGCGGCGCGAGATCCACCGGTTCTTCCGCGAGAAGGGGCTCGGGAGGGACAACGTCGTGCTCGGGATCCCCCGCCGGGAGGTGCTCCTGCGGCAGATCGACCTCCCCGCCGAGGTGAAGGACGACCTCGGGCAGGTCCTCGCCTACCAGGTCCAGTCCTACGCCCCCACGGACGAGGAAAGCTACTATTTCGACCACCTCCCGCTCGACGACGCGGCCCGCGCCCGCAGGATCGCCCTGCTGCTGGTCATGGTCCCGAAGAGCGTGGTGGACGGCTACCTCCGGCTGCTGGCGAACTTCGACCTCCACCCCGCGGCGGTGGTCCCGGCTTCGATCGGCCTCGCCAACCTCTTCCTGGCCGGCTCCCGGGGCGCGGAGCACCAGACCTGCCTCCTGGCCGACTGCGGGACCGGGCGCCTGGAGATCCTGGCGCTCCGGGGGGGGAAACTCGTCCACAGCCGGGAGGCGACCAGGGAGAACGGCCGGAGCTGGGGCGACCTGTTCGCGGGGGAGGTTTCCGAGGCGCTCTCCGGGATGCGCCTCGGCCCCGAGCAGACGGTCGACCGGATCGTCCTGACCGGGGAATCGGCCGCCGCGGTCGGCGAGGAGATCCGGGCCCGCATCCCGGACCGCGAACTGCTCGAGGAATCGCTGCGGATCTCCGCCCCGCTCGAGACCCGGGCCCGCCTCCGGGAGGCCGCCGCGGCGCTGGGGCTGGCCCATACCGGCAGCGCGCGCAACCCGGCGCTCCGGGTCAACCTCCTCCCCGCGGAGATCCGCCGGCGGCGGATGCGCTGGGCCCAGATCCCGGCGGCGATCCTGGGGGGCGTCATCCTCCTCCTGCTCGCGGGCCTGGCCCTGCGGCCGATCGTGCAGAACCGGATCCTCTCCTCCACCCTCGACAGGGAGATCCGGGCGCTCGAGGGCCCGGTCGGCCGGGTCAAGGCGCTCGAGCGCGAGGCGGCCGAACTGGAGCAGAAGGCCAGGAGCATGGAAGCGCTCCTCTCCTCCCGGGACCGGAACCTCGAGGTCCTGCAGCAACTGACGCTGGTCCTCCCCTCCGACACCTTTCTGACCAGCTACAGCAACCGCGACGGCACGATTCAACTGGTGGGGCTGAGCGGATCCTCCTCGGAGCTGATCCCCCTGCTGGAGAGATCCCCGCTCCTGCGCGACGTCGCCCAGAAGGGGACGATCTACCGCGATACGCAAACGGGCCGGGACCGGTTCACCTTCGAAGCGAAACTGGAGAACACACCGTGAAGCTGACCGCCAGAGAAAAAAGGGTCCTCCTTGCCGGCGCCGTCATCGCCGTCGCGATCGGCCTCTTCTACCTCTTCACCTCCGTGGTGCCGGACCGCGAAAAGCTCGCCGGGGACGTGGAATTCAAGAAGCGGATGCTGCTCGCCCAGCGCGAAGTCCTGAGTCGCGAGGACGGCTCCGGGCAGCGGGCCGGGCAGCACGGCCGGCGCCTGGCGCTGGCGCGCACGCGCCTCCTCCCCGGGGACAACTCGAGCGTGGCGAGCGCCGAACTGCAGAAGGTGCTCAAGGATTTCGCCGACCAGAGCGGGGTGGAGATCACCCAGAAGAACACCCTCCCGGAGAGGGCGCTCCCGGACAACCCCGCGGTCACCCGGGTGTCGGTCCGCATCGAAACCCGCTGCGACCTCGGGCAGCTGGTGAACTTTTTGACCGCCATCGAAAATTACGATAAGTTTCTGAAAGTCGAGGAGCTGGTCATCAACAGCTTTCGCATTCAGCGCAGGTACGAGATCCGGCCCAGCCTGACCGTCACGGGCTACATCGGGTCCCGGAGCCCGGCGCCGGCGGCAGGCTCCGCGCCGGAAACCGCCGCCCTCCTCGAGCCCCCCGCGGCTCCGGAAACAGGGCCGGAGCGATAGGAACAGAGAATGGCAAAAAGGTGGATTGCGATTGATGTGCTGTTGATTGCCTGCGCGCTGCTGCTCGGCTGGCAGCTCCGGGCCTCGATCCTTCGCTTCGCCGCCGACCACGACCCGGCCCGGATCCAGCCCGCCGGGGAGCGCCGGCCGGCGGACCAGGGGAGGGCCGTGGTCGCGCCGCAGCCGGAGAGGGGCGCCGGATCCGCCGATTTCGCCGTGATCCCGGAGCGGACCATTTTCTCCGACACCCGCAGCCTCGCCGAACCGCAGGAGGCCGTCCCCCAGCAGGCGCCGCAGCTGCAGCCGAAACCGATCCTGGTCGGGGTCACCATCGCGGGGGACCTGCGCCGGGCGCTCATCATCGATCCCGGGACGCCGGCCCGGGAGGGGAGACGGACCGAATCGAAGCGGGTCGGGGACGTCTACCGCGGATTCCGGATCACGGAGATCGCGCCGGGCCACATCGTGCTCGAAAACGGCGGGCGCAGGGAGATCATCCCCCTGCACGAGGGTTCCAAGGGGGCCCAGGCGGGGAAGACGCCCATCCTGTCCACCCGCGTCGTCTCCTTCGGGGGCGGCGCCGCCGCGGGCGGCACGCCGATCACGGTGCAGGCGGCGGGGGGCGGGACCCCGGGGCGGGCGGCCGTTCCCGCCGCCGCGCCGGCGTCGCCCCAGACCCGGACGCAGACCATCGCCCTGCCGGGAGCGGTCGCGGGGCGGCCGCCCGTCGCGCCGCCGCAGGAACCGGGCACCCCGCAGGAGCCGGCTCAGCCTCCGGCTCCGCCGCCGGGTCCGGGGGGGAGCCGCGTCGTGCGGACCCCGTTCGGCGACATCGTCCGGCCGGACCGGAACTGACCGGCGGCCGGCCGGGAACGGAAGCCGCACCGATTTTGCACGCAGACGCTCTCATGGAGAGGAAAGCTTACATGGCCACACGCATCGGGAGATCCTGGAGTTTTACGGTTATCATCTGCACGTCGCTGATCCTGGGCGCCCTCTACTCCGCGGGATGGGCGGTCCAGGAGCCGGGCCGGCCTCCCACGTCGGAAAGCCAGCGCCGGGAGGCGATCGAGCGCCTGCGCCAGCAGATGCAGCGCACCCGGCCCGAGGTCCAGCCTTCCGCGGCCCCAGCCACGGCGGCCCCCCCCGCAGGGGCCCCCGCCGAAGCCGCCCCCCCCAGCCCGCCGACGGCACCGGTACCCGAGGCCGCGAGGATCCGCACCACGGGCGGCGGGCAGAAGGTCACGCTCAATTTCGACAACCTCCCGCTGTACGATTTCGTCAACCAGGTCGGCGCCATCCTGGGGCTGACGCCCATCGTGATCGACTCGGACGTCCGGGGGAACGTGAACCTCGTGAGCGCCGCCCCGATGGCGCGGGAGGATCTCTTTCCCCTCTTCAACCTGATCCTCAAGAGCAAGAACGCGGCCCTCGTCGAGCAGAGGGGCATCTACCAGGTCGTCCCCATCTCCTCGGCCCTCAAGAGCGGCGTCGACATCATCGAACAGCTCCCCGCACCCGGGGAAGCGCCCGCGGCGCAGCCGGCCGGGCCGGGCGCCCCGAAGGACATGCTGGCCGTCCCCTCACCCGCGCGGGCGGGCGGGGACTCCGCCCCGCGGCTGATGACCCACGTCATCCGCGCCGAATTCGTGCCGGTCAAGGACCTGATCGAGCCGATCAAGCTCTTCATGACCGAGGGGGGCGTGATCATGCCCTACGAGCGGCTGAACATGCTGATCCTGACCGACTACTCCGACAGCGCCGCCAAGGTGCTCCAGATCATCCGGATGCTCGACAGCAGCTACCTCGACCCCGACCTGGTGGAACTGGTCAAGGTCGAGAACAACTCCTCGGCGGACGTGGCCGAGGACCTGGCGAAGATCTTCGGGAGCGGCGCCAAGGACGCGGCCACGGGGATCTCCTTCGCCTCGCTGGACCGCATGAACACCATCTTCGTCATGGCGAGCAGCAAGCGGGGGCTCGAGGAGGTCAAACGCTGGATCCGGGAACTGGACGCCACCTCGGGGAAGAAATTCCAGACCTTCGTCTACGTCGTCCAGAACTCGACCGCATCCAACATCGCCATGATGGTCGCGGCCCTCTTCGGCGGCGAGGAGTCGTCCGAGTCCGCGACGTCCGCCCCGGCGGGCGGGACGGCGCAGCAGCAGGGGGCGCAGGGGCTCGCCTCCCTCTCCTCCCGGCCGAACGCGTTCGGGTCCTCCTCCTCCGGCCGCTCCGGGAGCCAGGGGTCGCTGACGGACAACCAGGGCTTCGGTTCCGGGGGTAACGACGGGTACATGGGGAGCGGCTCCTTCGGGAGTTCCCAGCGCCTCGGCCCCCAGCTCAACGTCTCCCGTTCGATCACGTCCCAGATCCTGCGGGGGGGCACCTTCAGCGGGCTGCAGGACATCGTCCGCCTGGTGGTGGACGACATCAACAACTCCCTCATCATCCAGTCCACCCCCGCCGACTACGCCTACATCTCCGAGACCATCAAGAAGATGGACGTGCTCCCGCGCCAGGCCATCATCGACGCCCGGATCTTCGAGGTGGACCTGACCGACGACCTGAGCTTCGGGGTCAACGCCGAACTGCAGGCCCGCACCGACGGGAACCTGACGACGGGCGGCATCTCCCCCACCTCGGGCAAGCTGTCGGCCAACACCTTCGCCTTCGTCGGCAATTCGCGCCAGATCATGCTCGCCCTGGAAGCCCTGCGCACCAAGACCCGGGTGAAGATCCTGGAGGCCCCGTCCGTGCTCGCGCTCGACGGCACGCAGGCGAGCATCATCGTGGGGAGCGAGGTCCCCTACCCGGCCGGGAGCTTCACCACCACCTCCGGGAGCACCACCAACGTGCAGTACCGCGACACCGGCATCTCCCTCATCGTCGTCCCGCGGATCTCGGCCTCCGGGTCGGTGACCCTGGACATCACCCAGGAGGTCAGCAGCATCGGGGCCGGCATCGAGTTCGGCGACGGGCAGACGGCCCCCACCTTCTCCAAGACCAACGTCATGACCACCCTGTCGGTCAAGGACGGGGAGACGGTGGCCATCGCCGGCCTCATCCGCGACAAGAACGACGTGTCCCGCGGCGGCATCCCCTTCCTCTCGGACATCCCCATCCTCGGCAGCCTGTTCGGCGCCACCATCCGGAAGAACCACCGCACGGAGCTCATCATCCTGATCACGCCCCACGTCATCCGCACCGTCGAACGGTTCCAGGAGATGACGCAGGAGCTGAAGGACTCCCTGCGCAACGTGCGCAAGCTGGCGGACGAGAAGGAGGAGGAACTGGTCCGCGACATCAAAGAGGCGCGCGAGGAGCGCTACGACAAGGAGCAGAAGC
>CAZWXG010000020.1:6404-8234 GCA_964637825.1 uncultured Acidobacteriota bacterium
CCTGGGCAGGATGCTTATGAGCGTGATCGTTTCGTTTCCCGGCGGCGGCGCGTCGAAAAGGCTCGAGCGCGTGCAGTCGACCTACACCGTGCGCGAGATCAGCCGCCAGTTCGGGCTGAGCGAACATTTCATCCGGCGCTGGACGCGCGAGGGGATGGTGCGGGCGGCCGAGCCCGACGAGACCGGGGAGCTGCGCTTCGATTTCCACGCCCTCACCCGGTTCCGCCGCGCGCGCGAACTGCGCAGCCGCGGCCTGAGCATGCGCCAGATCGAGGCGGAGCTGAACGGCCAGCTCAACCTCTTCCCCGAACGGGGGGGGATGCTGATCCCGCTGCCGGTCCGGATGAGCCCCTTCGAGGAGGCGCTGATCCTCCACGAACAGAACGACCCGCGCGCGCCCGCGATGTACCGGCGGGCCATCGAGGAGGGGGAGTGCGTGGCCGACGCCTACTGCAACCTGGGGATCATGGCGTACGAGAAGAACAACATCCCCAGGGCGTTCGACCATTTCACCCGTTCGCTGCAGCACGACGAGCGCCATTTCGAATCCCATTTCAACCTGGGCCACATCTACTTCGAGGCGGGGGACCTCCGGCTCGCCCGCCTGCATTACGACTTCGCCGCGGCGATCGAGCCGTGCAGCGCGGGCGCCCATTTCAACCTGGGCCTCATCGACGCCATGGAGGGGGACACCCCCGCCGCCGTCGCCTCCCTCAACCGGGCCCGGCGCTACGCGACCGAGGAGGAGGTCGGGCAGATCGACGAGACCCTCGCCGGGCTGCAGAAGAACGCCGGGGAACCCCCGCGCCCCGAGTGAGACCGGCGTGAAGGAGGACGCGTGAACCTTCCCGCGACCATGAAGGCGATGGTGCTGGAGGCCCCCGGCCGGGGTCTCCGGCTCATGCAGCTCCCCGTCCCCCGCCCCGGCCCCGGCCAGCTGCTCGTCAAGGTACGGGCCTGCGGCGTCTGCCGGACCGACCTGCACCTCCTGGACGGGGACCTCCCCGAACCCAGACTCCCCGTCATCCCGGGGCACGAAATCGTCGGGACCGTCGTGGACGCGGAAGCGGGCCCCTTCCGGCCCGGGGACCGCGTCGGCGTCCCCTGGCTGGGGCGCACCTGCCGGCGGTGCCGGTTCTGCCGCTCCGGGCGGGAAAATCTCTGCGACGAGCCGGGGTTCACCGGCTACACCCTCGACGGGGGGTACGCCGAATACGCGGTCGCGGAGGCGCGCTACTGTTTCCCGATCCCGGAAGGGTACGGCGACGCGGACGCCGCGCCGCTGCTCTGCGCGGGCCTGATCGGGTACCGGACCTACAGGATGGCGGGGGAGGGGGCGGAGCGGATCGGGATCTACGGCTTCGGGGGGGCGGCCCACATCGTCGCCCAAATCGCCGCCTGGCAGGGGAGGAGGGTCTACGCCTTCACCCGCCCCGGCGACACGCGCGCAGAGCGGTTCGCGCTCCGGCTGGGGGCGGTATGGGCGGGGAATTCGCTGGAAGCGCCGCCGGAACCTCTCGACGCGGCCCTGATCTTCGCCCCGGTGGGGGAACTCCTCCCCGCGGCCCTGCGCGCCGTCGGCAAGGGGGGGGTGGTCGTGTGCGGGGGGATTCACATGAGCGACATTCCCTCCTTCCCCTACGAGCTGCTCTGGGGGGAGCGCGTCGTGCGCTCGGTGGCCAACCTCACGCGCCGCGACGGCGAGGAGTTCTTCGCCCTCGCGCCCAGGGTGCCGGTGGTGACGGAAGTGGAAACGTTCCCGCTCGAGGAGGCCAACGAGGCGCTGGCCCGGCTGCGCGACGGCCGCCTCGAGGGGGCGGCCGTCCTTAC
>CAZWXG010000020.1:8334-17423 GCA_964637825.1 uncultured Acidobacteriota bacterium
GCCACCGGCCGGAAATCGAGCGTCTTCACGTACTCGGCCGCGGCGATGTCGTCGCCGGTCCCGAAGGTGTCGACCTTGACCGAGAGGGGCCGGGCCATCCCGATGCCGTAGGAGATCTGGATCTCGGCGCGGCGCGCCATCCCCTGCCGGATGATCTGCCGGGCGATGTAGCGGCAGAAGTAGGCGCCGCTGCGGTCGACCTTCGAGGGGTCCTTCCCGCTGAAGGCGCCGCCGCCGTGCCGTCCCGCCCCGCCGTAGGTGTCGACGATGATCTTGCGCCCGGTCACCCCGGCGTCGGCCGAGGGCCCGCCCAGGACGAAGCTCCCCGTGGGGTTCACGTGGAAGCGGATGTCCTTGGAGAACCACTCCCCCAGGATCCGCGGGGCGAGGTCTTCGTTCACGTAGGCGATGATCCCCTCCCTGGAAATGGAGGGCTCGTGCTGCGGGGAGACGATGACGTCGGTGATGGCCACCGGCCTGTCGTCCTCGTAGCGGATCGAAACCTGGGTCTTGCCGTCGGGGCGCAGCCAGGCGCATTTCCCGCTGTGGCGGTCTTCGGCCAGGCCCCGGGCCAGGCGGTGGGCCAGGAGGATCGGCAGGGGCATCAGCTCGGGAGACTCGTCGGCCGCGTACCCGAACATGATCCCCTGGTCTCCCGCACCCTGGTCCGCTTCCAGGTTGGTGTGGACGTCGACCCCCTGGGAAATCTCCGGGGACTGCCGGGTCACGTACTGCTGGACCTTGAGGCCGTCGGCATTGAACGGGATCGACGGGTCGAGGTAGCCGATTTCGCGCACGGCCTGGCGGGCGACCGCTTCATGATCCACCCGGCCGGACGAGGTGATCTCCCCCGCGATGATGACCAGGTTTTCCTTGCACAGGACTTCACAGGCGACCCGGCTTTTCGGATCCTTCTCCAGATAGGCGTCCAGGACCGAATCGGCGATGTAGTCGCACACCTTGTCCGGATGCCCCTCCGTAACCGACTCAGAGGTAAAAATGTAGGAACCGTTGGTTCGGGTCGTCGTCATGAAAACACTCCTTTTCTCAAAATAGCCCTACTATTTTCTACTATTTCAGACGCAAGTCAAGGACGGACACGAACGCCTGAAAAGGGAACCGGAATTTTTATTCATTATCAGGATGGGAAATTTCCCGGAATTGGCGCGGCGCCGCACCGCCGGTTGGGGTACACTTTCCCGGAACGGACACCCCCATCGATCCGGACGGCGGAACCTATGCGCACACTCACGCCCCGTTTATTGTTGCTGGCGGCCCTCTGGCTGCCGCAGGCCTCCGGGCTGCACGCGGGCGATCTCCGCGACCCGGCCTTCGTCGCCCGGGCCCAGGAGGGGTTCGTCCACATCTTCAACCAGGATTACGCCCCGGCCCGCGCCCTATTCCTCGGCCTGGAGCGCGAATACCCCGGCCACCCGGCGCCCCCCCTCTACCTGGCGTCGATCCGCTGGCTGGAGGAGATGATGCGGCGGCAGGACCTCACCCTCGGCCGCTTCGTGTCCGCCTCCTATTTCGCCGGGAAGACCGACCTGGCCATGCCGGAGGGGGAGCGGGCCGCGTTCCTCGGCGAAATCTCGAGGAGCGAGAGCCGCGCCGCGGCCATCCTGGCAGAGGCGCCCGGGGACCGGGACGCGCGCTATTTCACGGCCAGCGCGGCCGGGCTGCGCGCCTCCTTCGCCGTCACCATCGACCATTCCCTGCGCGAGGCCTTCCGCAGCGGCCGGAAGGCCTACGCCCTGGCCAGGGACCTGATCCGGGAGGACCCCGCCTACCACGACGCCTACCTCATCACCGGGGTCTACGAATATATCGCCGGCAGCGTCCCCTGGTACCTGAAATGGATGACCACCGTCATCGGGATGGGCGGGGACCGCGGGCGGGGGCTCGACCAGGTCCGGCTGGCCGCGGAGCGCGGCACGGTCGTGCGGAGCGAGGCCGCCCTCATCCGGATGATCCTCGAGGTGCGCGAAGAGCGCTACGCCCAGGGGCTGGAGCTCGCCCGCGCGCTGCACGCGGACTTCCCCCGGAGCTTCCTCCTGGCCCTGAACGTGGCGCAGATCGAGCAGCTGGCGGGGATGAGGGACGAGGCGGCGCGGACGTTTCTCGAGATCGAGCGGCGGGCCGACGAGCGGCAGCCCAACTACGACCGGATCCCGCTCCGGGAGTTCCGGTTCAGCCTCGCCACCCAGCTGATGCACATGGAGCACCACGACCTGGCCGCGGCGCGTTTCCGGCGCTGCCTCGCCGATCCGCGGACGGGACCCGCGGAAAAGGCGCGGGCGCACCTGTCGCTCGGGAAGATCCACATCTGGCTGCACCGCCCCGAGGAAGCGGCACGGGAACTGCGGACGGTGCTCTCCCTGGCCGACGCGGAGGGGTCCCACCGCCAGGCCCGGGCCCTGCTCAAAAGGCTGGGGCGGAAATGACTATTTCCCGGCCAGTCGCAGGGCGCGCTCCACGACGTTGTCGACCGTGAAGCCGAATTTCTCGAACATGGTGTCGCCGGGGGCGGAGGCGCCGAAGCGGTCCAGGGCGAGGATCTCCCCCGCGTCCCCCACGTACTTGTGCCACCCCTGGCTGATCCCGGCCTCGACGGCGAGCCGGGCGCGCACCGCGCGGGGGAGCACCGACTCGCGGTACTCCTCCGGCTGGAGGTCGAAAAGCTCCCAGCTCGGCAGGGACACCAGGCGCACGGCGATCCCCTTCGCCTGGAGCCGCAGCCGCGCCTCGACCGCCAGCCCCACCTCCGAACCGCTGGCGATCAGGATCAGCTCCGGCCGGCCCCCCTCCGCGTCGGCCAGGACGTAGCCCCCGCGCTCGAGGAGCGAGGCCGGGGCGTAGAGCGCGCGGTCGAGCACCGGCGTGTCCTGCCGGGTCAGGACCAGCGCCACCGGGCGGCGGCGGTGCTCCACCGCGACGCGCCAGGCCTCGGCCGTCTCGTTGGCGTCCGCGGGGCGGATCACGACCAGGTTCGGGATGGCCCGCAGCGCGGCCAGGTGCTCCACCGGCTGGTGCGTGGGGCCGTCCTCGCCCACCCCGATGCTGTCGTGGGTGAAGACGAAGATGACGCCCAGTTCCATCAGGGCCGCCAGGCGCAGCGGCGGGCGCATGTAATCGGAAAAGACGAAGAAGGTGGCCGTGTAGGGGATCACCCCGCCGTGGGCCGCCATGCCGACGGCCGCCGCTCCCATGGCGTGCTCGCGCACGCCGAAGTGGATGTTGCGCCCCTCGTACCCCCACGGGCCTCCCGCCGTCCCCTGCAGGGGCTCCGGCACGCTCTGGGGGGGCTCGAAATCCCCCCCCTTGCCGATGACGGTCTTCGTCGAGGGGTTCAGGTCGGCCGAGCCCCCCATGAGCGCCGGCAGCACCGGGGCGATCGCGTTGAGCACCTTGCCCGAAGCCGCCCGCGTCGCCATCCCCTTCGGGTCGGCGGCGAAGACGGGGAGGTTCCGCTCCCATCCGGCGGGCCGTTCGCCCCGCATCGCCCGTTCGAACTCGCGCGCTTCCCCGGGGAATTCGGCCGCGTAGGCCGCCATCCGCCGCCGCCACCCGGTCGCGGCCTCCCTGCCGGCCTCCGCCGACCGGCGGAAGAACTCGACCGCCTCGCCGGGGAGGTAGAACGGGGGCTCCTCGGGCCAGCCCAGGGCACGCTTGGTCCGCTTGACTTCCTCCGCCCCGAGCGGCGAGCCGTGTGCCTCGAAGGACCCCTGCTTGCCGGGGGACCCGTACCCGATCTCGGTCCGGACCAGGACCAGGGAGGGGCGCCCGGTTTCGGCCTTCGCCGCCGCGAGCGCCGCGGAGATCGCCTCCAGGTCGTTGCCGTCCCCGACCGTCACCGTATGCCAGCCGTAGGCTGCGAAGCGCGCGGCCCGGTCCTCGCCGAAGGAGAGGTTGGTGGTGCCGGCCAGGCAGACGCGGTTGTCGTCGTAGAGGCAGACGAGCTTGCCGAGCCGGAGGGTGCCGGCGAGCGAAGCGGCTTCGGCCGCCACCCCCTCCATCAGGTCGCCGTCCCCCGCCAGGACCCAGGTGGTGTGGTCGACGATGTCGTGCCCCGGGCGGTTGTAGCGCGCCGCCAGGTGGGCCTCCGCCATGGCCATCCCCACCCCGTTGGCCAGCCCCTGACCCAGGGGCCCCGTCGTCACCTCCACCCCCGGGACGTGGCCCCGCTCGGGATGGCCCGGGGTCCGGCTCCCCCACTGGCGGAAATTCATGATCTCCTCGAGCGGGAGGTCGTAGCCGGTCAGGTGCAGCAGGCTGTACAGGAGCATCGACCCGTGCCCGGCGCTGAGCACGAAGCGGTCGCGGTCCCACCATTCGGGGTCGGCCGGGTTGTGCTTCAGGAACCGGGTCCAGAGGACGTAGGCCATGGGAGCGGCGCCGAGAGGCAGCCCGGGATGGCCGCTGTTGGCCTTCTGGACCGCGTCGATGGAAAGGGCGCGGATGGTATTCACGCACATCCGGTCCAGCGTGGAGGAGGAGGATGCCGCCGGCATGTCAGGGCTCATGAAAATTCTCCAGGGGTTGACGGGGGAAACCGCAAGAACCTGCCAAAAGCCAAATGTAGATGGCGCCGCGGCGGATGTCAAACCAAACCATGGCGGATCCGGGCCGGGAAAATCGCGCGCCGGCCGCAAACCCCCTGCTATTTCCGCGGCCGGGACGTTATAATGCCGCTTCGCGAGGAGATCGGATATGCGCGTTGTGCTCGGTGCAGACCATGCCGGATTTGAGCTGAAACAGACCCTCCTGGCCCACGTGCGGGCCATGGGGCACGAGGTGACCGACGTCGGCACCCACAGCGCCGAGGCGGTGGATTACCCCGATATCGCCGAAGCGCTGGGAATGGCCGTCGTCCGGGGGGAGGCGGACCGGGGCATCCTGATCTGCGGCAGCGGGGTGGGCGCCGTGGTCGCGGTCAACAAGATCCCGGGGATCCGCGCCGCCGTCTGCCACGACTGCTACTCCGCGCACCAGGGGGTGGAGCACGACGACATGAACGTCCTGGTGCTGGGGGCGCGCATCATCGCCTCCGCCCTGGCCCAGGACATCGTCTGGCTCTACCTGGGCGCCGAATTTTCGCGCGAGGAACGCCACCTGCGCCGGGTCGGCAAGATCCGGGGGCTGGAAAACCGCTTTTCCCGGACCCCGCCGGAATAACCTAGGCCACGGGCGTGAACTTCACGTCCCACTCGTGGACTTCCAGGCTGCGCGCGCCCGAGACCACGTAAGGGTCGCTCGCGGCGATCTTTTCCGCCTCCCCGGCCGAGGGGGCCACGTAAATCACCAGCCCGCCGGTGTTGTCGAGGAATTTCCCCCGGGCGAAGATCTCCCCCCGCTGCTCCCTTTCCGCCAGGAAGGCGACATGCTGCTCGCGGAAGGTGCGGTTCTTCTCGGGGTCTTTCATCATCAGAAGCGCTGCGAAATATTTCATGGCATTCTCTCCGGATTCCCATTATCTATTATATTCGTCCTTCGGCGCCGAGACGCCGGAAGATACTATAAGGGAACACGCACCGTCGGAGAATGCCAAAAATCGAGGAGGCCGAGGCTCACCATGCCAGCGAACACCCGTAAACCATCCCGCGTGCTGCGATGGGTCCTCCTGGCCGCGGCGCTCCTGGTCCTCATCGTCGCGGCGCTGCCGTTTCTCATCGACGCCGGCCAGTTCCGGCCCCAGGTCGAATCCAGGCTGTCGGAGGCGCTGGGCCGGCGGGTCACGATGGGGGCCATCCGCCTCTCGCTCCTGTCGGGCAGCCTCGCGGTGGACGACCTCGAAATCGGGGAAAACCCCGCTTTCGGCACGGCCCCCTTCCTGACCGCCCGCTCCCTCAAAATCGGCGTCGAAATGCGCCCGCTCCTCTTCTCCCGGCAGGTGCGGATCACGGGCATCACCCTGGATCGACCGGCGATCCGCCTCATCGGCGGCCCCGACGGGAGCTGGAATTTTTCCGACCTGGGGAGCGCGGGGGATCCCGGGCCGGCAAAGAAAGCGGGGGAAGGGGAGCCAACGGATCTTCTCATCCGGAAGCTCGAGATCACGGGCGGCCGGGTCACCGTCATCGAGGGGGAGGGGAAGCCCTCGGTCTACGACCCGGTGGACCTGACCGCGAGCAACCTGTCCCATGCCGCCCCCTTCCCCTTCACCCTGACCGCCGCCCTCCCCGGCGGCGGGGACGCGCGCCTGGAGGGGACGGCGGGTCCGCTCGACCGCACCGACAACGTGCAGACGCCGTTTACGGCCGAGCTGACCGCCCGGGACTTCGACCTGGTCGGCTCGGGCTTCGTCCGGGAGGGCTCGGGGGTCAAGGGGCTCCTCGATTTCAAGGGGGTCGCCTCCTCGGACGGCCGCATGGTCGAGAGCACCGGGAGCGCCACCGTCGAAGGGCTCCAGGTGGTCCCCGGGGGGACGCCGGCCCGCAGCCCGGCCTCGCTCGAGTACCGCCTGAACTACGACCTGGAGGTGCGCCGGGGGGCGATGGAAGAGGTGCGGATCGGGCTGGGCAAGGCCGCGGCCACCCTGGCGGGGAGCTTCGACGCCCGCGGCAGGACGCCCGACCTGAACCTGAGGCTGGCCGGCGCCCGCATGCCGGTCGGGGAACTCAGGGAGTTTCTCCCGGCGCTCGGCGTGACCCTCCCCAGGGGGGCGACCCTGGAGGGGGGGACGCTCGACGCGGAGATGACGGCCGAAGGCCCGCTCGACGCCCTCGTCCTCCGGGGGACGGCCGACCTGGCCGGGACCCGCCTGGCGGGGTTCGACCTGGCGGGAAAGATGGGGGCGCTGGCGAACCTGGCCGGGATCGGCTCCGGCTCCGGGACGGAGATCGAAACGTTCTCCTCCGCCTTCGAGATGACGCCGGAGGGGGTGCGGGTCGAGCGCCTGCTCCTGGTGGTGCCGGCGCTGGGCACCCTCTCGGGCGCGGGGAAGATCTCGCCCGAACAGGCCCTCGACTTCGCCCTGCGCGCCGCGCTCGAGCCGCGGGGGATGCTCGGCGCCGGGCTCGGGCGCCTGATGAAGGGGAAAAAGCTCGACATCCCGTTTTTCGTGCGCGGGAGCGCGTCCGAGCCCGCCTTCGTCCCCGACCCCCGGGCCACCCGCGCCGTCCTGGATTCGATCCTGCCCGGCGGCGCGGAGGAGAAATCCGTGGGGGAGCGCCTGCGCGACCTCCTCAAGTAATTCCGGGGACGGACCAGGGCTTTTCCTTGTCAGAAAAGAAGATACGCCTCGCCCGCAACGGACGCGGCCCGGGAACCGTATAGGGATGGCAGGGCTGCGGAGGCGCGCGGATCGGCCGTCTGCCTCCGCCGGGCCCCCCCAATGAGGTTTTACCGAAATGATGTCCTTCGGGTGACGTAATTCGCATCGATGGCATCAACATACGGTACACAACGGAGGAATCACGAATGAAGTTGCGCACGGCAGTAATCGCAGTTCTGTGCATGGGCCTCGCCTGCAGCGCCGGCATCCTGGGCTCGCAGGCCTATGCGCAGGGGAAGGGGGCGGTGGCCATGCCCAGGATCACCGTACTCAGCCCGATGGGCACCCCGCCCCCGATCACCCTGAAGGCCCAGGCCCCGCGCCTGGATACGCTCGACGGCAAGACCATCTACCTGGTCAACACCGGTTTTGTCGGCACCGAGCGCCTGATGGAGGTCATGACGGAGTGGTTCGCGGCCAACCATCCCAAGACCACCATCGTCAACAAACGGAACCCTTCCATGGATGTTCCCGACAAGGCCCTGTGGGCCGAACTCAAGGAAAAGGCGGATGCGGTCATCATCGGCCTGGGTCATTGAAGCGTCTGCGCTCCCGGGGCGGTCCGCCTCAGCATAGACATCGAACACAACTTCAAGAAACCCTCCATCCCCCTCATCCTTTCCGATTTCCACAAGCAGGAAGCCGAAGTCTCCCTCAACGCCGGCATGCCCAACCTCCGCATCCAGTATTTCCGCGGACCGGTCTGGGGCAAGACGAACGACCAGCTCCGCAAGCAGATCGTCCAGGGGAACAACCCGATCACGGGCAAACCGGTCATGCAGGAAATCGTGGGACATCTCACCCGGCCCCTGACGGCCGATGAAAAGAAGACCGGGGAACTGAACCCCGGGCGGGGACCGGCCTCTTTCACCGGGACCCCGGACGAACTCCAGCAGCTGTTCCTCGAGAAACGGATGACCGACTTTTTGCCCGTCGTCCTGCCGACCGAGGACAAGGTCGCGGAGATGCTGAAAGCCACCAGCCACGACCCGGACAAGATCCTGGGCAAGATGAACCCCGGGTCGGAAGCGGGCGACGTCTGGACCTACACGGTGCGCGATGCCGCCGTCAACGCCGTCATGGCGGGCGCCAAGCCGGAGTACTTCCCCGTCATCCTGGCGCTGGGCTCGACCGGCATGACCCCGGTGAACGTGTCCGACAACGGCTTCATGGCCGGCGCCGTGATCAACGGCGCCATCCGCGAGGAAATCGGGCTGAACTCCGACATCGGCGCCGTGGGACCCTATGCCCACGCCAACACCGTGATCGGGAGGGCCTGGAGCCTGCTGGCCATCAACGGCGGCAACTGCGGCAAGGTGGGGACCACCTACATGGGCACCGTGGGCAACCCCGTGAACCTGATCAACGTCATCATGGCCGAAAACGAGGAGAACTCCCCCTTCCAGCCGCTGTCGGTGAGGCGCGGGTTCAAGAAGGGCGAAAACATCGTCACCCTGTTCATGGGCTGGGGCATTCTCTCCGCCAAGAACTGGAAGGCCAACGTCTGGGGCCCCACGATGAACTACCCCCAGATCATCAAGGACATCTACGCCCAGCAGGATTCGATGTTCGGGACGATCGCGGTGCTGAGCCCCCCGATCGCCGATTTCGTCCGGGACGGCGGTTACGACACGGTGGAGAAGTTCACCGAGTTCGTGACGGGCGTCAACGCGTCCGCGCCGAAACCGAAGATGGGCGGATTCGGGATGCGCGGCGGCAACTTCACGGTCGTCGTCACCGGCGCGTCGAACAACAACTACTTCATGATGGGCGGCATGGTGCCGGCCCAGTCGGTCAAGATCGACGACTGGCGCTA
>CAZWXG010000020.1:17523-23717 GCA_964637825.1 uncultured Acidobacteriota bacterium
AGCGTGGCGCAACAGTACGTGTATGTGATGAAGGACCTGCGCAAGGTCTACCCCCCCAACCGGGAGGTTCTGAAGAACATCTGGCTGTCGTTTCTGCCCGGGGCCAAGATCGGGCTGATCGGCGCCAACGGCGCCGGCAAGAGCACCCTGCTGAAGATCATGGCCGGCGTCGTCAAGGACTTCCTCGGGGAGGCCTGGCCGGCCGAAGGGGTGCGGGTGGGGTACCTGCCGCAGGAACCGGAGCTCGACCCGGCCAAGTCGGTCCTCGGCAACGTCGAGGAGGGGGTGCGCGCGGTGCACGACCTCCTGGCCGATTTCGACCGCATCAACGCGCGCTTCGGCGAGGAGCTCTCCCCCGAGGAGATGGACAAGCTGATGGCCGAACAGGGGCGGGTGCAGGACGCCATCGACGCCTGCAACGGCTGGGAGGTGGACCGCACCCTCGAAATCGCCATGGACGCGCTGCGCCTCCCCCCGGGGGACGCCGACGTGAAGACGCTGTCCGGGGGGGAGCGCCGCCGCGTGGCCCTCTGCCGGCTGCTGCTGGAGCGCCCCGACCTGCTGCTGCTCGACGAGCCGACCAACCACCTCGACGCGGAATCGGTCGCCTGGCTCGAACGGTTCCTCAAGGAGTACCCGGGGACCGTGGTCGCCATCACCCACGACCGCTACTTCCTCGACAACGTCGCCGGGTGGATCCTGGAACTGGACCGGGGCGCGGGGATCCCCTGGGAGGGGAACTACACCTCCTGGCTCGAACAGAAGCAGGCGCGCCTCCAGGCGGAGGAGAAGCAGGAATCGGCGCGCCGCCGCACCCTGGACCGGGAGCTGGAGTGGGTCCACATGTCCCCGCGCGCCCGGCAGGCCAAGGGGAAGGCGCGCCTGCGCGCCTACGAGCAGCTGCTCGAGGAGGAGATGGCGGCCGACAAGCGGGCCCAGGCCACCGACCTCCATATCCCGCCGGGACCGAGGCTCGGGGACCTGGTGGTCGAAGCCCGGAACCTGCGCAAGGGCTTCGGGGACAGGCTCCTGATCGACGACCTCTCCTTCCGCCTCCCCCCGGGGGGGATCGTGGGCGTCATCGGCGCCAACGGCGCCGGCAAGACCACCCTTTTCCGCATGATCACCGGCGAGGAGAAGCCGGACGCGGGGGAGCTGCGGATCGGGGAATCGGTCCGGATCGCCTACGTCGACCAGAGCCGCGACGCGCTGCGGGGGGAGCGCCAGGTCTGGGAGGAGATCAGCGACGGCGGCGACCTCGTGGTGCTGGGCAAGCGGGAGGTTCCCGCCCGCTCCTACGCCGCGGCCTTCAACTTCAAGGGGTCGGACCAGCAGAAGCTGGTCCGCGACCTCTCCGGAGGGGAGCGCAACCGGGTCCACCTGGCGAAGGTCCTGAAAAGCGGCGGGAACCTCCTGCTGCTCGACGAGCCGACCAACGACCTGGACGTGGACACGCTGCGCTCGCTCGAGGACGCGCTCCTCTCCTTCGCCGGCTGCGCCGTGGTCATCAGCCACGACCGCTGGTTCCTGGACCGGATCGCCACCCACATCCTCGCCTTCGAGGGGGATTCCGGGGTGGTCTGGTTCGAGGGGAATTACCAGGATTACGAGGCGGACCGCAGGCGCCGCCTGGGGGCCCAGGCGGACCAGCCGCACCGGATCCGCTACAAGCCCCTGGTCAGGGGGTGAGCGGGGGGCGCAGCCGGACGACGAGCCTGCCGTCCGGCTGCCGGGAGACGTCGAGCCCGCCGATGCGCGCCTCCACCTCGTCCCGGCCGGCGCTCCGGATCTCGTCCCCTTCCAGCCAGTAGATGCGGCCGAGGGGCATCATCGCCACCCGGGGGAGGAGCGCGGCCACCCGCTCCCTCCTCCTCCGGCTGCGGCGCCACCAGGCGTCCCGGAGCGCGCTGAAAAGCGTCCGCCTTCCCGGAAGCGGGGCATCCGCACCCGCCCCGTACCGCAGGATCGGGGGGAGGGTGGTTTCGTCCCCCTGCGTGTACCGGACCAGGTCTTCCACGATCCCCGGGATGCACGGCACCCAGTCCCCGGCGCGGATTCTCTCCCGGTAGACGCGCACGACTTTCTGAAACCCAAGCAGCTGCCGCCGCTCCTTCAGCCAGGCGACCTCCGAAAGATCGAACAGGAGCAGGCTGAACTCGTCCAGGATTTCCGCCTTCGTTCCCTCGTCCAGCCCCAGCTCCCCGAGGAAATCGGGCAGCGTCCGCCTCTCGAACCGGACCAGCCGGACCCCGATGTCGCGCACGGGCTCCTCCGGGATCGGTGCAAACGTCCTGCGGGCGGCGGCGGCGAAGGCGTCCAGCCGCTCCCGGGCCTCGGCGCCCGGCAGCGCCCCCCGCACCTTCCCGTCAAGGGTCTGCCCGAGGAACACCTCCAGCCGCGCGAGCATCCGCTCCCGGTCTTCCCGCCGGCCCGGGTCGTCCAGGTTGAAGATCTCGAGCAGGCTCTTGTTGAACTCCTCCAGGATCTTGAGCTTGTGCGTGTCCGAGAGGGCGCTCGACTCCATGAACATCACCAGCGAGTTCCAGTTCCGGCAGATCTCCTCGATCCGCCCCTTCGGTTTGCGCCCCATCAGCGTGCGGCGGTTCTGGATCTTGTCGGACGCCTTGGCCAGCGGGACGACGGCCCGCAGCCACTCGAACGTCTCCATGTCGGGCAGGACCCGGTCCCCCGCCGTCAGGCACCCGGCGACATAGCGCAGGTAATCGATCTCCTCGAGCAGCTGCGGCCGCGCCTCGGCCCCCTCCGCCTCCGGCTTGGTGAGGATTTCGAGCGCCTTGAGGAGCCGCCCCCGGACGTCCTCCTTCCGGAAAGCGGCCCGGATATCGTCCATGCTCGTGTCCGTATCCTCCAGGACATCGTGCAGCAGGAGGGTGACCAGGACCAGCGCGTCGGTGACGCCGAAAACCTCCACCATGATCCGCGCCACCCGGATCGGGTGCTCGATGAACTTCCGGCGCACGTCGCCGACGGGCACCGTCTTCAGCTGCCGGCGGGAATCGCCGTCGTGGGAGCGGTAGGCGACCTTGTACCCCTTCAGCAGCAGGGCCATGTCCGCAGCCGGAAGCGCCCTGCCCGAAGCGGCCTCCACCAGGCGCAGGAGCTGATTGACCTGGTCGTTGATGTGGATATGGTCTTCCTTGATGATGCGGAATTTTTCGAAAGACTCCATGTGCTGTTCGAGCATCCTCTTTTCGTCGTCGTCGAGGCGCTCCCCCCCGGCCTCGATCTGGCCGACGAGCAGCTGGAAGAGTTCCCCGAACGGGGTGCCGAACGGTTTTCCCCGGCGGATCCGGCCGAAGGCCTCCCGGTAGCGCATGAAGGCCCGGTAGCGGGAGGGGGAGCTCCGGACCGCCAGGACCACGTTCATGTAGTCGTAGGCCATCCAGACCCGCATCAGCGTTTCCCGGGGGATGCGCGCCATGTCCGGCCGGACGGCGTTGGCGTCGGCGATCTGCAGGACCTGGAGCATCTTCAGCAGGTCCTCCTTGCGGATGCCCGTCCCCCCCTCGACCGCCTCGATCTCGGCGTAGAAATCCTCGTGCAGCGTCCGCCCGTCCTTGACGCGGCCGTAGGTCGCCTTTTCGATGAGGACCGACTGGTTCCGGATCAGGAACTGCACGACGGCGATGTCGCGGGGGCCCCACCCCAGGCGGGCGAGAAAATCCCTGGCGAGCAGCGCCGAAATCTCGGGGTGGATCAGATGGCCGAGGTAGTTTCTCGCCTCCGGCGTATCCAGCCCGTAGAAGGGGTAGGTCTCCTTCAGGATGGAGGCGTTGCGCTCCCGGTTCCGGCTCCACTCCGCCGCCAGGCCGTACCAGAGCCTGAGGTGCATCCCCCGGATGATGGCCACCTCGCCCAGGTCGTGAAAGAGGAGCGCGGTGTTGATCCAGAGCGTGGAGCCGCGCCGCGCTTCCGGGTCCAGGTATTCCTCCGCGCCGAAGCCCCGGATCCAGCCGAACGCGTGCCGGATGGCCTCGAACGTATGCTCCATCAGGGGCATGGGGCGGTAGATGTTCGGGTCCTTTTCCGGCAGGTTCTCCTCGAAGTCGCGGAGTTCGGGGATGAGCTTCTCCAGCCTGCGGGTGAGGACGGCGCGCTCGAAGGCGCGCCGATCGGTCATGGCGCGGGCGAACGCCTCCCCCGGGGGGGGCTGGGTGCGAAGGGACTCCGCGAGATGGGCCAGGATTTTTCTCATCGGTCTGCGCAAACCCCGCCGCGGGTCACTTTTTCTTGAGCAACTGGTCGAGGCCGGCAAAGGGGTTGTGGGTGGAAACGGTCGCCTGGGCGCCCGTGGGAGCCGGCCCCTCCGACCAGTCGGCCACGGAGTGGCGCGCGTGTTCGTTTTCGTGGCAGAAGAAGCAGAGCAGCTCCCAGTTGCTGCCGTCGGGGGGGTTGTTGTCGTGGTCGTGGTCCCGGTGGTGCACGGTAAGCTCGCGCAGCCGCTTCCCCTCGAACTCCCGCCCGCAGCGCCCGCACACCGCCGGGAACAGACGCAGCGCCTGTTCGCGGTATCCCTGCATGCGCAGGTCCCGTTCGCGCCGGAGGCGGGTGATGAATTCGCGATCGCTGTTTCCCGAATGGTCTGTCGCCATGCAAATCCCGGTAATCAAAAGGGGGACAGTCACCAGTGTCCCCATTTGATTATACAGGAAATGACGGCGCATGGGGACAGTCACCACTGTCCCCTTCCATAAGTAAGCTCTGGTATATGTAAAATGATAAACCAGGAAGGGGACAGTGGTGACTGTCCCCCCATGGTAAACGATCAACCAGGAAGGGGACAGTGGTGACTGTCCCCGCCCATGCTATAATCGGGGTTTTGCAGAGGTGACTATGAAACCGATCAGGGTGGGGCTGCTGGGGCTGGGGACCGTCGGGGCGGGGGTGGCCAAGGTCTGCCGGACGCACCGCGAGGAGCTGGAGGAGAAGGTCGGCGCTCCCGTCGTCCTGGCCGCCGTGGTCGATCAGGACATCACCACCCCCCGCGACGGGCTCCCCCTGGAGGGACTCCCCCTCGGCCGGAACGTCTCCGCGGTCCTCGACGACCCCTCGATCGACATCGTCGTGGAACTGATCGGCGGGCTCGAACCGGCGCGCGCCTTCATCCTCCGGGCGCTGGCCAACGGGAAGCACGTCGTGACGGCCAACAAGGCGCTGCTGGCCACCCACGGCGAGGAGCTCTACGCCGAGGCGCGCCGCCGGGGGTGCATGCTGGCCTTCGAGGCCGCCGTGGCCGGGGGGATCCCGCTGATCCGCTCGGTGAAGGAGGGGCTGGCCGCCAACCGGATCACCTCCCTGTACGGCATCGTCAACGGCACCTCCAACTACATCCTGAGCAAGATGACGGACGAGGGCCTGGAATTCGGCCGCGTCCTGGCCGAGGCCCAGGCCGAGGGGTACGCCGAGGCGGACCCCACCTTCGACATCGAGGGGATCGATTCCGCCCACAAGCTGCAGATCCTGGCGACGCTGGCCTTCCGCACCTCCGTGGGTCTCGGGGACATCTACGTGGAGGGGATCACCCGGGTCACGCCGGAGGACATCGCGCTGGCGCACGAGATGGGGTTCCGCATCAAGCTCCTGGCCATCGCGAAATCGGCCGACGGCCGGCTCGAATTGCGCGTGCACCCCACCATGATCCCCGAATCCTCCCCGATGTCGGCGGTCTCCGGCGTATTCAACGCCGTCTTCCTCAGCGGCGACGTCGTCAACGACCTGATGTTCTACGGCCGGGGGGCGGGGCAGTTGCCCACCGCGTCCTCGGTCTGGGCCGACATCGTGGAGATCGCCCGCCGGCTGGCGGCCGGCCAGGCCGCCGTCCCGCAGGACCTCCCGGTCCTGGGACACAACCCGCTCGGGCTGAAGCCGATCGAAGAGGTCGCCTCCTCCTACTATCTCAACGTCTCCGCCCTGGACCGGCCGGGCGTCCTCGCCCAGGTCGCGGGCATCCTCGGCAAACACGACATCAGCATCGCCAACGTCATCCAGAAGGTGCACCAGAAGGCCAAGGCCGTGCCGGTCGTGATGATGACGCACGAGGCGCGGGAGGGGGACATGCAGAAGGCGCTCCGGGAGATCGACTCGCTCCCCGTCATCGTCGCCCCCACGCGCATGATCCGCGTCGAGGAGTCCTGACGCCGCCGATTTTTCAAGGAGGGCGCAATGACGCGTCA
>CAZWXG010000020.1:23817-28091 GCA_964637825.1 uncultured Acidobacteriota bacterium
CCCGCCGGGAGGCCGTCCGCGGCGAGAAAGATCCATGTCGAGGGCCCGGGAGGGATCCGGGTGCCGATGCGCGAGATCCTGCTCTCCCCGACCGTGCGCCCCGACGGCACGCTCGAGGAGAATCCCCCGGTCCGGCTCTACGACACCTCCGGTCCCTACACCGACCCCGCCGCCGTCCTCGATCCCGGGCGCGGGCTCCCCGCGCTGCGCGCGGACTGGATCCTCCGGCGCGCGGGCTGCGACCTCTCCGGCCCGGGCCGCCCCGTCGCGCCGGGCGCGGCCGGCATCGCCTTCCCCTCGCCGCGCCCCGCCCTGCGCGGCCGCTCGGCCGTCACCCAGATGCACTACGCCCGGCAGGGGACGGTGACGCCGGAGATGGAGTTCGTCGCCCTGCGGGAAGGGGCCGATCCCGGGTTCGTGCGCGCGGAGGTCGCCGCCGGCCGCGCCGTCATCCCGGCCAACATCAATCACCCCGAGCTCGAACCGGCCGTCATCGGCCGCAACTTCCTGGTCAAGATCAACGCCAACATCGGCAACTCGGCGGTGAGTTCCTCCATCGCGGAGGAGGTCGAAAAGATGACCTGGGCCATCCGCTGGGGGGCCGACACGGTCATGGACCTCTCCACCGGCGCCCACATCCACGAGACCCGGGAGTGGATCATCCGGAACTCGCCCGTGCCGATCGGCACCGTCCCCATCTACCAGGCGCTGGAAAAGGTGGAGGGGCGCGCCGAGGAGCTCACCTGGGACCTCTTCCGGGACACCCTCGTCGAGCAGGCCGAGCAGGGGGTGGACTATTTCACCATCCACGCGGGCGTCCTGGCGCGCCACATCCCGCTCGCCGCCGGGAGGCTGACCGGCATCGTCAGCCGCGGCGGCTCGATCCTGGCCCGGTGGTGCCTCGCCCACCGCGAGGAGAACTTCCTCTACACCCGCTTCGACGACATCTGCGACATCATGAAGGCGTACGACGTCACCTTCTCCCTCGGGGACGGGCTGCGCCCCGGCTCCCTGGCCGACGCGAACGACCGGGCGCAGTTCGCCGAACTCGACACGCTGGGGGAACTGACGCAAAGGGCGTGGGGGCACGAGTGCCAGGTGATGGTCGAGGGGCCGGGGCACGTCCCGATCGACCGGATCAGGGAAAACGCGGAGCGCGAGGACTCCGTCTGCCACGGGGCCCCCTTCTACACCCTGGGCCCCCTGGTCACCGACGCCGCCCCCGGCTACGACCATATCACCAGCGCCATCGGCGCCGCCATGATCGGCTGGTTCGGCGCCGCCATGCTGTGCTACGTCACCCCGAAGGAGCACCTCGGGCTGCCGAACAAAAAGGACGTCAGGGACGGCGTCATCGCGCACAAGATCGCGGCCCACGCCGCCGACGTCGCCCGGGGGCGCGCCGGGGCGCGCGCGCTCGACGACGCCATGTCGAAGGCGCGCTTCGAATTCCGCTGGGAGGACCAGTTCCACCTCGCCTTCGACCCGGAGACGGCGCGCGCCTTCCACGACGAGACCCTGCCCCAGGGCTCGGCCAAGGAGGCCCACTTCTGCAGCATGTGCGGCCCGCGCTTCTGCTCCATGCAGATCAGCCGGGACCTGCGGGAATTCGCGGCCGGGGAGGCGCCCCGGCGGAGGCCCGGGGCGAAGCCGCAGGAGTCCGTGGAAGAAGGCGGCTAACGCATCCAGCGCGCGGAGGTCCAGCCGAGATGCGCGTGGGAGTTGAACAGCCGCAACAGCGGGCGCGGCCCCCACTCCACCACGCTGATGGTCCCGGGGTCGAGAAACAGGCGGCGCGCCGCCGTCAGCGGGACCCCCAGGACGGCGGCCGCCAGCGCCTTGATCGGCCCGACGTGACTCACCAGCGCCACGGCCCCGCCCGGAAACTCCCGCGCCAGTTCGTCGGCGAGACCGGTGACCCGCCGCTGCACCTCCGTGAACGATTCCCCGCCCGGGGGCGCGACCGACGGGTCCGCCTCCCAGCGCCCGAGCAGCGCCGCGTCCGCCGGCCCCAGGGCCAGGACCTCCCCGCGGGTCCGCCCCTCCCACGACCCGAAGGAGCCTTCCGCCAGGCGCGCGTCGGTGCGGAGTTCGACGCCGGAGCCCGCGGCGACGGCCGCGGCCGTTTCCGCCGCCCGGCCGAGCGGGCTGGAGACGATCCTCCGGAGCGGGATGCGCGCGAGCGCCTCCGCCACCCGGAGCGCCTGGCGCCGGCCGCGCGCGTTGAGCGGCGCGTCCCCCAGCCCGAGGTAGCGCATGTCGACGTTCTGCGCCGTTTCGCCGTGGCGCACGAGATACAGCCGCAGCGGGGGGTCCGCGTTCATGCGCTCTCCCGCCCCGCCCCCCCCTGGTGGGGTCGGCGCATCAGCTCGATGAATTTGCGGGCGGCCGGGGAGAGCGGCTGCCGGGAGCGGACGATGACGCCCAGGGGCCGGGTAAAGCTCTTTTCGGTGAAATGGACCTGGACCAGGGAGCCGCCCTGGACCTCCTTCTGGACGCTGAGCAGCGGCACGATCGAGACCCCGGCGCCGATCTCCACGCTGCGCTTGATGGTCTCGATGTTGTCGAATTCCATGACCACGCGCACGTCGATTCCCTGCTCGCGGAAGATCTGGTCCAGCGCCCGCTGGCTCGCCAGCCCCTTCTCGAACGCGATGTAGTTCTGACCGGCGAGCTTGCGGATGTCGACGTGGTGCCGCCGGGCCAGCGGGTGGTCCGGGGCGCAGATGAGCACCAGCTTGTCGGCGGGGAGCGGGATGATGCGCAGCCCCTTCTGCGGCTCCGGGTAGGTCACGATCCCCAGGTCGACGGCGCCGGCGAGGCAGTCTTCGTAGACCCGCGTCCCCTTGCTGTATTCCACGTGGAGCCGGACCTTGGGGTAGAGTTTCAGGAACGTCTTCACCACCACCGAGATCTCATACAGGCCGACGCTGTAGATCGTCGCCACCCGCACGCTCCCGGCCATGTCCTGGCCGACGGCCTTCAGCTCCAGCTGCATCTGTTCGAAGCCGTCGAGGATCTGCCGCGAGCGCTCGTAAAAGATCCTTCCCGCGGGAGTGGGGGAGACGCTCTTGCCGTCCCGGCGGAGCAGCTGCGTCTCGAACCGCGCCTCGAGGTTCTTGATCTGCTGGCTGACGGCCGACTGGGTGATGTCGTTGCGCACGGCGGCGCGGGAAAAACTCCTGCTCTCGACCAGGTCGCAGAAAACCTTGAGCGTCTCGATCTGCATGCCATCCTCCGGCGGCCGCCGGCCGGGACCGGCTCAGGGAACCGGGCGCGGAGACCCCGGCCCGACGCCGTTTTTCAGCATAAGTTATTCTGATCGTTTTATCAAAGTGATTCATTTCCCTTGAACCGGCGGGGGACCGGCGGCGCGGCAGGCTACTCCCCGGGGGGTCCGGCGGCCGGGGCGGTCTCGGGCGCGGACTGGCGCAGGTTGACGCTGCGGGCCAGCACGAAAAGAAGGTCGGACAGGCGGTTCAGGTAGCGGAGGAAGGCGGGGCCGACGGCGCCCGAGCGTCCGAGCGGCGCGCATTGCCGTTCCGCCCTGCGGGCGACCGCGCGCGCGAGATGGAGGAGGCTGCCCGCCGGCGTCCCCCCCGGCAGGATGAAGTGCCCCAGCGGCGGCAGGAGGAGGTCCAGGGCGTCGATTTCCGCCTCCAGCCTGGCCGTGTCCGCGGGGCCGATCCTCCGCCCCTTTCCCCCGGGCGGCGCGGCCAGTTCGGCGCCCAGCACGAACAGCTGGCTCTGCAGGAGGACCAGGATCCCGTCCGTCCCCTCCGGCAGCGTCTGTGCGCGGGCGACGCCGAGCAGGGCGTTGAGTTCGTCGAGGGTGCCGTTGGCTTCGATGCGGGGATCGTCCTTGGGAACGCGCCGGCCTCCCGCGAGGCTGGTGGTCCCGTCGTCCCCCGTGCGGGTGTAGATCGGCGTCATCGGGATCCTCCTGCGGGCGGCGCAGGATCAGGACGTTTCCTTTCCGGGTCAGGCGGTCTTCTTCTCCTTGCACGCGATGCAGACGGAGGTCCAGGGGACCGCCTTGAGCCGGGCGGCGCTGATCTCCTCCTCGCAGACGGAACAGACGCCGTAGGTCCCGTTGTCGATCCTCTCGATGGCGGCCTCGATCGCGCGCAGCAGCTTGGCGTCGATCTGCAGCAGCCGGAGATTGACATGAACCTCGTTGTCGTCGCTCGCCTGGTCCACGAAATCGCCGTGGCGCGTGTCCTCCATGTTTTCCCAATGAGGCTTCTTGCCCGGAGCGTTGACGATGGAATCCC
>CAZWXG010000020.1:28101-28395 GCA_964637825.1 uncultured Acidobacteriota bacterium
AACCTCGATGGAAAAAGTGAAACTATAGATCAAAATCGGCGGCAAGTAAACCTCCAGATTTCCGGCGCGGCCCCGTGGTGCGGGCGCCGGGGCCCGTCGCGCTCAGGGCCGGTAAGTCAGTTCGTAGGCGGGAACGATCTCGACGGGGTGATACGACTGTTTGGCCGCCCGGAGCCCGGGGTCGCCGAGATCCTCCTCGCGGTTGATGAACTCGTAGCCCTGGTCCCCGATCACCCGGGCCGTTTCCCGGTTGATGACCTGGTAGAGCCCCTTGAAGCTGCGCAGCGCGCGCTC
>CAZWXG010000021.1:0-1679 GCA_964637825.1 uncultured Acidobacteriota bacterium
TTGGAGGAGGAGTAGGGTGGCCGTCGTCCTGGCATTCGTCATCGGGGGGCTGTTCGCCGCGGGGATCTACATGATGCTCCGGCGCAGCCTGATCAAGCTGCTGATCGGCCTGGCGCTGCTGACCCAGTCGGTCAACCTGCTGATCTTCGACGCCGCGCAGCTCGTCCGCGCCCGGATCCCCATCGTGCCGGAGGGGGAAGAGGTCCTCCTCCCCCCCTACGCCGACCCGCTCCCGCAGGCCTTCATCCTCACCGCGATCGTGATCAGCTTCGGGGTGACCTCCTTCGCCGTGGCGCTGGCCTACCGGGCCTACCGGACCGTGGGCAGCGACGACCTGGACCGGATCGGGGAGGCGGAGCTCTCATGAAGGACCTCTGGCTGGTGCTTCCCGTCCTCCTCCCCATGCTCACCGGCGTCGTCACGCTCCTCGCCTGGCGCCGCCGGCGCCTGCAGCGCGCCCTGTCGCTCGCGGGGGCGGCCGGCCTCCTGGCTGCCGGCGTCGTGCTCTTCGGGGCGGTCGCGCGGCACGGGATCCTCGCCAGCCAGATCGGCGGCTGGCCCGCCCCCTTCGGGATCACCTTCGTGGCCGACCTCTTCGGCGCGATCATGGTCCTGGTCGCGGGCCTCGTCGGGTTCGCCGTGGCCCTCTATTCCCTCACGAGCATCGACCCGATCCTGGAATCGTTCGGCTACCACCCGCTCTACCACTTCCTCCTCATGGGGGTTTCGGGCGCCTTTTTGACCGGCGACCTGTTCAACCTCTACGTGTGGTTCGAGGTCATGCTCGTCTCCTCCTTCGTGCTGATGGCGCTGGGGGGGGGCCGGGGGCAGATGGACGGGGCGGTCAAATACGTGACGCTGAACCTCCTCTCCTCCACCCTCTTCCTGGTGGCCCTGGGGATCCTCTACGGGCTGGCCGGGACGCTGAACATGGCCGATCTCGCCGGCAAGTTCGCCCAGGTCTCCGCCGCCCAGCCGGTGGGGGTCATGCGGATGCTCCCGATGCTCTTCCTGGTCGCCTTCGGCATCAAGGCCGCCGCCTTCCCCCTCTTCTTCTGGCTCCCCGCTTCCTACCACACCCCCCCCATCGCCATTTCGGCCCTCTTCGCCGGGCTGCTCACCAAGGTCGGCGTCTACGCCCTGATCCGGGTCTTCAGCCTGATCTTCGTCGGGGACACCGCCTACACCCACACGCTGATCCTCGTCATCGCCGGGCTGACCATGGTGACGGGGGTGTTCGGGGCGGTCTCCCAGAACGAGTTCCGCCGCATCCTCTCCTTCCACATCGTGAGCCAGATCGGGTACATGATCATGGGGCTGGGGCTCGGCACCCCGCTGGGGCTGGCGGCCGCCGTCTTCTACATCGCCCACCACATCGTGGTGAAGACCAACCTGTTTCTGATCAGCGGCGTCGTCAAGCGCCTGGGGGGCACGCTCGAGCTCAAGAAGCTCGGGGGGCTCTACGCCGCGCGGCCGGCGCTGGCGGGGCTGTTCCTCGTCCCCGCCCTCTCCCTGGCGGGGCTGCCGCCGCTGTCCGGCTTTTTCGCCAAGCTGGGTCTGGTCCGGGCGGGCCTGGCCGACGGCCGCTACCTGATCGTGGCCGTATCCCTGGCCGTGTCGCTTTTGACCCTCTATTCCATGATCAAGATCTGGAACGAGGCCTTCTGGAAAAAGGCGCC
>CAZWXG010000021.1:1779-16356 GCA_964637825.1 uncultured Acidobacteriota bacterium
ATCCGGGCCCCCCTGCTCCCCGTCGCGCTGCTGGCGGCCGTCACGATCCTCGTCGGCCTGGGCGCCGGCCCGGTCTTCAGCGTCGCCGAGCGCGCGGGGGCGCAGCTGGCCCGCCCGGCCGGTTACATCGAAGCGGTCCTGGGGGGAGGCGCGCCGTGACCCTCTTTCTCGCCAACATCGGGCTCGGGCTCCTCTGGGCCGTCCTGACGGGGCTGTTCAGCCCGCTCAACCTGGCCATCGGGTTCGTCCTGGGCTACCTGGCGCTGTGGACGGTCCGGGGGGTGCTGGGGCCCTCGCGCTATTACCACACCGTACCGCGCCTCGTGGAGTTCGCCGGCTATTTCCTGTGGGAGCTGGTCCTGGCGAACTGGCGGCTGGCCGTCGACGTGCTCACCCCGGCCCACCGCATGCGCCCGCGGGTGATCGCCCTCCCCCTCGCCGTCCGGGAGGAGGGGGAGATCACCCTGCTCGCGAACCTGATTTCGCTGACCCCGGGGAGCCTCACCCTGGACGTCAGCGAGGATCACCGCTTCCTCTACATTCACGCCATGTACGCCTCCGACCCGGAAGCCGTCCGCCGTTCGATCCAGGAAGGGCTGGAGCGACGGATCCTGGAGCTGATGCATGGGAGCGAAAGGAACCCCGACCGTGTGGACTGAAATCATTTCCGGAATCCTGATCGTCGCCCTCCTGCTGGCGTTCCTCCGGCTCGCGCGCGGCCCCAGCCTGCCCGACCGGGCGGTGGCGCTCGACCTCATCGCCACCATCGTCATCGGGCTGATCGGCGTCTACGCCGTCATGACCCGCGAGGCGCGCTTTCTCGACCTGGCCGTGGTGCTGGCCCTGATCGCCTTCCTCGGGACCGTCGCCTTCGCGCGCTTCATCGCCAAGGGGGGGCTGCCATGGGACAGGTCCTGAGCACGCTCCTGCTGGCGCTGGGCACCTTCTTCTCCCTGGTGGCCGCGATCGGGGTGCTCCGCTTCCCCGACCTCTTTTTGCGCATGCACTGCAGCGCCAAGTCGGCCACGCTGGGGGTGAGCTGCATCATGCTGGGGGCGGCGGTCCATTTCGGCGACCTCGTCAGCACCACCAAGGCCCTCGCCGCCATCGTCTTCCTCCTGGTTTCGGCGCCGGTGGCCACCCACGTGCTCGCGCGCGCCGCCTTCTATGCCGGCGTGCCGCTCTGGAAGGGGACCCTCGGCGACGAACTGAGCGGGCAATACCGCAAGGGGGGGGTGGGGTTCGGCCCCCCCGCGGCGCTCGACGGGGCGGAGCCCGGCGGCGGCCCCGGAGCCCGGCCCGCTCCTCCCGCTTGACCCCTTTCCCCGCCGATCGTATGATGGGGCACTTTTCCTGAAGGAGGATGCGCATGGCAGGACCGCTCAGCGGAGTCCGGGTGGTGGAGATCACGATGTTTCAGCAGGGGCCGATCGCGGGGACGCGGCTCGGGGACCTGGGGGCCGACGTCATCAAGGTGGAGCCGAAGGAGGGGGACCCGGGGCGGCATTTCATGCGCCTGATCGGCGCCACGGTCGGGCTCGAGGGGCACAACTTCTATTTCGAGAGCCACAACCGCAACAAACGCAGCATCGCCCTGGACCTGAAGCTGCCGGAAGGGAAGGAGATCTTCCTCCGGCTGATCGACCGGGCCGACGTTTTCCTGACCAACATGAGCATCGACGCGCCGGCGCGGATGGGTTTCGGCCCCGGGGAGCTGCTCGCGCGCAACCCGCGCCTCGTCTACGCCCACGCCTCCGGCTGGGGCCGGAAGGGGCCCGACGCCCGCGAGCTGTCGTTCGACTACACGGGGATCGCCCGGAGCGGGCTGATGATGTGCGCCGGGGAAAAGGGGAGCCCCCCCGGGCAGTTCCTCCCGGGGATGGGGGACGAGATGGGGGGCCTCATGCTGGCGTGGGGGGTCACCGCCGCCCTCTTCGCCCGGGAGAAGACCGGGAAGGGGCAGGTGGTGGACACCTCCCTGATGGGGAGCATCATCAACCTCGAGGCGCTCATGCTGGACGCCCCGGCGATGCTGGGGCGGGAGTACCCGCGCGAGCGCCGGGAGGAGGCGGGGAACCCCATGTACAACCACTACCGCTGCCGGGACGACGGGTGGATCGTCGTGGCCCACCTGCAGCCCGACCGCTACTGGCCCGCGTTCTGCAGGGCCCTGGAGATCCCCCACCTCGAGCACGACGCGCGCTTCGACACGATGGAGGCGCGCGGCAAAAACTCCCGGGAGTTGATCCGGATCCTGGACGAGCGCTTCGCCTCCCGGACGCGGGAAGAGTGGCTGCGGCGGCTCGGCGCGGAGGGGTGCATCTCGACCCCGGTCCAGACCCTGGAGGAGGTGACGCGCGACCCGCAGGCGCTCGCGAACGAGTACATCATCGAGGTGGACCACCCGAAGCTGGGGCGGAGCCGGCAGGTGGGTTTCCCCTGGGATTTCAGCGCCACCCCGGCGTCCTGGCGCCGGCAGGCGCCCGGGCTGGGGGAGCATACGGGGGAGATCCTCCTCGACCTGGGCTATTGCGCGGAGGAGATCGCCCGCCTGCGGGAGTCGGGAGTGCTGTCCTGAAACGCGGCGTCCCCCAATTTCGCTTGACAGCCCGCGGCCGGCTGCTTATCGTTTTCGCTACCGATGCCGTCGGCATCTGCCTAGGATCTATTTATGTCCAGAACCCTTGCCGTCGTAGGCGCCGGGCCGATCGGCGGCATCCTGGCGGCGCATCTGATTTCAGCCGGCCACGACGTTGCCGTGGTGGATACCTGGAAGGAGCACCTCGACCGCGTCCGGGCGGAGGGGCTTTGCATCACCGGGCGGGGAGAGGTCCGGGCACGCCCCGCGCGGGTGTGCGCTTCCATCCGGGAGCTGGACGAGAGGGTGCCTGAATTCGTCTTCGTCTGCACCAAGGCCTCGAGCCTCGGGGAGGTCCTGGACGGCATCGGCCCCCGGGTGCGTGCCTCGGGCGCCGTCTTCGTCTCCTTCCAGAACGGCATCGACACCGAAGCGGGGATGGCCGAGCGGCTGGGGAAGGAGCGGGTCCTGCGCGGCGTGGTCCACTACGCCGGGGTGCTCACGGCGCCCGGGGAGATCCGGGAGAGCTTCTCGAACCCCCCCAACTACCTGGGGTGGCTCGATCCCGGCGCCGAGGCCGCCTGCCGGGACGCGGCCGGGCTGCTCACCGCGGCGGGCCTCCGGACGGAGGCGACGGGGGAGATCCAGCGCCACGCCTGGCGCAAGACCGTCTTCAACACCTGCATCATGGCGGTGTCGGCCGTGACCGGGCTCAACATGCAGGAGATCATGGAGTTCCCCCCGACGGAGCGGCTGGCCGACGGGCTGCTCGACGAATCGATCGCGGTCGCCGCCGCCCGCGGCTTCGACTTCGGCCCCGGCTTCGCGGGGCAGGTGCGGGAGTTCCACCGCCACGTCGGGCCGCACCGGCCGTCGATGCTGGCGGACATCGAGCACGGCCGCCGGACCGAGAACGCCTTCCTGGTCCGGCGCATCGCCGAATACGCGGACCTGGAAGGGGTCCCCGCCCCCCTGCACCATACCCTGGCGGCGGTGATCGAAGGGCTGGAGCTGAGGGGCCGGCGCCCGCAGGCGGAGTTTTGACGACGGGACCGAAGCGCCCGCGGAACGAACCCATCTAACCGACAGGAGTCAGCGAGTGATGACCGATCGACCCAAACAGACGTTCAAGAAAATCCACGCCTCCGGCAGGATGAAGGAGATCATGGAGGCCCATTTCCGGGAGCTGGACGAGGCCGCCCGGACCAAGAAGCAGAAAGTCGCGTGGTGCACCAGCGTGGGCCCCGCCGAGCTGCTGAAGGGGATGGGGTTCCAGGTCTTCTTCCCGGAAAACCACGGCGCCATGCTGGGCGCCACCCGCATGGCCACCGACCTGATCCCGCTGGCCAACGCCATCGGCTATTCGCCCGACATCTGCTCCTACCTGACGGCCGACATCGGTTCCTACCTCAAGGGGGAGAGCCCGATCTCCAAGGCCTACCCCGGCGTCGACGGGCCGCCGCGGCCCGACGTGCTGGTCTTCAACACCAACCAGTGCCGCGACGTGCAGGACTGGTTCAACTTCTACGGGCGCGAATTCAACGTCCCCGTCATCGGCATCCAGACGCACCGCGGGGTGGGGGAGATCACCCGGGCGCACGTGGACTCCATCTCCGCCCAGCTCAAGGCCATGGTCCCCAAACTCGAGGAGATCGCCGGGACGAAGCTGGACATGGAGGCGTTCAAGCGCGTCGTCGGCCTGTCGCGCCAGTGCACCGACCTCTGGAAGGAGGTCCTGGAAATCGCCTCCCACAAGCCCTCCCCGCTCACCTTCTTCGACGGCACCGTCCAGATGGGGCCCGCGGTGATCCTGCGCGGGGAAGAGCGGGCGGTCGACTACTACCGGCTCCTGCTCGCGGAACTGAAAGAGCGGGTCGAAGCGGGGGTGGCGGCGGTGGACGGCGAGAAATTCCGCATCTACTGGGAAGGGATGCCAATCTGGGGGAAGCTGCGCGAGCTCTCCACCCAGTTCGCCGATTTGCAGGCGTGCGTGCTCGCCTCCACCTACTGCAGCAGCTGGGTGTTTCCCGCCCTGGACCCCGACGACCCCTTCGACAGCATGGCGCGGGCCTACCTCGAACTCTTCATCGTCCGCGACGAGGACTACAAGGAGGCGTACTTCGCCCGGCAGATCAGCCATTACGGCATCGACGGCATGATCTTCCACGACGCCAAGACCTGTCCCAACAACTCCAACGACCGCTACGGGATGGTCGAGCGGATCTCCAAGGGGTACGACCTGCCGACGCTGGTCATCCACGGCGACCTGAACGACCTGCGGTGCTATTCGGAGGAGCAGGCGCGCACGAACATCGAGGCGTACATCGAGCAGCTGGCGGAGAAAAAGGGCCAGTGACACCCGACGGCCGTTACGGAGGGATCGATATCGGGGCCTCCGCCACCAAGGTGGCGATCATCGACGGGGCGCGCAAGGTCCTGGCCGCCGAGGTCCGCAGGACGGGCGTCAGTTTCGAAACGAGCGCCGCGGAGGCCATGGGCGCGGCCCTGGCCTCCGCCGGCCTCCGGCTCGAGGAGGTCGGGCGGGTGGTGGCGACCGGCTACGGCCGGCACAACGTCGACTTCGCCCACGCCACCCGGACCGAGATCGCCTGCCACGCCCGCGCGGCGCACTTTCATTTTCCCCGCCGCATCACGGTCGTGGATGTCGGCGGGCAGGACAACAAGATCATCCACGTCGGCGCCCAGGGGCGGCGGGAAAGCTTCAAGATGAACCGGAAGTGCGCCGCCGGCACGGGCGCCTTCCTCGAGGAGGTGGCCCAGCGCATGGACGTGCCGCTCGGGCGGATCGACGAGCTGGCGCGCCAGGCCGCGCACACGGTGCACATGGGAAGTTACTGCACCGTGTTCACCAAGACCGAAATCCTCGCCCACATGAGGGCGGGGGAGAAGGTCCCGGAAATCGTGGCCGGGCTGGTCGAGTCGGTGGTCAAGCGCATCCTGGAGATGGACCCGCTCGCGGGCGAAGTCGTGCTGACGGGGGGGGTCGTGGCCCACATCCCGATCCTGGCGGAGATGCTGGCCGCCCGGGTGCGCCACCCCGTGCACGTCCTGCCGGACGCCCAGCTCGCGGGGGCCTTCGGGGCCGCCCTGCTGGCGGCCGAGGCGGAATGAAGGGTCCGGGACCTTTTCCCGGACATCGGGCAAACATCATCTGATAAAGGAGTGCAGCCATGCTGGATACCCTGTTCCGCCCCCGCGCCGTCGCCGTGCTGGGCGCGTCCAACAACACCTTTTCCATCGGCAACCGGGTGGTGAAAAACCTGATCACCCACAATTTCCAGGGGCCGATCTACCCCATCCACCCGAAGGAGCCGGAGATCCTGGGCCTGAAGGCCTACCCGAGCATCCTGGACGTGCCGGGACCGGTCGACCTCGTCACCATCGCCGTCAAGAGCACCCTGGTGCCGCAGATGGTCGAGGATTGCGGCAAGAAGGGGGTGAAGTTCGTCATCATCCACACCGCCGGCTTCCGCGAGATGGGGGGGGAAGGGGCCAGGCTGGAAGACGCCCTGCTCGAGGCGGCGAAGAAATACGGGGTGCGGGTGTACGGCCCCAACTGCCAGGGGGTCATGAATTCGGACCCGGAGGTGTCGGTCTACGCCAACTTCACCTTCACCCCGATGAGGCCGGGCAACGCCTCCATCCTCGCCCAGAGCGGGGGGGTGGCGGAACTGCTCAACCTGAACCTGCGCCGGATGGGTTCCGGCTTCCGCATGTACGCGTCGCAGGGGAACGCGTCCGACGTCAGCACCAACGAGCTGCTCGACTACTTCGGCGACGACCCGGGGACCCGCACCATCATGATGCACATCGAAAGCATGAAGGACACGCGGCAGTTCATCGACAGCTGCCGCCGCATCGCGAAGGGGAAGTCGCTCCTGGCCATCCGGACCGGGCGCAGCAAGGCGGCGGCCAAGGCGGTGAGCTCCCACACCGGGTCGCTCATGCAGCAGGACTCCCTGACCGACACGATCTTCGAGTACGCGGGGGTCATGCGCTTCCAGACGACCGAGGAGATGATCTCGGCCGGGTACGCGCTGGCGAACCAGCCGGTGCCCGGGGGGCCGAACGTGGCCATCGTCGCCAACGCCGGCGGTCCCGGCATCATGGCCATCGACGAGTGCGTCGGCTGCGGGCTCACCCTGGCCACCCTCACGGCGGAAACGAAGGCGACCCTGCGCGCCGGGCTGATCCCCGAGGCCTACGTGGAAAACCCGGTCGATGTCGCGGCCACGGCCAACGCCGAACATTTCCGGCTGACGCTCACGGCCCTGGACGCCGACCCGGGGGTGGACTCGATCCTCATCACCATGGTGACCCCCCCCTTCGTCGACTGCGAGGCGGTGGCCGACGCGATCGCCGAGTGCGCGCACAAGGCGACCAAGCCGATCGTGTGCGTGGTGATGACGAACGAAAACTGGGCCTCCACCGTCGAGAAGATCAAGGGGGCGGGGATCCCGGTGTACGATTTCCCGGAGAGCGGCGCCCGCGTGGTGGCGGCGATGGCGCGCTACCGCGAGGTCCAGAAGCGGCTCGAGGAGCCGCCGGCGACGGTGCCGGGGGACCGGGCGGCGGCCGAGGCGATCCTCCGCGGGGCCGCGTCGGGCTACGTTTCCCAGGTGGCCGCCTACGGGGTGCTCGGCGCCTACGGGATCCCGGCGGCGCGGACCGCGCCGATGGGAGGGGGCAAGGCGCCGGCGGGGACCCTGTACCCCGCGGTCCTCAAGGTGGACAGCCCCGAGGTCGTGCACAAGAGCGACGCCGGCGGGGTCGAGCTCGATATCGCGGATGACGGGGGGCTCAAAAAAGCCTGGGAGAGGATGTCGGGCGCCTTCCCCGGCGCCGGTTTCGTCGTTCAGGAGCAGTGCCCGCGGGGGACGGAGATCATCGTCGGCCTCAAGCGGGAGGAAGGGGTCGGGCCGGTCCTGATGTTCGGCCTGGGAGGGGTGCACGTGGAGGCGCTCGGGGACGTGTCCTTCCGCCTCGCCCCGCTGTCGGAGGCCGGGGCGGCCCGGATGGTGCGCGACATCCGCTCGCTGCCGCTGCTCGAGGGCTCCCGCGGCCTGCCGCCGGCCGATCTCGGCGCCATCGAGCGGCTGCTCCTCGGCGTGTCGCAGCTGGCGCTCGATCTCCCCGAGATCGAGGAGATGGACCTGAACCCCGTCATGGTCTACCCCGAAGGGGTGAAGGTGGTCGACGTGAGGATCAGAAAGAAGTAACCGCCAGCTCGAACTGGAGCAGCAGGGTGCGCTGCAGAGGCGAGTAGTTGTCGTCGGAGAGCAGGGTGAGCCTGAGCCCGCCCCCGGGGGTGCGGGAGACTTCGATCGCCTCGAGGTTGTCGATTTCGTGGCGCCGGTCGGCAAAGAGGAGGACGGGGCCGTCCGCCAGGGACCCGGGCCGCAGGAGGGCTTCGGGGAGGCGGCGGATGCGGGCGGCGATCCCGCCCGTGAGGGTGAAGCGCCGCTCGAGCAGGAGGAGGTCGCCGCCCGGGAGGAGGGCGGCGTCGCTCACGTCGAAGTCCTCGCTGCGCCGGACGTGAAACACGCCCGGTTGCGGCCCGCCGACGATGAAGGCGGCGATGTTCCCGGCCTCGTCCAGGCCGCGTTCGGAGACCGCGATCAGGGCCCCCCCCAGGGGGAGGCCCCGGGGCACGGCCACCAGCGCTTCCAGCCCCTGGTTGGGGGGGAGCTTTTTGGTTTCCCCGACGAGCGCGACCAGGCGCGCGGGGGCGAGAAACCCCTGGCGGCCGTAAGCGAAGCGGGCGATCGCGTCGAGCCGTTCGATCCCCACGTAGACGGCGTCGCCGTCCTCCGCGAGCGACTCGGTGTCCCAGCGCTCGGCCGGGCGGCCGTCGGGGCCGAGCACGGGCCCCATCGCGGCCCCGGCGATCCCGAGGGGAACACCGCCCCGGTAAACGATGCGCCCCCGCAGCCAGTACGCCCGGTCGGAAAGGGCGACAAAGCCCTCGCCGTCGGGCGCGAGGCGCAGGGCGGACAGGCCCCCGAAGGAGGGGTGGTCGGAGGAGAGCGTCAGGCCGCCGACAAAGGCGAGGGGGCCGAAGCGGGTGCGGGCGGGGGCGCCGGGCTCGAAGCGGGTGATCGGTTCGGCCCGGATCGACAGGGCGCCGGCCCCCGTGGGCCGGGCCCCGTGCGGGCAGGCCACGGGGGCCAGCCCGAGGATCAGCAGCAGAAGCAGTCTCACGCCGGCCATGCCCGTCCCGCCGTTTCAGTACCGGTAATGCTCCGGCTTGTAGGGCCCGTCGACCGGAACGCCGATGTATTCGGCCTGCTTCGGGGTCAGCCGGGTGAGCTTCACCCCGATCTTTTCCAGGTGCAGCCGCGCGACCTCCTCGTCGAGCCTTTTCGGGAGGCGGTAGACGGCGGGGGCGTATTCCGCCCGGTGCTCCCAGAGGTCGAGCTGGGCCAGGACCTGGTTGGTGAAGGAGTTGGACATGACGAAGCTGGGGTGCCCTTCGGCGCAGCCCAGGTTGACCAGCCGCCCCTCGGCCAGGATGTAGATGCTGCTCCCGCCGGGGAGGTCGTAGCGGTCCACCTGGGGCTTGATGCAGACCTTGGTCACGCCGGGGGCCCGGTTCAGCCGCTCCACCTGGATCTCGTTGTCGAAGTGGCCGATGTTGCACACGATCGCCTGGTTCTTCATCGCGAGCATGTGATCGACGGTGATGACGTCGCGGTTGCCGGTGCAGGTGACGTAGATGTCCCCCTCGCCGAAGGTGTCCTCGATGCGGGTGACCTCGAACCCTTCCATGGCCGCCTGCAGCGCGTTGATGGGGTCGATTTCGGTGACGATGACCCGGGCGCCGAAGCCGCGCAGGGAATGGGCGCTCCCCTTCCCCACGTCGCCGTAGCCGCAGACGACGGCGGTCTTGCCGGCGATCATCACGCCGAGGGCGCGCTTGAGGCCGTCGGCCAGCGACTCACGGCAGCCGTAGAGGTTGTCGAATTTCGACTTGGTGACGCTGTCGTTGACGTTGATGGCGGGGACGAGGAGCCGGCCCGCCTCGAGCATCTGGTAGAGGCGGTGGACCCCGGTGGTGGTCTCCTCGCTGACCCCCTTCCAGGCGGCGACCGCGCGGGTGAACCAGCCGGGGCGCTCGGTGGCGCAGCGCTTGATGAGGGCCTTGATCACCTCCTCCTCATGGCTCTCGCTCGGTGTGTCCACCCAGCCGCTTCCCTGCTCCATCTCGTACCCCTGGTGCAGCAGGAGCGTGGCGTCGCCGCCGTCGTCGACCACCAGCTGGGGGCCCTCCCCGCCGGGGTGGGTCAGCGCGCGCAGGGTGAAGTCCCAGTACTCCTCCAGGCTTTCCCCCTTGAAGGCGAACACCGGGACCCCCGCGGCGGCGATGGCGGCGGCCGCCTGGTCCTGGGTGCTGAAGATGTTGCAGCTGGCCCAGCGCACGCTCGCGCCGAGGGCGACCAGCGTTTCGATGAGGACGGCGGTCTCGATGGTCATGTGCAGGGAGCCGGTGATCCGGGTGCCGGCCAGCGGCTTGCCCGGGCCGTATTTCGCGCGCACGGCCATGAGGCCGGGCATCTCCTGCTCCGCCACTTCGATCTCCCTGCGCCCCCAGGCGGCCAGGCCGGGATCCGCGACGGCGAAGTCGGCCGTGTTCCCCGAAACCGGGGCTGACGTTGTGCTTGACATAAGCGGGGTGTCCTTTCCAAAATTAATATATCGACAAATCCGGATAAGATGATATAAAGAGGGGGCACCCGCTGTCAACCACTTTTTCCGGGGAGGAGGGAACATGGCGTCGGTCCTGAAATCGTTGCGCGCGCTCGCGGACCCCACGCGGCTGAGAATGGTCGCCCTGCTCGAGGGGGAGGAGCTGTCGGTGCAGGAGCTGCAGGAGATCACCCGGCTGGCGCAGTCGAGGATATCGACCCACCTCGGGCTCCTGCAGGAATCGGGCCTGGTCCGCTGCCGCCGCGAGGGGAAGCGCGCGTTCTACCGGCTGGCCGGGGAGCTGGAGCCCCCGTCGAGCGAGCTCGTGCGCGCGGCCGTCGCCGGGGCCGCCGAACTGGAGGAGCGCGCGGCCGACCGGGTCAACCTCAGGCGGATCCTGAAACGGCGGCGGGAGCGGGCGGAGGTCTATTTCAACCAGGTGGCGGGGCGCTTCGACCGGGTGTACGGCCCCGGGCGCTCCTGGCAGGGGTTCGGGCACCTCCTGCTGCGCATCCTCCCCCCGCTCGAGGTGGCCGACCTCGGTTCGGGCGAGGGGCTGCTGGCCGAACTCCTGGCACGGCGGTGCCGAAGGGTGATCGCCGTCGACAACTCGGAAAAGATCGTGAAGTTCGGCGCCGCCCGGGCCAGGAAGAACGGGATCAAAAACCTGGAGTTCCGGCTCGGCGACCTGGAAAGCCCGCCGATCGCGCCCGAGAGCGTGGATCTCGTGATTCTCAGCCAGGCGCTCCATCACGCCGCCGACCCGGCGGCGGCCCTGGCCGCGGCCCACCGGCTGCTGCGCCGGCCGGGGCGCGTCCTCGTCCTCGACCTGAGGAGCCACGGCTTCGAACAGGCGCGGGAGTCCTACGGCGACGCCTGGCTCGGTTTCGCCGAGAGCGACCTCGAGCAGTGGCTGGAGAAGGCCGGTTTCCGCAACATCGACATCAGCGTGGTCGCGCGCGAGGAGGAGGCGCCCCATTTTCAGACGCTCCTGGCGGAGGGGGAAAAGTGAGGGCGCGGATTTCGTCGAACAGCCGCTCCCACCTCCGGCGGAAAGGGTAGAGGAGGAGCGACCGGAGGAGGAGGCGCCGGATCTCGGCGCGGCCGACCTTCACGCGCGCGGCGGGGTCGAGCGCGTTGGCCGCCCCGAGCAGCCCGAGGGTCCGGACGCCGATGAGGATGGGCCAGGCCGAGGCCAGCCGGACCCGGACGCCCCGGAAGGGGAGTGCGGCGGTATAGCGCCAGCCGGCCCGGAGGTGCGCTTCCGCCTCGGCCAGGTAGCGGGCGTAGAGCGGGCGGAAGAGGCGCCAGTAGCGCGTGTCGAGAAGGTCGGCGGGCCGCAGCCCGTACAGGGCCAGGCGCCCGGCCGGGAGGTAGCAGCGCCCCGCGGCCAGGTCTTTGGGCAGGTCGCGCAGGATGTTGACCAGCTGCAGCCCCTTGCCGAAGCGGACGGCGTCCGCGAGCAGCCGCTCGCGCTCGAGGCCGGCGCGGGGGTAGAGGCGGCGCAGGCAGAGACGGGTCCAGAACTCCCCCACGCAGCCGGCGACCCGGTAGGTGTAGTCCTCCAGCTCCTCATCCGCCTCGAGCGCCCCGATCCGGTCCGGGCCGGACGACCCGAAACGCCGGAGGTCCGCGTCCTGGCCGGAGGTGATGGTCTCGAGGACCCCGCCGATCTCGTCGCGGTCCTCCGCGCCGAAGCCCCCCAGTTCCTCCAGCAGCGCGCCGAAGCCCGCGAGCAGGCGCAGTTCGCCCGCCGTGGCGGAGGCGGTGCCGGCGGCGGCGACCGGCCCGAAGTCGGGGGCGCCCGCGCTCCGGCCGGCGCGGACGTCCCGGATGGCGGCGCCCATGGCGGCGAGGAGCTCGCGGCGGCGTCCGGCGGGGACCGCCTCCGTGTCGGCGACCGTGTCGGTGGCCCGGGCGAGCAGGTAGGCGAGCCGGAGCTGCGGCTTGATCGGGCGCGGGAGGATGGCGAGCGTCAGGTAAAAGGAGCGGGACACGTCCCGCAGCAGGCGCTCGAGGTTCGGCGATCGGGTCATGACGGCGGCATTGAACCACAGAACGGGGGCCGGGGGGAAATATTTCTTGTTTCGGGCGATCGAGCCTTGGCGCGGGCGGCCCCGGAGGGTACTCTTTAGCGGTCCGCCATGTCCACCCATTCAGAACGGTGAATCCGCAAACATCATGAATATCGAACAGATCGTCGCCGGGGAACTCTCGCTGGGAATCCACCAGGTCCAGAGCGCGCTCGCGCTCTTCGCCGAGGGGGGGACCGTCCCCTTCATCGCCCGGTACCGCAAGGAAAGAACCGGGGAAATGAACGAGGTGCAGCTGCGCGCCCTCCTGGAGCGCCACACCTACCTGACGGAACTCGCGGAGCGCCGGCAGACCATCCTCAAATCGATCGAGGAGCAGGGGAAACTCACCGACGACCTCAGGGCGAAGATCGGGGCCTGCATGCAGAAAACCGAGCTCGAGGACCTCTACCTCCCCTACAAGCCCAGGAAACGGACGCGGGCCACCGTCGCGCGGGAGAAGGGGCTGGAGCCGCTGGCCGTCCGGATCCGGGAACTCAACGCGCCCGGCGCCCCCGACCCCGACCTCGAAACGGAGGCGGCCGGCTACGTGAACGCGGAGCTGGGGGTCGCCTCCGCGGCGGAGGCGCTCCGGGGGGCGTCGGACATCCTGGCCGAGGAGGTTTCCGAGCGGGCCGAGCTGCGGCGGCACCTGCGCCAGTACATCCTCGACGAGGGGTACTTCGTGTCGGAGATCCGGGACGAGTTCCCCGCGGGCACCACGAAATTCGAGATGTACCGCGACTACCGGGTGCGCGTCCGGGACATCGCGCCGCACAACATGCTCGCGCTGCGGCGCGGCGAAACGGAAGGGGTGCTTTCCTTCACCATCGAATTCGACGCGGCGGCCGTCGCCTCCTGGCTCGAGGCGCAGGAGATCCGGACCGAAGCCGGCGCGGTGCGGGCGTTGTACCGCGAGATGCTCGCGGACGCGTTCGAGCGGCTGATGCGGGCCACCCTGATCGGCGAGGTGCGCTACGAGAAAAAGCAGGCGGCCGACCGGGAGTCGATCCGGACCTTCGAAACCAACCTGCGCGAACTCCTGCTGGCCAGCCCGGCGGGGATGAAGCCGACGCTCGGGATCGACCCCGGGTTCCGCACCGGGTGCAAGGTCGCGGCGGTGGACCGCACGGGGAAGCTTCTGGAGTACGTGACCCTGCAGCCGCACAAATCGGACCGGGAACGGGCGCAGGCGGCCGCGACCCTGGCCGGCCTGATCCGGAAGCACCAGGTCGAGCTCGTCGCCATCGGCAACGGGACCGCCGGGCGCGAAACCGAGAGTTTCGTCGCGGAGGTCCTCGGGCAGCTGGACCCCAAGCCGGTCAAGGTCCTGGTGAGCGAGGCGGGGGCCAGCGTGTACTCGGCCAGCGAGGTGGCGATCGAGGAGTTCCCCGACCTCGACCTCACCGCCCGGGGGGCGATCAGCATCGCGCGCCGGCTCCAGGACCCCCTGGCGGAGCTGGTGAAGATCGACCCCAAATCGATCGGCGTCGGGCAGTACCAGCACGACGTGGACCAGCGCCTGTTGCGGGAAAAGCTCAGCGACACGGTGGAGAGCTGCGTCAACTACGTCGGCGTCGACCTGAACCTGGCGTCCCGGGAACTGCTCACCCATGTCGCCGGGCTCTCCGGATCCGTGGCGCGCAACATCGTCGCCTACCGCAACGAAAACGGCGCCTTCCGCAGCCGGCAGGAGCTGCTCGAGGTGCCGAAATTCGGCCCCAAGACCTTCGAGCAGGCGGCCGGGTTCCTGAGGATCCGCGCCGGCGCCAACCCGCTCGACAACACGGCCGTGCACCCCGAGAGCTATTTCATCGTCGAGCGGATCGCCGCCGACCTCGACGTCCCCCTGGAAAGGGTCACGGAGGAGCCGGCGAAGCTCGGCGCCCTCGACCTGAAGAAATACGTCACCGGGGAGGTGGGCGAGCCGACCCTGCGCGACATCGTCGCGGAGCTGGAAAAGCCGGGGCGCGACCCGCGCGCGGAGTTCCGCTACGCGCGCTTCGACGAGGGGGTCAAGGAGATCAAGGACCTCGTCGCGGGGATGGAGCTCGAGGGGGTGGTCACCAACGTGGCCAATTTCGGCGCCTTCGTCGACATCGGGGTGCACCAGGACGGGTTGGTGCACGTGTCCCAGCTCGCCGACCGGTTCGTGGACGACCCGAAGAAGGTGGTGAAGGTGGGGCAGATCGTCAAGGTGCGGGTGCTCGAGGTCAACGA
>CAZWXG010000021.1:16456-21649 GCA_964637825.1 uncultured Acidobacteriota bacterium
TCGCGGTAAGGGGGCGCTCAGCCCCGCAGGAAGGCGAGGACGTCGTCCGACCGGAGCAGGCGGCGGGCCTGCCCGCGCCCGCGCTCGAAGGTGCGGAGCGCCGTGGCGTTGTCCCGGCAGAGGAACCCCGCCTCGACCTCGTGGTCGGGGCTGATGACCAGCAGGCGCCGCTCCCGGAGGGCGCGGCGCACCTCGGGCTCCCGGTCGAAGCGGCGCAGCCGGGAGCTGGTTTCCCAGAGCGCCCCCTTCGGGTCGCAGCAGAAGACGAGGGTCCGGTCGGCCGCCGCCCAGCGGGCGAGGGGGGCGAAAGCGGGGTCCGACCCGAACCGGCCGAACGGCATCTTGAGCGTGTAGCCGCCGTCGATGAACACCGCGCCCGGGTCCCCCGGGTATCCCCCCTGGCCCAGCTCCGCGGGCGTCACCGGGTCCCCCATCGCCACCGGGATCAGGCAGGAGGCCTCGATGACGCGGTGGTAGTTCTCCCGCGTCAGGGGGCGGACCGTTTCCGACCGGAGTTCCGGGGGGGGATGGAGGGCGAAGACCACCGGGTCCTCCGCGTACCCGCCCGGGAGGAACTTCCACGCCCCGGGCAGCTTGCGCGTCGCCGCCTTCAGGAAAAAGCGGAGGCGGTCGGCGCGCCCGAAGGGGCGGCCGTCCCGGCGGCGGACGCGGGTGGTGAAGATCAGGAGCCGGCGCGGGGGGTCGGCGTCGAAGACCCCCTCGAGCTCGCGCGCGGCCATCACGTAGCGGATCGACCCTTCGAGCAGGGCGCGGAAACGGTTGCCGCCGCGCGCCGGGGGCGCGGGGGTGCCCCAGTGGCGCCACCCCTTGATCACCGTTTCCTCGGTCCCGGTGGCCACGTCGGCCGCCGCATAGGCGCCGACGGAGGCCCCCATGACGGTGCGGGGGAAGGAACCGCGCAAGCGGCACCAGCGCATGAATTCGTAGAGGACGCCCCCCTGCCAGGCGCCGCGCCCCGCTCCCCCGGAATCGAGAATCCAGCGAAAGGTCGTATCCATCGGCTCGCGACTAGGGCCGGGCCCGCTCGTACCCCTCGTCCACGGCCGGGTCCGGCCCGTCGGCCGCGGCGGTCGCCAGGCGGTCGCAGCGCTCGTTCTCGGGATGCCCCGCGTGCCCGCGGACCCAGAGAAACTGGACCTGGTGCACCCGGCAGAGCTCCAGCAGGCGCTCCCAGAGGTCGGGGTTGACCGCCGGCTCCCGCTGGTTGCGCATCCAGCCGTTCGCCCGCCAGCGGGCGGCCCACCCCTTCTCGATCGCGTTGACGAGGTACTGGCTGTCGCTGTAGAGGCGGACGCGGCACGGCTCCTTCAGGGCTTCGAGCCCCACGATGGCGGCCAGGATTTCCATCCGGTTGTTGGTCGTCAGCCGGAAGCCGGCCGAAAGCTCCCGCCGGCCGGAGTCGTGCACGAGCACCACCCCGTAGCCGCCCGGCCCGGGGTTGCGGCGGCAGGCCCCGTCGGTAAAGATCTCCACCTGTTTGGTCACCCGGCGCCTCGCAAAGAAAAACGGCCGACCGGCGGGTCGGCCGCTGGGGCTGAAGCAGCGACGCGGGCCCCCCGGGGGGCCCGCGCCGGACTTACGACTCCCGGACCACCGTGGGTGCGGGGGGTTTGGGGATCTGCTTTTCGGAGACCCAGTTTTCGATCGGCGGCGTGACCGGCGCGCCCGGCCGGTCCTGGCACTTCCCCATCGATTTGAGGAAGGCCGCCTGCTTGGCGAGCTGGATGGCCATCGCCGGGTCGACCCCCTTGGGGCAGACCTGGGAACAGGCGCCGGCGAAATGGCAGCGGTAGACGCCGTGCTTGGAATAGAGCTCCTCGGAGTGTTCCTCGGTCCCCTCGTCGCGCGTGTCGGCGAGGTAGCGCCACCCCTGGGTCAGGGCCTGGGGCCCGGTGTAGTCCTCCGACGTCGCCACCGTGGGGCAGGCGGACAGGCAGAGGCCGCACTTGATGCAGTAGGCGAACTGGATGTAGTTCACCAGCTCCTCCGCCGACTGGAAGTACTCCCGGGTCGGGCTGTTCTGCTCGATCCGGTCCCGGCGGATGAGGTAGGGCTTGACCGACCGGTGCCGGTCGAACAGGCTCTCCAGGTCGGGGACCAGGTCCCGGATGATGTCGAAGTTGGGCAGCGGCTTGATGACGACCCGGTCCGAATGCAGGTGCGTGATCTGGTTGGTGCACGCCAGGCGCGGCAGCCCGTTGATGAACATGCCGCAGGACCCGCAGATCCCCATGCGGCAGGAGGAGCGCCAGGTGAGCGTGGGGTCCTCGTGTTCCTTGATCCAGTGCAGCCCGTCCAGCACCGTCATCCCCTTGTGGAGCGGGACGGTGAATTCCTGGAGATGGGGGGTGCCCCCCTTTTCGGGGTCGTAGCGCAGCACCTCGAAGACGACGGTTTTCATCTTGCCCGATTCCTTGGATGTACTCATGGTTAGACTCCCTTCATCTGAAACACCCGCACGGCGACATAGGTTCCGTACAGGAACAGGGCAAAACCGGCAACGGTGCAGAGCCTCCCGATCGCCTTCTGGAGCGATTGCGAGAGGGAAAGTTCACACAGGATGCTGCGAAAGCCGTACAGGCCGTGAAACAGCGCGGTTCCCAGCAGGGCGATGTAGGTGATCATGAAAAACAACTGCTGGCTGCGCGCGAAGACCTCGGCCGAGGCGGTGGGGTGGGTGGACCCGAGCCCGAGCGCCTCCAGCACGGTGCCCATGTGCATGATGCCCATGTGCAGGCCGAGCAGAAACAGTATCGCCACGGCAGTCAGAATGTGCCAGAACCATAGTCTGGATTCACGCATGGTTCCCTCCTATTTCGTCAAAAAGAAAAAATCCGCGCCGGCGAAAAGGACCAGGACCGCGGTGATCACCATGGCGACGACCAGGACGGGCCTCTGCCGGATGACCGAATGGCTGTAAGGGTACGACGGGAGCCCCGGTTTGCCGACCAGCAGGCCGAGTTCGACCAGCACCAGCCGGATGCCGTTGACCGCGTGGTAGAGGAAGGCCAGGTAGACCAGGAACTCGCCCATCCTGAAGAGCGGGTTCTCGAAGAAGTGCATGGCGCTTTCCCAGGCCCCGGGGCCGTTGAGGCGCGTGCCGGTGACGAAGATGTGCATGAGGAAATAGGCCAGGATGCCCAGGCCGGTCAGGCGGTGCAGCGCGTAGGCGTAACGGTCGAAGCCGTAACGGCCTCCGCCGAGCCAGCCCCATAGTCCAAGGTTGTTCCTGTAACGGTGTTGCATAGGTGCTCCTCTGTCCTTGAAATATTAATATTTCCGTTCGATCGGCTTCCAGGTGTTGATCGTCACCGGCTTGTAATCCAGCCTCGGGCCCTGGTCGCTGTGGAAGGCCAGCGTGTGCTTGAGCCAGTTGGCGTCGTCGCGCTGCGGGTAATCGCGGCGGGCGTGGGCGCCGCGCGACTCCGTGCGCGTGACCGCCCCCAGCAGCGTCACCTCGGCCAGGTCCAGCAGGTTGGCCAGTTCCAGGGCGTGGTACAGGTTGGTGTTGTAGACCGAGTTCTTGTCCTGGATGCGGATGTTCTGGTACCGGGTGCGCAGCGACCGGATCTTTTCCAGCCCCTTGCTCATCAGGGCCTCGGTGCGGAAGACCCCCGCGTGGGCGTCCATGCAGGTGCGCAGCTCCCGGCGGATGTCGTACAGGTTCTCCTCGCCGTTTCGCGACAGGAGCTCCTCGTAGATGCGCTTGTATTCGGCGTGCACCATGGCCTCGGGGACGGGGGCCGCCGCGCCGGCTTCCGAGCAGTAGCGGCCGGTTTCCGCGCCCGTGATCTTGCCCCAGACCAGGCATTCGGCCGTGGAGTTGGAGCCCAGGCGGTTGGCGCCGTGCAGGCTGACGCAGGCGGCTTCGCCGGCGGCCCAGATCCCCTTGACCCGGGTGGCTCCCTTGATGTCGGTCTCGATCCCCCCCATGGAATAGTGCGCGACGGGGCGGCAGGGGATCGGTTCCTTGATCGGGTCGAGGTCGTTGAACTCGATGCAGACCTCGCGGATGAGGGGGAGCTGCTCGTTGATCCGCTTCGCCCCCAGGTGCCGCAGGTCGAGGTGGATGTAGTCGAGGCCGTCCGGCCCCTCGAACCCGCGCCCCTCCTCGATCTCGATCATCTCGGAGCGGGAGATGAGGTCGCGCGGCCCCAGTTCGACCTTGGCGGGGGCGTACTTGTGCATGAAGCGCTCCCCCTTGTTGTTGACCAGGTAGCCCCCTTCCCCGCGGCAGGCTTCGGTGATCAGGATCCCCGAGGGGACCAGGCCGGTGGGATGGAACTGGAGGAACTCCATGTCTTCCAGGGGGATGCCGGCGCGGTAGGCCAGCGCCATGCCGTCACCGGTGACCGTCTGGGAGTAGGTGGTGAACCCGAACAGGGTGCCGCCGCCGCCGCTGGCCACGATCAGGGCCTTGCCGCGCAGGACCTTGAACTTCCCCGTGGTCATGTCGATGGCCGTGAGCCCGCAGAAGGTGTTGTTCTCGATCAGGATCGAGGTGATGAAGTGTTCGTTGTAGTGCTGCACGCGCGGAAACCGGTTGACGGTGTCGTACAGCGTCTGCATCTCGAAGAACCCGGTCTTGTCCTGCGCCAGCACCGCGCGCGGGTAGCTGTGCCCCCCGAAGGGGCGCTGGGAGATGCGGCCGTCGGAACGGCGGGTCCAGGGGATGCCCCAATGGTCCAGCTGGAGGATTTCGCCCGGGATGGAGTGGACGAACAGGTCCACCACGTCCTGGTCGGCCAGGAAATCGCTCCCCAGGACCGTGTCCCAGGCGTGCAGATCCAGGCTGTCCCCGTCCTCGGGACGCAGCACGGCGGCGGTGCCCCCTTCCGCGGCCACGGAATGCGCCCGCATCAGCTGGTTTTTGGAAATGAGAGCGATATCGAGATTGCCCTGGGTCACGCGCGAAGCCTCGATGGCTGCGCGCAGGCCGGCTAATCCCGCCCCGAGAATGATGAGGTCATGAGTCTGAACATCGGCCATGCGACGGCCCCTCCTATCCATTCAATAAATGTTAAGGTCAAACACTGCCTGGGATTGCGGGGTTCGTGCCGCAATCGGCTTCCGGAAAGGGAGCGCTCGGGATTCTGCTTGCGACGTCGTGCGGCAAGGAAGCGGGGAGCGCGGGGTTTCCGGTTCAAGGGTACTGCTGCCGATACCTTTCGA
>CAZWXG010000021.1:21749-23028 GCA_964637825.1 uncultured Acidobacteriota bacterium
ACGTGGAGGATGCTCAGGGGCTCGAGATCGTCGTAGACGAATTCGCGGTACGTCTCGTCGACCACGAAGAAGAGGTTGTGCTCCTCGCACAGGCCGAACAGGAACTCGAGGTCGGCGCGGTCGTAGACGGTGCCGGTGGGGTTGTTCGGGTTGCACAGAAGGACCGCGCGCGTGCGCGGCGTGATCGCGCGTTCGATCCGGTCCCGGTCGGGGAGGGCGAAATCGTTTTCCATCTCGCTCGGGACGGGGACCAGGGTGACGCCGGCGATCGAGGCGAACCCGAGATAGTTGGCGTAGGTGGGGTCGAAGATGAGGATCTCGTCCCCGGGGTCGCAGCAGGTCATGAACAGGAAGACCAGGGCTTCGCTGGCGCCGACGGTGATCAGGAACTGCTCGGGAACGGTGCCGAGGTCGAGGCTCCGGTTGGCGTACTTCGACCAGGCGGCGCGCAGCGCCTCGTTCCCCTGCGACTGCTCGTAGGCCACGACTTTCTGGTCGAAGGCCCGGAGCCCTTCCAGGAATTCCCGGGGCGATTCGATATCCGGCTGCCCGATGTTCAGGTGGTACACGTGAGTCCCCGCCGCCTTGGCCCGGTTGGCCAGGTGGGCCAGCTTCCGGATCGGAGACGGTGGGGTCAGCCGGGCACGGTTGGAGATCGGGACCCGGGACGTTGTTTTTGGAGCCTCTGTCACTGCTTTTTCCATACCCCCACGCCCTGAAATGCGAGTAAAACCCTAAAGACTAATCCTTTCCGCGGTGAGGTTCAAGCCGTAAAGAAAGGGCGGGGTCAGAGGAGGGCGTCGACCTGGACCGCCAGGAGGTGGCCGAGCTCGAAAAGGCGGCAGAAGCCGTTGCGCTCCTTGAGCCCCTCGTCCCCGGTCCGGTCCTCCTCCCGGAAGCGGGTGGCGATCTGGTCGATCCGGTCCCTGAGGCCGGCGTCGGTCGCCAGGGCGAAGAGCTGGAGCATCTCCACCATGCGGTAAAGGGCGCAGAGGAGCCGCTCCCGGTCGGTGCGGGCCGCCCGCATCCCGTCGGCGAAGCGGCGCTCCACACGGCGGATCGCTTCCGTCAGGGCCTCCTGCCCGTCGGTGGCGATGGTGACGAGCCCGAGCAGGGGGAAGCAGGCGGCGAGGGCGGTGCCCGCGCGCGCGGGGGGGGCCGCCGCCGCCACCTCCGCCCGCACCCGGGCGTCCACTTCCGCGATCAGCCCCGCCGCTTCCGGGTTGCCCCCGGAGAGCTGGTGGCCCAGGGTGTTCAGGGCGTTGTAGAGGGCGAAAGC
>CAZWXG010000021.1:23128-24912 GCA_964637825.1 uncultured Acidobacteriota bacterium
AGCGGCGGCGAGTCGGGAGAGTGGGTCATTTTCGGTCCGGGCCCCAGTTAGTCATCAGGGGGCGATTGTAGCACTGATATAATGATTCTCCCATGTTCAAGATCAAGGATGTCGTCATCGATCCCCCCCTCGTCCTCGCGCCGGTCGCGGGGCACACCGATTCCCTCTTCCGGCGGGCGGTCAAGGACCTGGGGGGGTGCGGGTTGGTGGTCTCGGAGCTGGCCAGCACCGAGGGGATGACGCGGCGTCAGGGGCGGACGGCGCACATCACCCGTTTCGGGGAGGAGGAGCGCCCGGTCGCCATCCAGATCTTCGGCGCGGACCCCGCCCGGATGGCCGCATCGGCCGCCATGGTCGAGGAGATGGGGGCCGACATCGTGGACATCAACTGCGGCTGCCCGGTCAAAAAGGTGGTGCGCCAGGGGGGGGGGAGCCAGCTGCTGCGGGACCTTCGGCTCATGGAGCGGATCTTCCGGGCGGTGCGCGGGGCGATCCGGGTCCCCCTGACGGTGAAGATCCGCTCCGGCTGGGACCGCGGCTCGACGAACGCGCTGGAGGTGCTCCGGCTCGCGGAGGATTGCGGGGTGGACGCCCTGGCCATCCACGGGCGCACCCGCTCCGATTTCTTCTCCGGGAAGGCCGACTGGGGGGTGATCGCCGAGGTCAAGGCCCGCGCCCGCATCCCCGTCGTGGGGAACGGGGACGTGTTCGCGCCCGAAGATGCCGGGCGCATGTTCCGGGAGACCGGGGTCGACGGGGTCATGCTGGGGCGCGGGGTGATGTCGAACCCCTGGCTGATCCGGCAGTGCTGGGATTACCTGACCACGGGGCGGGCGACCGCGGTGGGCCTCGAGGAGCGGATGGAGTTCATGTCCGCTTTTCTGCGCCGCGTGTGCGCGGAGGTCCCCCCGCCGGTGGCCCTGGGAAAGATCAAGAAAGTGGGCGGCACCCTGTCCCGGGGGTTTCCCGGGGGGGCCCAGCTGCGGGGGAAGATGCATGCGGCGCGCACCACGGCCGAATTCTTCGACGCCCTGGCGGGACATTTTGCCGGGCTGAGGGGGGCGGGGCTAGACCAGGCCTTTGCGCCGGCGGCGCCAGCCGAAGACGGCGGCCACCCCGATGCTGATGATGTAGAGCACGACCATCGGGGCCGACCACCAGAATAGGTTCAGCGCGTCCCCGGTGGGGGAGATGATGGCCGCCAGCAGGACGATGGCCACCAGGGCGTAGTTGAATTTCTTCCAGAGGAACCGGGCCGTGACGAGGCCGAACATCGACAGGAAGGCGGCGACCACCGGCATCTCGAAGATGAGGCCGAACCCCAGGAGCATCATGTTGGTGAAGTCGAGGTACTCGTTGATCCGGATCATCGGGGTGAAGGAGGCCCCGAGGTTCACCAGGAAATCGAACGCCGTGGGGAGGACGATGGTGTAGCAGAACGCGGCGCCCGAAAGGAAGAGGAGGATCGAGAAGAAGAGGAAGGGGAGGACGTAGGCCTTCTCCTTCCGGTAGAGCCCGGGCGCGATGAACTTCCACACCTCGTACAGCGTCAGCGGCAGGGTCAGGAAGATGCCGGCCAGGAGCGCCACCTTCATATACAGGGTGAAGGGGTCCGTGGGGTTGGTGTAGGCCAGCTTGGTCCCCTCGGGCAGCGACTGGGTGATGGGGACCGCCAGGAAATCGTAGATCCGCCGGGCGAAAAACCAGCTGACGATGAAGCCGACGCCGAGGTAGATGGCGACGTGGACCAGCCGCTTGCGCAGCTCGTCCAGGTGGTCCAGGAA
>CAZWXG010000021.1:25012-28008 GCA_964637825.1 uncultured Acidobacteriota bacterium
GGGGGTAGCGCTTGTGCCGGTCGGCGGCCGCGTGCTATACTCCCTGGCGAATCTTCCGCATGGGAGCCAACCCTTTATGAAACATGGATTTGCCATCCTTCTGATCTCGGTAGTGGCGGTGTTCGCGCTCGTGGGCGGCCTGCTGGGCGATCATACGTTCAGCCGATCGGCGGCCGACGCCTCGACCCCCCCGAACGAATTCCTCGCGAATTTCACCGAGGCGCTGGAGGTCATCCAGCTGAACTACGTGGAGCCGGTCGGTTCCGACAAGCTGGTCTACAGCTCCATCAAGGGGATGCTCCGGAGGCTCGACCCCCACTCCAGTTTCCTCGATCCCAAGGAGTTCGCGCGCCTGCGCGAAGACCAGCACAGCCGCTACTACGGCCTCGGGATCCGGGTCCGGCCGCTGCTGCGGGACAAGGGGCGGCACGTCATCGTGGAGCCGCCCGCCATCGGCACCCCCGCGGAAAAGAGGGGGCTCCGGGCCGGGGACGTCATCACCCGCATCGAAGGGGAGCCGATCGACGACTGGACCTCCGACGAGGTCGTCAGCCACCTGAAGGGCCCCCGCGGCACCACCGTGGACATCACGATCGAGCGGCCGGGGGTGCGGGAAGCGATCGAGGTGACGATCGAGCGGGACGAGATCCCGATGGTGACGGTCCCGTACGCCTTCGAGCTCAAACCGGGGATCGGCTACATCAAGATCGACCGCTTTTCGGAGTCCACCGCCCAGGAGCTGGGGGAAAAACTGGAGCAGTTCCAGGGCCTGTCGGGCCTGGTCCTGGACCTGCGCGACAACCCGGGCGGGCTGCTCAACCAGGCGATCTCCGTGTCGGACTACTTCCTCCCGCGCGGGGAACTGATCGTCTCCACCAAGGGGCGCGCGGGCGGCTCCACCAAGTCCTACGCGGCCCCGGGCGAGGAGCGGATCCGGGTGCCCCTGGTGGTGCTGATCAACCGCCACAGCGCCAGCGCTTCGGAAATCGTGTCGGGCGCGCTGCAGGACCACGACCGGGCCCTCATCGTCGGGGAAACCAGCTTCGGCAAGGGGCTGGTCCAGTCGGTCTTCACCCTCGACAACGAAACCGGGATGGCGCTGACCACGGCCAAGTACTACACCCCGAGCGGCCGGCTGATCCAGCGCGACTATTCCGGTTCCAGCCTCGAATACTATTATATGGAGGGGGAACTGGAAAACCCGCCGATCGCCCGGGAAGATCGCGAGGTCTATTCCACCGACGGCAAGCGGAAGGTGTACGGCGGCGGGGGGATCACCCCGGATGTCGTGGAGGCGGCGCGCGAGCTCAACCGCTTCGAGATGCTGCTGGCGAGCAAGGACATCTTCTTCCAGTACGCGCGGCGCCTGACCTCGGGGGAGGTCCCCTTCGCCGAGCAGTTCCAGCGCCTGGTCCGCAACGGGGAAACGGCGGCCGGGGGGAAGGGGACGCCCGATTTCCAGGTCACCGAAGCCGTGCTCGCCGATTTCAGGCAGTTCCTGAAAGAGCGGAACGTCGAATTTTCGGATGACGAGATCGCCGGGAATGTCGATTCCATCAAGCGGCGCATCCGGCAGGAAGTCTTTACCTCCGCCCTCGGGATCCAGGAAGGGTACAGGATCGGCGTGGAGGGGGACAACCAGGTGCTGAAAGCGCTCGAGGTGATGCCGGAAGCGAAATCGCTGATGACTTCGGGGCGGATCATCCCCCCCGCGCCCCCGCGCTGAAAACCCAGGATATGAAAAGGTTTTCGCCGATTCACGGCCTGCTGGCCCTCTGCTGCCTGCTTCTCCCGGCCTGGGGGGCCGCGGCGCCCCCCCCGGCGGAGCCCGGAGAACTGATCCGGGCCTCGCGGGAACATCTCCTCGAGGGGCAGACGCGCATCCGGAGCGGGGACGCCGAGGGGGCCCGGGAGCATTTCGACGAGGCGGTCGACATGCTGCTGGAGTCGGAATGGGACCTCGGCGCCCACCCCGAGATCGCCCCCTACTTCCAGGAACTGATCCAGGAGATCAAGGAGGCCGAATCGCGCTATCTCTATGCCTCCGTCGATCTCGAGGAGGAGGCGGAGATCGTCGAGGGGTACGAAGACCTCGACCTCGGCAGCATGACCGACGACCCCGTTCTGCGGGCGGCCCTGACGGCGAGCATCGCCGAGCATCAATACGACATCCCGATCACGGTCAACGAGATGGTGGTCCGCTCGCTCGAGTACTGGCTCAAGCGGGGGCGGAAGCATTTCGAGGACGGGCTCGTCCGCAGCGGGCAGTACCGGGAGATGATCGAGACCATTTTCCGCGAGGAAGGGCTCCCGCTCGACCTGATCAACCTGGCGCAGGTCGAAAGCCATTTCAAGGCGCACGCCCTTTCCCGGACCCGGGCCCGGGGGATCTGGCAGTTCATGGAAGGGACGGCCGTCCGGTACGGGCTCAAGGTCAACCGCGACATCGACGAGCGCTCCGACCCGGAAAAGGCGACCCGGGCCGCGGCCCGCTACCTGAAGGACCTCTACGCCATGTTCGGGGACTGGAACCTCTCCCTGGCCGCCTACAACTGGGGGGAGGGGAAGGTCAAGCGGCTGATCGAAAGCACCGGGATCCGGGACTTCTGGCAACTGGCCAGCCTCGGGAACCGGCTCCCGAAAGAGACCCTGAACCACGTCCCCCTGATTCTCGCCAGCACCATCCTGTCGCGCAACGCCGAAAAATACGGGCTCCCGGTCGAGCTGGCCCCCCCGCTGCGCTATCAGAAGGTCGCCGTCTCCAAGCCGATCGACCTGCGGGCCGCGGCCCGGGCGCTCGACATCACCTTCGACGAGATCCGGCGCCTGAACCCGGCCCTGAAGGGGGTGACCACCCCCGCCAAAGATCCCGGCTTCCAGCTCCGGGTGCCGGAGGGGGCGGATGCGGAGGCGAGGATCGCCGCCCTCCCCAGGGCCAGGGTGGACCGCGGGCACCGGGTGCGCCGGGGGGAAACCCTGTCCGCCATTGCGCGCCG
>CAZWXG010000022.1:0-27960 GCA_964637825.1 uncultured Acidobacteriota bacterium
CGCGCGTCGGCTACGCCCTCTTCTCCGTCGCCGGCGAGCCGACCCTCCCCCTGGTTTCGGCAGGAGTCGCGCGGGCCGCGGCGGAAGGGTGCACCACCATCATCGGGTGCGGCGGGGGGAGCGTGCTCGACGCCGCCAAGGCGATCGCCGCGCTCCTGACCAACCCCGGGGACCCGCTCGAGTACCTGGAGGTGGTCGGGCGGGGGAACCCGCTCCTGCGCCCCCCGGCCCCCTGCATCTGCCTCCCCACCACGGCGGGCACCGGCTGCGAGGTCACCCGCAATGCGGTCCTGATCGCGCCCGAACAGCGGGTCAAGGTCAGCCTGCGCAGCCCCATGATGCTCCCCCGCCTGGCGGTGGTGGACCCGGAACTCACCCGCTCCCTCCCTCCCGCGCTGACGGCCGCGACCGGCCTGGACGCGCTGACGCAACTGATCGAACCCCTCCTCAGCCTGAAGGCCAACCCCCTGACCGACGCTCTCTGCCGCGACGGGATCCGCCGCATCGCCCTCTGGCTGCGCGCGGCCTGCACGGACGGCGACGACATGGAGGCGCGAGAGCACATGGCGCTGGCCAGCCTGTTCGGCGGGCTGGCGCTGGCCAATGCGGGACTCGGCGCCGTGCACGGGCTGGCCGCCCCCCTCGGCGGCATGTTCCCCGTCCCGCACGGGATCGTCTGCGCCCGCCTGTTGCCCGGCGCGCTACGGGTCAACCACGCGGCCTTGCGCTCGCGGGCGCCCGGGTCGCCGGCGCTCGGGCGCATGGACGAAGTCGCCCGGCTGCTGACGGGGGACGCCCGCGCCCGGGCCGGGGAGGGGATCGCATGGCTCGAGCGGCTGGTGGCTGACCTCGGCCTCCCCCGCCTCGGGGCCTTCGGGCTCGGGCACGGGGATCTGGGCGCCGTCGCCCGCCAGGGGCTCCACTCGAGCAGCATGCGGGGGAACCCCCTCCCGCTCGGGGAAGAGGAACTCCTCGCCATCCTGGCAGGCGCGCTCTGACCCCGCCCGGGCGCCGAAATGGCCGCTGTCCCCCTCATCCGGATTGTATTAGAATAGGGGTCGAGGCCCACATGGAGGAGATTGCCCGATGCTGGTCATGATGAAGTCGAACGCCACCCGTGAGGAGATCGACGCCGTATGCCGCAGGATCGAGTCGATGGGCTACAAGCCCCATCCGATCCCGGGAAGCACCCGGACGGCCATCGGCATCACCGGCAACCGGGAGCCGGTGGAACCGGTCGCCCTGGAATCGCTCCCCGGCGTCGGCGAGTGTGTTCCGGTCTCGAAGCCTTACAAGCTGGTGGGGCGCGAACTCAAGGAGGACACGACCGTCATCGACCTCGGGGACGGGGTCACCATCGGTGGACGGCAACTGGCCGTCATCGCCGGCCCCTGCGCCGTCGAAAGCCGGGAGCAGGCGCGGGAAACGGCCGCACGGGTCGCCGCCGCGGGCGCCCGCCTCTTCCGGGGAGGGGCCTTCAAGCCCAGGACCTCCCCCTACAGCTTCCAGGGCCTGGCCCTGGAGGGGCTCGAGATCCTGGCCGAGGTGCGGGAGGAGTTCGGCCTCAAGATCGTCACCGAGGCGATCGACGTCGAGAGCGTCGAGGTGGTGGAGCGTTACGCCGACGTCATCCAGATCGGCGCGCGCAACATGCAGAACTTCTCCCTGCTGAAACGGGCGGGCCGCTCCCGGCGCCCGGTGCTGCTCAAGCGCGGCAACGCGGCGACCCTGGACGAACTGCTCATGGCGGCCGAATACATCCTCTCCGAGGGGAATTACCGGGTGATCCTGTGCGAGCGGGGGATCCGCACCTTCGCCGACCACACCCGCAACACCCTCGACCTGAGCGTCGTCCCCGCCGTGCAGCGCCTGAGCCACCTCCCCATCATCGTCGATCCCAGCCACGGCACCGGCCGGAGGGAAAAGGTGATCGCCATGTCCCGGGCCGCCGTGGCCGCCGGCGCCGACGGCCTGATCGTCGAGGTTCACCACCACCCCGAGCAGGCGCTCTCCGACGGGAACCAGTCCCTCAACCCGGCGGAGTTCGAGCAACTGCTGCGGGAAATCGGGCAGATCGCCCCGGTCCTGGGCCGCTCCATGGCCTGAAACCGGGAGCCGGATGCCGGAATTCGAGGCCGCCATGAATGTTCTGATCACGGGATCCACCGGGCTCGTCGGGTCCGCCCTCGTCTCCCACCTGGCCGCACGCGGACACCGCCCCCTGCACATGGTCCGCCGCCCTCCCCGGGGGGGGGACGAAATCCGCTGGGACATCGAAGCCGGGACCCTGGACCCGTCCGCGCTCGAGGGGCTGGACGCGGTGGTCCACCTGGCCGGGGAAAACATCGCCTCCGGGCGCTGGACGGCGGAGCGGAAGCGCCGGATCCTGGAGAGCCGCGTCCTGGGGACGCGGCTCCTGGCCGGAGCGCTCGCCCGGACGGATCGCCCCCCCCGGGTACTGGTCAGCGTTTCGGCGGTCGGGTATTACGGCGACCGGGGGGAGGAGGTGCTCGACGAGGAGAGCGGACCGGGAACCGGCTTTCTCGCCGAGGTGTGCCGGGCGTGGGAGGCGGAGGCCGCCCCGGCCGCCGCGCGCGGCATCCGGGTGGTCCACCCCCGGTTGGGGATGGTCATGAGCGCGCGCGGGGGGGCGCTCGACCGGATGCTCCCCGCTTTCCGGGCCGGCCTGGGGGGCAGGATCGGCAGCGGCCGGCAGTACATGAGCTGGATCGCGCTGGACGACCTGGTCGGCGTCATTCTCCACGCGATCGAGCACGACGCCCTCTTCGGCCCCGTCAACGCGGCCTCGCCCCATCCGGTGACCAACGCCGATTTCACCCGGATCCTGGCCCGCACGCTCGGCCGCCCGGCCCTCCTGGCCCTTCCCGCCTTTGCCGCGCGCCTGGCGCTCGGCCAGATGGCCGACGAACTCCTCCTGGCCAGCGCCCGCGTCTCCGCGCGCAAGCTGGAGGCGTCGGGCTACCGGTTCCGGTACCCGCGCCTGGAAGATACCCTGGGCCGGCTGTTCGGGACGGAGGAGCGGAAATGAAGGCGCCCGATCCCCGGCTCCGCTTCGACGAAACGTTCGCGGACCTGGAGGAGGTCCCGCGCGCCTTCCTGCGCGGGGACACCGTCAGGGCGGCGCGCGGGCTGATCGGCGCCTGGATCGCGCGCCGGCACGAAGGGCACTGGTACGGGGCGCGGATCGTGGAGACGGAGGCCTACCTCGGACGCGACGACCCGGCGGCCCATTCGTGCGGCGGGAGGCGCACGCCGCGGGTGGAGCCGATGTACCGCGACGGGGGCCATCTGTACGTCTACCTGGTCTACGGCATGCACCATTGCGCCAACGTGGTCACGAGGACCGAGGGGTTGGCCGAGGCGGTGCTGCTGCGCGCGGCCGAAGGACCGGCGGGGACCCCGGAAAAACTCCTGAGCGGCCCGGGGCGGCTCTGCCGGGCACTGGGAATCACCACCGCGGCGAGCGGGCTGGACCTGCTCGCGGGGGGGGAGGTGCGCCTCGCCCGCGGACCGGCCCGGCCGCGCGCCATCCGCGCGACCCCCCGCATCGGCGTGGCTTACGCGGGGGAGGCAGCCCGGTGGCCCCTGCGCTTTTTCGACGCGCGCTCCCGGGCGGTTTCGGGCCCCGCCCGGCTGAACCGGGCATGACATGGCACACCTTCGGATAGGAACAGCTGTTCTGATCGCGCTCTGCGCCGGACTCCTCCCGGGGCCGGCGGCGCAGCCCGCCCCGCCCGAGGCCCCTCCCCCGAAAGCCGGGCGCACGATCCGGGCGGCCGTGGACATGGTCTCCCTGCCGGTGGTGGTCACCTCCCGGGACGGAGGCTACACCACGGGGCTTGCGAAGGAGGACTTCCGGGTCTTCGAGGACGGCGTCCCGCAGGAGATCGCGGCGTTCGCCGCGGTCGAGGACCCCATCTCGGTGGCGCTCGTGCTCGACGCGAGCGGCAGCACCGAATCGCAGCTCTCCCGGATCCAGGCGGAGGCGATGCGCTTCGTGAGGCTGCTGCGGGAGGACGATGCGGCCGCCGTCGTCTCCTTCGCCGACGAGGTCACCCTGATCGAGCCCTTCAGCATCACCCACCGCAAGAACCCGGAGGCGATCCGGAAGATCCGGCCGGGGGGGCTGAGCGCGGTCTACGAGGCGGTCTGGCTCACGATGGAGCAGGTCCTGAAACTGGAGTACGGGCGCAAGGCCATGGTGATCCTGAGCGACGGGATCGACAACCGGAGCGAATCGGTGAGCCGGGAGGAAACGCTGGCGCTCGCGCGCGCGACCGACACCCCCGTCTACAGCGTCTATTTCCCCGCCCGCAAAAAACGGGACCCGCGCTGGGGCCGCCTCCCCCTCCCCGCCCCGGGGGACGCCCCGGAACGGGCCGCCGGCCGGAAATACCTCGAAGCCCTGGCGCAATCGAGCGGCGGGCTCCTGGTCGACGCCTCGCGCGAGGGCGACCTGGGCCCCGCTTTCGCGCGCATCGCGCGCGAACTCCGCAGCCAGTACAGCCTCGGGTACTACCCCCGGACCCTGAAGCGCGACGGCTCCTTCCGCACACTGAAGGTCGTCGTCGGGCGCCCGGGGCTCACGGCCCGCACCCGGGGGGGGTACGTGGACCGCTGACCGCCCGGCCCCCTACTTCGGGTACTCCATCGTCATCGGGTCGGGCAGCGGGATGCGGACGATGTCGCCCCTCCCCATCTTCCCGAACGAGTCTTCGGGCCGCTCCGGGTCCCCCCGGAGCACCTCGTCGACATTGCCGACCGCGAGGATCACGAGGCGGTCCGGATGGAGGTGGGTCCCGGCCGCACGATGGACGTCGTCGACCGTGATCGCCCGCACCCTGTCGCGGTAGGTTTCCCAGAAACGGGGGTCGCGCCCGGTGTAGGCGTCCGCGGCGAAGGTGTCGGCCGTGGCGCGCGCCGTGGCGAAGACGCGGGGGAAGATCTCCACCGCCTGGTTCTTCACCGTTTCCAGCTCTTCGGGTTCCACTTTCGTCCGCCGCATCCGCTCGATCTCCTCGATCACGATGCGCGCCGCCCGGGCCGCGCTGGCGCTCTTGGTCTGGAACCACGCCCGGAATTCCCCCGGGTAATAGATGCCCGCCGGGTAGCGCGAGCCGGTGTCGTAGGCCAGCCCCTCCTCCGTCCGCACCCGGCTCATGATCCGGGAGGTGAACCCGGAGCCGCCCAGGATATCGTTCATGACGTCCACGACGATCTCGTCCGGGTCCCCGCGCCGGATCCCGCGGTGTCCGAGCGAAACCCGGGCCTGGTTCACGTCCGGCTTGTCGACCATGTAAATCCCGGGGGAAAGAGCCGCGTCCGGCGCGGGCACCGGGGGCGCAAGCACGCCCGTATTCTCCCACCCGGCCATCGCCCGCTCCAGCGCCCCCTTCATCTCCGCGGTCCGGAAGTCGCCCGAAACCGCCAGGATCAGGTTCCCGGGATGAACAGTGCGCCGGTGAAATTCGGCCAGGTCCTCCCGGGTGAGCGAGGAGACCGACTCCCGCGTGCCGTGCCGGTTGGAGAAGTGGCTCTCCCCGAAGAGGAGGCGGCTCCATTCCCGGCCTTCGATCTCGCCGGTCTGGTCGTTGCGCCGCTCCATGGCCTGCAGCTGCTGCCCCTTGTACAGGTCGAGCCGGTCCTGCTGGAACGCCGGACGGCGCAGCATGTCGAAGAAGAGATCGAGCGCCCGGTCCGTGTCCTTCGCCATGAAATTGACCGAGGCCCGTCCCGAGGTCGGACCGAACGAACTGGCGAGGTCCGCGGCCAGGAAATCGGCTTCCTCGTCGAACTCCTCCGCCCGGCGGCCCGTCGTTCCGCCCGAGCGCAGCAGGCTCCCCACGGCGGCCGCGAGCCCCGCCTTCCCGGCGGGATCGAGGTAGGCGCCCGTGCGGATGTAGGCCGACACGTGAACGAGCGGGAGATCGTGGTCCTCGACGAAGAACGCCACCACCCCTCCGGCCAGCACCTGGCGGTGGTCCGCCGCCTTCGGAGGGGCGTACTCGAGCGGCCGGTAGACGATATCCCGGGGATGCGGCGGGACCGCCCCCTCCCCCTGGCCGAAGAGAATCGACGCCCCGAACATCCAGACAATGAAGGAAAGGCCCACCCCTGCGCTTGGTCGCATCATCGGTCTCCCTCCTTCGCGATCCTCTCCTCGAGCAGGCGGACGAGTGCGGCCACGAACGCCCGCTTCTCCGGCGGCGCCGAACCCTCCTGGGCCCGGACCTTCTCCAGGATCGCCCGCGCCTCCTCGCTCCCCATGCGGGTCACCGCCCCCTTGAACTGCCCCAGTTCCGCCCGCTCCTGGGGGTCCAGCCCCTCGAGCAGCGGGTCGTCGCCGGCCTCCGGTTCCTTCGTGTAATAGAGGGCGACCGCCCGGTTTTCCGGGCGGAAATAGCGGTTGGCCACCCGCCGGACATCCTCCGCGGTGACGGCCGCCACCCGCCGCGGGTCCTCGTTGAAGCTCTCCCAGCCCCGGTTGCTGTCGGCCACCAGGAGCTGCAGCATGAGGTAGAGGCGGTTCTCCATCCGCCGCAGGTTGTCGGCCGCGAACTGGTTTTTGACCTTCTCCAGTTCCCGCTCCCCGACCGGCTCCCGCTGCAGTCTTTCGATTTCCGCGTAGAGCGCCCGCTCCACCTCCTCGGGGGTGCTTTCGGGCTTCGCCACGCCCCCCAGGGAGAAGAACCCCTCGTACTTCATCCCGTTCTGGCCGGCCGACACGCTGTTGGCGATCTTCCGGTCGAGGACCAGAGCCTTGTGCAGCCGCCCGGTCCCCCCGCTCAGCAGGGCGCCCAGGACCAGGAGCGCCGGCTCGTCCACGTGCCCGTCGGCCACGGAATGGTAGCGCGCTTCCACCTGGGGAAGGGTCTCGGCATGCGCCGTCATCCGCTTTTCGGCCGTCTGCTCGATCTCGCGGGTCCGGACCTCCGGGCGTCCCCGGGGATTCGGCCGGAGGCGGCCGAAGTACCGGTCCGCCAGCCGGCGCGCCTCGGCGGGGTCGAAGTCCCCCACGAGGCAGGCGCTCAGGTTGTTGGGGGCGTAGTGGAGCCCGAAGTAGGCCTCGGCCTCCTCCCGCGTGATCCCGCCCAGGTCGCTGGGCCACCCGATGACGGGCCAGGCGTAGGGGGAGGAGCTGAAAAACAGCGCGTCGAACTGCTCCTCGAGCCGGCCGGTGGGGGTGCTGTCGACCGTCATGCGCCGTTCCTCCTGGACCACTTCCCGCTCCGGGTAGAATTCGCGGAAGACGGGGTTCAGCAGCCGGTCCGACTCCATCCAGAACCAGAGTTCCAGCTTGTTGGCGGGAACGTTGATGAAATAGACGGTGTAGTCGCGCCCCGTGCCCGCGTTCATGCCGCTGGCGCCCGCGTGGGTGTAGATCCGGTCGAACTCGTTGCGCACGATCAGCCCCGCGGCCTCCGCCTCGAGCCGGGCGAACTTCTCGAGCAGGGCGGCGTGCCGCTCCGTCCGGCTGCCCGGGTCCCCAAGATCAGGGATCAGCCCCAGCCGGAGGCGCTCGATCTGCGCCCGCTCCTCCCGGCCGATCTCGGCCTTCACGGCGTCCATCTCGGTCATCAGCCGGAGGTCGCGGTCGATATCGGTGGTCCCGACGGCGCGCGTCCCCTTGAACATCATGTGTTCGAGCAGGTGGGAGACGCCGGTGATCCCCTGGCGCTCGTTGACCGATCCCACCCGCGCGATCCACCCGGCGGCGACGTTGGGATCCCCCTTTTTGGGCACCATCAGCAGGCGCAGCCCGTTGGGCATCACGTATTCCTCGACGGCCACCTGCTGCGCCAGGAGGCCGGGCACGCACAGCAGCCACATCCAGAGAACCGCCAGGTTTCGTTTCATATCCTTCTCCGTTTCGCTTTAAATGGTCTCCGCGCCGCGGTCACGAGTCGAGCGGGTCGGGGGCCTCCGGGTCCACTCCGAGGTCCCGGATGGCCCGGGCCACCTCCGCCGCCGGGAGCGCGCCGTCCTGGCGGAGGGCGTCCAGCGCGGCGACGGCGATGCTCTCGGCATCGACCTCGAAGAATCGGCGCAGCCGCTCGCGGGTGTCGCTCCGCCCGTAGCCGTCGGTCCCGAGGGTGACGTAGCGGCCGGGGACCCAGGGCCGGATGAAATCGGGCACCGCCTTCATGAAATCGGTGGCGGCGACGACGGGCCCCTCCACGCCGGCGAGCGCCCGGGCGACGTAGGGGAGGCGCGGTTCGGATTCCGGGTGGAGCCGGTTCCAGCGGTCGGTCGAGAGCGCCTCCCGGCGCAGCTGCTGGTAGCTGGTCACGCTCCAGACGTCGGCGGAGACCCCGAAGCGTTCGGCAAGAAGGTCCTGCGCCCGGAGAACGCACTGCATGATCGACCCGCTGCCGAACAGCGCGACATGGCGCCCGAGCCGCTCGGCCGCCGGCCTGAAGAGATAGAGCCCCCGGAGCACCCCGTCCTCCAGGTCCCGGGGCTCCTTCGGCATGGGGGGGTGCGCGATGTTTTCGTTGTAGAGGGTGAGGTAGTAGAACACGTCCTCCCCCCGCTCGTACATGCGCCGGAGGCCGTCCCGGACGATGGCCGCGAGTTCGAAGGCGAAGGCCGGGTCGTAGGCGAGGATGTTGGGCACCGTGGAGGCCAGCACGTGGCTGTGCCCGTCCTGGTGCTGGAGCCCCTCGCCGTTGAGCGTCGTCCGCCCCGCCGTCGCGCCCAGGGCGAAACCGCGGCCGCGGGCGTCCCCGAAGGCCCAGAAGAGGTCGCCCGTGCGCTGGAAGCCGAACATGGAATAGAAAATATAAAAGGGGATCACCGCCTCGCCGTGGGTGGCGTAACTGGTCCCCGCGGCGGTGAAACTGGCCACGCTCCCCGCTTCCGTGATCCCCTCTTCCAGGATCTGGCCGTCTTTGGATTCGTGGTAGCTCAGCAGCATCCCCGCGTCGACCGACTCGTACAGCTGTCCCAGCGAGGAGTAGATCCCGAACTCCTTGAACATGGCGTCCATGCCGAAGGTCCGGGCCTCGTCCGGGATGATGGGGACGATGCGCCGGCCGATTTCGGGATCGCGCAGCAGCTGCCGCAGGAGGCGCACGAAGACCATCGTCGTCGAAACCTCGCGGCCGCCGCCGGTCCCCTCCCTGAATTCGGCGTACACGTCGTCGGGCGGGAGGCGCAGGGGCCCGCCGCGGACCAGGCGCCGCGGCAGCGAGCCGCCCAGCTCCGCCTTCCTCCCGCGGAGGTACTCGAGTTCGGGGCTGTCGGCGCCGGGGTGGTAGTAGGGAGCGTCCTCCAGCTGCCGGTCGGGGATGGGGAGTTCGAGCAGGTCGCGGAACTCGCGCAGCTGGTCGAGGTTCATCTTCTTCAGCTGGTGGGTGACGTTCTTCCCCAGAAACCCCTCCCCCAGCGCCCACCCCTTGACGGTCTTGGCGAGGATGACGGTGGGGGAGCCCTTGTGCTCCACCGCCCGCCGGTAGGCGGCGTACAGTTTCACGTAGTCGTGCCCCCCCCGGCGCAGGTTCTCCAGGTCCCGGTCCTCGAGATGCTCCACCATCTTGCGCAGCCGGGGATCGGGGCCGAAAAAATGCTCCCGGATGTAATCGCCCCGGGCGGTGGCGTATTTCTGGTAGGCGCCGTCGACGGTGCCGTTCATCTTTTCCACCAGCACGCCGTCGCGGTCCTCGGCGAGGAGCGGGTCCCATCCCCGCCCCCAGATCACCTTGATGACGTTCCAGCCGGCGCCGCGGAACACCATTTCCAGTTCCTGGATGATCTTCCCGTTCCCCCGCACCGGGCCGTCCAGGCGCTGAAGGTTGCAGTTGACCACGAAGACCAGGTTGTCGAGCCTTTCGCGCGAGGCGAGGAAGAGGGAACCCAGGGCTTCCGGCTCGTCGCACTCCCCGTCGCCGAGAAAGCACCAGACCCGCGAGTCCTCCGTCCGGGCGATCCCCCTGGCCTGGAGGTAGCGGTTGAACCGCGCCTGGTACAGGGCCGTCAGCGGGCCGAGCCCCATCGAGACCGTGGGAAACTCCCAGAAATCGGGCATGAGGCGCGGGTGCGGGTAGGACGACAGCCCACGCCCCGGCGCCACTTCCCGGCGGAAGCGGTCCATCTCGCCTTCCGAAATGCGCCCCTCGAGAAACGCCCGGGCGTAGATGCCGGGCGAGGCGTGCCCCTGGAAAAAGACCTGGTCGCCCGCCCCCCCGTCGTCCTTGCCGCGGAAAAAGTGGTTGAACCCCACCCCGTAGAGGGCGGCGGAGGAAGCGTAGGTGGAGATGTGGCCGCCGATGCCGTCGTGGCGGCGGTTGGCCCGCGTCACCATCACCACCGCGTTCCAGCGGTCGATCCGCCGGATGCGCTTCTCCATCGCCTCATCGCCGGGGAAAGGGGGCTCCGACCCTGGGTCGATGGTATTGATGTAAGGGGTCTGGACCAGCTCGGGAACATCCAGTCCCATCGACCGGGCGCGGTCCACGAGCAGGCGCACCAGCGCCCGGGCCCGCGCCTTCCCCCGGTCCCGCGCCACCGCCTGCAGCGACTCGAGCCACTCCCTCGTCTCCACGGGATCCATATCCGGAAGCTGTTGATTCTGAATGATCACGGTCTCCACCCCTCTGGTTGCCCTTTGGATTCTATGTTAAGCGAAACCGCCCCCGGATCCAAGAAGTACGATGGTCGGCCCAGGAACGGGGAACGTTTCCGGGAAAATTTCCCCGGTCACCCGCCCTCGGCCCGGAACGCGTAAATACGCAAGCTATTTTTTAACAACGCTTTACATGATTCCAGGCATTGGCACGGACCTTGCTATGGAGAGAGTGAGCCGCAGTCGCGGATCGGGATCCGAGCCGACCGGGTCGGCCCGCACAGAAATGGAGGAGTTGTTATGAAAGCAACGGTACGTGGAACAGGAGCCGCCCTTCTGACGGTGGTTTTCGCCCTGGCTCTCGCGGTGGTGGGCACCGCCCAGGACGCCGTGAAGGTCACCGAGGTTTCGACCGGCCAGAAGATCGAATTCGAAGGGGTCATTCTGGACCGGCAGGAGGATGTCCTGACGGTGCGCTCGCTCGCGGGCGGGGTCTATCGGGTGGAAGTCGAAAACGACACCCAGTTGAAGGAAAAGAAGAGCAACATCTTCCGCGGCGCCAAGACCTATGCGAAGGCGGATCTGGTCGCGGGCCTGCGGGTGGACATCAAGGGGACGGGGGCGAGTTCGGGAGCCGTCAACGCCCGGGAAATCCGCTTCCGCAATGACGATTACATCGTCGCCCAGGCGATGGATGTCCGGGTCGACCCCGTGGAAGAGGACCTCAGGCAGACCCAGGCAAGGCTGGGGGAAACCGAGCAGAACGCGGAGCGGCTGTCGGGGCAGGTCCAGGAGCTCTCGTCGATCTCCAACTCGGCCCGCGGGGGCGCCAAGGCGGCCCAGGAAACCGCCGACTCGGCGCTTACGGCCGCAGGCAGCGCCCAAACCGCCGCGGACCGCGCCCGGGCCGGCGTCCGTGCCGCCAACGAGCGGATCGGGCTGCTCGACGAGTATGACGTCAAGGAAACCGTGACGGTCAACTTCCGCGCCGGGAGTTCGGCGCTCACGGCCGAGGACAAGGCCGACCTGGACGCCTTCGCGCAGTCGACCGGGAGCGAGCGGGGCTTCGTGGTCGAAGTCGCCGGGTTCGCCTCCGCCGACGGCGACGCCGAGCTGAACCGCCGGCTGAGCCGGAAGCGGGCCGACACGGTCATCCAGTACCTGGCCGAGAACCACCAGATCCCGCTCCGGCGCTTCGTGACGCCGATGGGCTACGGCGAAACCCAGCCCGTCGCGGACAATTCGACCGTGGCCGGCCGCAAGGAAAACCGCCGCGTCGAGGTCCGCCTCCTCGTCAGCAAGGGGATCCTGGCGCCCGGGGAAAACGTTTCGGCTTCCGCGGAATAGCCCGCGCTGCGCTCGAGGATCGGCATGGCCCACAGACTGCGGCAAACAGGAAGATCCGTCCCCCTGGTGTCGGCCGCAGTCTGTGGGCTGCTCTGCCTGCTCGCGGCCCCCTTCGGCCTGCGCTCGCAGCCGGCCCCGAACGACGGGGTCCGCGCGGATGCGGCCGCGATCCAGTCCCCCAACGTCATCAGCGTCAGTTCGAGCCTGGTCTCCGTGCCCGTCTCGGTCACCGACCCGGCCGGCCGCATCATCCAGGATCTCGCCCCCGGGGATTTCCGGATCTTCGAGGGCGGCAGGGCGGTCGAGGTCAGCCGCGTCACCGGGTCGAGGCAGTCGCCGCTGCACCTGGCCCTGCTCTTCGACCTGTCCGGCAGCGTGCATTCCCGGTTCGAGTTCGAACGCGAGGCCGCGGCGCGCTTCCTCCGGACGGTGTGGAAGCCGGGGGACACCATCACCCTGATCACTTTCAGCGAGCGGCCGCGGACCCACCTGGAGCGGGGGGAAAACCTCGAGGCTGCGCTCTCAGAACTGGCCCTTCTGGAGCCCACGAAAACGGGCACCGCATTCTTCGACACGGTCGTCGACGCCGCGCGCATGCTGGGCAAAGCCTCGGCACCGGAAACCCGGCAGGCGCAGATCGTCCTGTCCGACGGGGCCGACAACCAGAGCGATCACGGCCTGGCGGCGGCCGCGGAGGCGCTCCAGCGCTCCGATACCCTCTTTTACGCCATCAACCCCAGCGGGGCCTCCGTCCGGCTCAACGCCATCAACCGCAAGGGGCACGAGGACCTGTCGCTGCTGGCCTCCGCCACCGGCGGGACCGCCTTCGTCTCCGACCCGTCCTCCGATCTCGACTCGATGCTCGGCCGGATCGCGGCGGAGCTCCGGGCCCAGTACCTGTTGAGCTACTACTCCCCCAGCTCGCGCAACGACGGGACCTTCCGGGCCATCCGCGTTTCCATCCCCGGGCGGCCCGAGTTGAGCGTCCGCGCCCGCCAGGGCTATTACGCCGCCCCCTGAAGCGGGGGGGCAGAAATCGCTTGTGCTTTCCCCCGCGCGGGCTACTATGAACGGATGCGCGAACCACGCCGCTGCAAGACCGCCTTCATCCCGGGCGCCGGGCTCGGCACGCGCCTCCGGCCGCTGACGGAACACTGCCCCAAGCCGCTGCTGCCGGTCGGCGGGCGCCCCGTCATCACCTACGCGATGGATCACCTGATCACGGTCGGGGTGGACCGTTTCATCGTCAACACCCACCACTGCCCCGGGATGTACCGGGAAAAATTTCCCGATGGCGCCTGGCGGGGAAGACCCATCCTCTTCCGCCATGAACCGGTGCTGCTCGACACCGCCGGGGGATTGAAAAACGTCGAGGATCTCCTCGCCGGCGACGAGGCCATCCTCTGCTACAACGGGGACGTGATCGCCGACCTTCCCCTGGGCCCTCTCGTCGAGTCCCACGAGCGGCTGCGGCCGGAGGCCACCCTGGCCCTGCGCAGCACGGGGCCGCTCCTGAACGTCGACGTCAACGCCCGGGGGGAGATCTGCGACCTGCGGGGGGCCCTGCAACATCCCGGGACCGGCCGGTTCCTGTTTACGGGGATCTGCGCCCTGGAAACGGCCCTCCTGCGGCATGTCGAACCGGCCCGCCCCTCGTCCATCATCGACCTCTTCCTCGGCCGGATCCGAAGCCATCCGGGGTCGGTCCGGGCGGCGGTGATCGACGGGGGGGGATGGACCGATATCGGCTCACCCGAGGCCTATCACCGGCTCCAGGGGGGCCCGGAGGCATGAAGATGATGACGGAAGCGGAAATCATGGCAGCGGAAATGACGGAGCGCGCCCGGGAAATCCTGGCTCTTCCCGCCGCGGCGCCGGTCGAGTGGATCCCCTTCGCGGACAGGGGGTCCGACCGGGCCTATTTCCGGCTCCGGTGCCCGGGCGGCGAATCCGTGATCCTGGTCCGGTACGGGCAGGGCCGGAAGGAAAACGGGTATTACGCCGCGATCGCCTGGTTTCTGGAGGAGAACGGGATCCCGGTCCCCCGGATCCTCTACCACGACGCCGCCCGGGGCCTGATCCTCCAGGAGGACCTGGGGGACGAGGATCTCTGGACGCTCCGAAACGAGCCCTGGGAGGTACGGGGCCCCCTCTACCGGAAGACGCTCGAGGTCGTCGCGGCGCTCTACGCCATTCCCGAGGAGGATTTTGTCCGCGACCCGGTCCCCCTGATGGAAAGCTTCTCTCCCGAACTCTATCGCTGGGAGCGCGATTACTTCAGGGAGCATTTCGTCGGCGCCCTGTGCGGGATCGGGCTTGCCCCGGGGGAAGGGGACGCACTGGAACGCGAACTCGAAGCGCTCGCCCTCCGGCTGGGCCGGCACCGGAGGAGCCTCATCCATCGCGACCTGCAGTCCCAGAATGTCATGATCCGCGGGGGGGACCCCGTCCTGATCGATTTCCAGGGGATGCGGTTCGGGAGCCGGTACTACGACCTGGGCTCGCTTTTGTGCGATCCCTATGTCCCCTTCTCGGACCCCGAGCGGCAGGAACTGCTCTCCTTCTGCCGGGAACTGGGAGCGCCGGGGGAGCAGGAAGATTTCGCTGACGCTTTCTGGGAAGCTTCCGCCCAGCGCCTGATGCAGGCGCTCGGGGCCTACGGGTTTCTGGCCCGGGAGCGGGGGCTCTCACGCTACCTCGCGCACGTCCCCGCGGGGCTCGCCAACCTGCTGATGTCCGCGCGCCGGGCGCGCTCCCTGCCATGCCTGGAAGAGCTCTGCCTCAGGTGCGGGCTCGCCCTGCGGGAGCCGGGGCGGCTGGGGGAAAACGGGGGAACCACGGTCGGGGGGGGAGGCGCATGATCCGCGGCGGGCTGCTCGCGTTGCTTCTGCTGTCGGCTGCGATGCCGGCCGCGCTGCCCCAGCCCGGGCGCCCGCGCGGCCCCGTCGTCCGGCAGGTGGACCACGTCGTCGTGGAATCGGGCGACCCGGCCGGGCTTTTCCGCTTTTTCACCCGGACGCTCGGCCTGCCCGAAGCATGGCTCGCGGCCGAGGGGGGGATCTTTCGCACGGGCGGGGTCGGTGCGGGGAATGTCACCCTCGCGATCCTTCCGGCCGCCGACCGGCCGGGCCGGGGGGGGAAGGCGCGCTATGCGGGGCTGGCGCTGGAACCCTACCCGCTGGCCGGCGCGCTCAGGGAACTCGATCTGCGCGCCCTCCCGCACGCTCCCCCGGATTCCACTTCGGGCCCCCTGCCCAAAGGAGGCACGGGGACGCTCTGGACCACCGTCGCGCTCCCTTCCCTCTCCCGGCCGGGCCTGTCGATCTTCCTTTACGAGACGAGCCCCGCCTACCTCGACCCCCGCATCCGCAGGACCCAGCTGGCCAACCGGCTCACGCTCGAGCGGGGGGGGCCGCTCGGGATCCGCCGGACGGCGGAAGTGGTTTTCGCCACCGCCGACCCGCAGGCCCGGACCGGGGAGTGGACGAAGCTGCTGGGACGCGCCAAAGCCCCGGGGCTCTGGGCGACGGTCATGGCCGGCCCCTCCATCCGCCTGTCCGGGGAGGGCGCGGACCGGATCCGGGAACTGGTCCTCGAGGTGAGTTCGCTCGAGCGGGCGCGCGCGTTTCTCGTCAGGGAGGGGTTGCTGGGGGCCGCGACCCCCCGCTCGCTCACCCTCAACCCGGCCGGAACCCAGGGGCTGGCGATCCGCCTCGTCCCCTGATCCGCCCCCTCATTCGGCGGCCAGACGCCGCAGCACGAAGGGGAGGATGCCCCCGCCCCGGTAAACCTCCACCTCGATCGGGGAGTCGATCCGCACCCGGAGGGGAACCCGGTCGATCCGGCCGTCGGCGCGGTGGATGACCAGGACCGCCTCCTGCCTCGGCTCGAGGTCCTCCCCGACCCCCTCGATATCGTAGACCTCCGTCCCGCAGAGGCCCAGGGAGGACACACCGGTCCCCTCGAAGAACTGGCAGGGGAGGACGCCCATGCCCACCAGGTTGCTCCGGTGGATCCGCTCGTAGCTTTCGGCCACCACGGCCCGGACGCCGAGCAGCCGGGTCCCCTTGGCCGCCCAGTCGCGGGAGCTTCCGGAACCGTACTCCTTCCCCGCGATCACCACCAGCGGCGTGCCGGAAGCGCGGTAGCGGCCGGCGGCGGCGAAAATCGTCATCCGCTCCCCCCCGGGTTGGCAGGCGGTGTAGCCCCCTTCCAGCTCCGGCGTCATCAGGTTGCGGATGCGGACGTTGGCGAAGGTCCCCCGCATCATCACCTCGTGGTTGCCCCGCCGGGCGCCGTAGGTGTTGAAATCCTCCGGGGCCACCCCCCGCTCCCGCAGGTAGAGGCCGGCGGGGGAATCGGGGGGGATCTCCCCGGCCGGGCTGATATGGTCGGTGGTGATCGAATGCCCCAGAAGCGCCAGCGGGCGCGCCCCCCGGATCTCCCCGATGCCGCCGGGCTCCATCCGGAAGCCCTCGAAAAACGGGGGCTCCCGGATGTAGGTCGATTCCGCGTCCCATTCGTACAGCTCCCCGCCGACGGCCGGGATCGCGTTCCAGAGCAGGTTCTGCCGGGTGAAGCCGGAATACATCCGCAGGTAGGTCTCGGCGTCGAACGCCACGCCCATGAGGGCGCGCACCTCCTCCAGCGTCGGCCAGAGGTCGGCCAGGTACACCTCCCGCCCGTCGCTCCCCGTGCCGAGCGGCTCCTTCGCCATATCGATGTCGACGCGCCCCGCCAGGGCGAAGGCGACCACCAGGGGGGGGCTCATCAGGAAATTCGCGCGGATCGACTGGTGGATGCGCGCCTCGAAGTTGCGGTTGCCGGAGAGCACGCTGGCCAGGACCAGGTCGTTCTCAGAAATGGCCGCCTCGATGGCCGGATCGAGCGGCCCGGAATTCCCGATGCAGGTGGAGCAGCCGTAGCCCACGACCTGGAAGCCGATCCGGTCCAGGTACGGCTGCAGCCCGGTCTTCTCCAGGTAGTCGCTGACGACGCGCGACCCGGGGGCGAGCGAGGTCTTCACGTACGCCGGGGGGCCGAGCCCCCTCTCCACCGCCTTTTTGGCCAAAAGGCCGGCGGCGATCATGACGCTCGGGTTCGAGGTGTTGGTGCACGAGGTGATCGCCGCGATGGCGACCGAACCGTGGCGCAGGGAGACGGCAACGGGCGCGCCCCCCGTCCCCGGGGCCAGGCTGGCGGGAAAGCTCCGGCCGGCCGCTTCCGCGGAGAGCGCGTACCCCCCGTCCCCGCGGGGTTTGACCAGCAGTTGCCGGACGGTGTCCCGGAGCCGCCGGAGCGGGACGCGGTCCTGGGGCCGTCGCGGCCCGGCGACGCACGGTCCGATCTCCCCGAGCGCCAGTTCGACCACGGAGCTGTAGCGCACCCCCTCGAGGCTGCCGGAACCGAACATCCCCTGCGCCGAGTAATAGCCGCGGACGAGGTCCACCAGTTCCTCCGGCCTCCCGGTGTCCCGCAGGTAGGCGCAGGTCTGCTCGTCGACCGGGAAGAGGCCCACCGTCGCCCCGTACTCCGGGGCCATGTTGCTGAGGGTGGCCCGGTCGGGGACCGGCAGCGCGTCCACCCCGGGTCCGAAGAACTCCACGAATTTCCCCACCACGTTCGTCCGGCGCAGCAGGTCGGTCACGCAGAGGACCAGGTCGGTCGCGGTGACCCCTTCCGCCAGCCGGCCCGAAAGCCGCACGCCGACCACGTCCGGGGTCAGCAGGTGGATCGGCTGCCCCAGCATCCCCGATTCCGCCTCGATCCCGCCGACGCCCCACCCCAGGATGCCGAGGCCGTTGATCATCGGGGTGTGCGAATCGGTCCCCACCAGGGTGTCGGGGTAGAAGAGCCCCTCGCGCTCCGCCACCACCTTCCCCAGGTGCTCGAGATTGACCTGGTGGCAGATGCCGATGCCGGGGGGGATGACGCGGAAGGCGCGGAAGGCGCGGGTGCCCCATTTCAAAAACTGGTAGCGCGCGCGGTTGCGCTCGATTTCCATGTCCATGTTCAGTTCGAGCGCGTCCGACCGGCCGGAGTAGTCGACCTGCACCGAGTGATCGACGATCAGGTCGACCGGGACCACGGGTTCGACCGCGTCCGCCTTCCGCCCCAGCCGGACCGCCGCGGCGCGCATGGCCGCCAGGTCGACCAGGAGCGGGACGCCGGTGAAATCCTGCAGGAGGATGCGGCCGACCATGAAGGGGATCTCCGCGGTGCGCTCCGCGACCGGTTCCCAGTTGGCGAGCCGGACGACATCCTCCTGCAGGATCCGCACGCCGTCCGCGTGGCGCAGCACGGATTCGAGCAGGATGCGGATGCTCATCGGCAGCCGGGAGACGATCCCCACCCCCTCCCGCTCGAGCTGCGGCAATGAATAGTATTCTCCCCGGCGGCTTCCCTGAACCTCGAGCGTCTGCAATGAATGGAACCTGTTGTGCCTCATGGTCGCTCCCTCGTGGTCGATCCCCTTTTCATCATACCCCGGGCGGGTGGGGATGCAAACCTCGCCGCGTCAGCGCAGAGGGAGGAGGAAGGGCGGGGGGATCGTGTGGGTCAGGGACGAAGCCTGCCGCCCGATGCCCCGGTTACCGCGCCCTGCGGCAGGCATGGCCCCGGGATCCCGTCCGCTTCCTGGTAATACTTCACGTACTTTTTCAGGAGCAGGCGGATCCGCTCGTCGCTGCCGGGGGCAGGATCGGAGGTCACGGCGGAAAACTCCGCCAGGATCCGTTGCAGCACTTCGGGCGGGTACTTGGTCCCGTTGCGGGCGACGAAGATCTTTTCGTGACGGCTGGCGTCGGTCCCCTCCTCCGCCGTCAGGATCTCCTCGAACAGCTTCTCGCCCGGCCTCCGCTCGGTGATCCGGATCTCCACATCCTTGTAGGGCTCCATCCCGTGGATGCGGATCAGCTCCTCGGCGATGTCCAGGATCTTCACCGGTTTGCCCATGTCGAGCACGAAGACCTCCCCGCCGTTGCCCAGGATGGAGGCCTGGAGCACGAGCGACACGGCCTCCGGGATGGTCATGAAGTAGCGCTTCATGTCCGGGTGGGTGACCGTGAGCGGCCCGCCGTATTTCAGCTGCTCGAGGAAGAGGGGCAGGACGCTGCCGCGGCTGCCGAGGACGTTGCCGAACCGCACCGACAGGAAGCGGGTCGAGGGGGCCGGCGCGGGGTACCGCCGGGTCGCGCCGTCGGGGATGAGGGCCATCTTTCCCGGCGCCTTGTCGTTCAGGGCGGCGCAGATGTGCTCCGCCATCCTTTTCGTGGCCCCCATCACGCTGGTCGGCCGCACCGCCTTGTCCGACGAGATCATCACGAACCTCTCGACGCCGTGCGCCCGGGCCGCGGCCGCCAGGTTGTGCGTGCCGAACACGTTCACCTTGACCGCCTCCTTGGGGTTGCATTCCATCATGGGCACGTGCTTGTAGGCGGCGGCGTGAAAGACGACCTGGGGGTGGTGCCGCTCGAAGACTTCCCGCAGCCGGGTCTCGTCGCGGATATCCCCCGTGACGTACACCACGCGGTCCATCAGGTGCGGAAACATCCGCCGCAGCCTGAGCCCGAGGTTGTGCAGTTCCGTTTCGTCGATGTCGAACAGGACGACGCGTTCCGGGTCGAAGGCGCAGACCTGCAGCACGATCTCCGAGCCGATGGAACCTCCCGCCCCGGTCACCAGGATCGTCCGGCCCCGGAGGAAGGCCCGGATCCCCTTGTAATCGACAGAGACGGTCTGCCGCCCCACCAGGTCCTCGATGCTGATGCTCTCCAGGGTCCGCATGTTGATGTCCGGCCGGCTGAAGTCGTAGATCCGCGGGACGATCTTGATGTTCCTGACCTCGGCCCGCGTCGCCATGTCGTACAGCCGCCGGAGCGTCTTGTGGTTCAGGCGCGGGATCGCGATGATCACCGCCTGGACCTTGCAGCGCTCCACCATGTCCGGGAGCGTGTCGATGGTCCCCAGCACCTTGACGCCGTGGATGGTATTTCCCACGAGGGTCTTGTTGTCGTCGAGGAACCCGACCGGCAGGAAGCGGTTGTAGTTGTTGCGCATCAGGTCCCGGAGCAGCATTTCCCCCGTGTTGCCCGCACCCACGATCAGGGTGTTCGGGCTCTTCGCGGCCGCCCCCCGCTTGCGGATCACCTCGAGATAGATCCGCTTGGAGATCCTGAGCGCGCCGATGAGCCCGAAACTGATGATCCCGTCGACGAAGAAGATGCGCTTGGAAACGCCCGTGATCAGCAGTTCCGGGAGCACGCCGCTCGGCAGGCTCAGCACGACGAGCAGGAGCTCCGAAAAAAGGACCGCCCAGAAGATGTTGACCAGGTCGGAGATCCCGACGAAGCGCCAGGTGATGCGGTACACCCTGAAAGCGGCCATACCGAGCAGCTTGGCCGCAAACACGAACCCGACAAGACGTTGGAAATGCTCCCCGTACGGGGCCGTCGTGCTGCCGTTGAAGTGGGTCACGAGCGCCAGGAAGAGGGAGAGGCAGATGAGGGCGCTATCCGCCGCGAAAAAGAAAGCGAACCGCTTGAGCGGTGTGGCAAGGATCAGTCTTCGCATCCGTGGCGATTCCCCTGTAGGTATGCGGCACCGGGCCGCAGACTATTCCGATATCTTCATTCCAATGACCTGCTTTTCAACCACATACTGCAATTCTAGTACTACCGCCCGGATCGCGCCGCCGGTCAGACGCTTCCCACCCGGCGCGCGGGGTTTCCCAGGTAATAGGAATCGTCCCCGCACCCCTTGTAGACGGCCGCAAGCGGCGCGATCCGGTTGCGGCTCCCGATCCGGCTGAGGGGGAGCAGAACGGCCCCCGCGCCGAGCTGGTTCCCGTCGCCCACCCTCACTCCTCCCAGGACCTGGGAATGCGGCCCGAAAAAATTGAAATCGCCGATGACGGCGTCGTGCCCCACCGGGACGAACCCGTTGAACACGTTGGCATTCCCGATCCTCGTCTGGGTGGAGATCGTGCAGAAGGGGGCGAAGATGTTCCCCTCGCCCATCTGCGCGTATGGGTATACGATGCAGGAAGGGTCGATCAGGTTCACCAGCGGGACATTTTTTCTTTTCAGGTCCCCGTAGATGAGCGCACGGATCGCCGGGGCCGCCGCGCCGATGACGGCGCAATCCCCCTCCGCGAAGGCGAACTCCTCCATCTCCCCCCTGAATGCGCCCTGGTAATCCCGGTAGTCGTTGGTGCGGCCGTGGCCGTTGTGGCCCAGGATCCCGCCCAGGCAGAGGTCCGGGTCCCCTGCCGCCATCCGCGCGACGTAGGTGCAGCATTCCCGGGCGAAACAGTCCCCCCCCACGACAAAGATTCTTCGCATCAGAGATGCCCCCCGTCGAGGATATAGTTCTGCCCGGTGATCCACTTCGCATCTTCCGAGAGGAGGAAGACGGCCAGGGCGGCCACGTCCTCCACCGCCCCGAAGCCGAGCGGGTACAGGTGCGACCGGTCGTTGCGCATCCCCTCCACCGCCGCGGTCATCGGGGTCAGGATGTCGCCCGGGGAGATGGCGTTGACCCGGATGCCCGAAGCGGCCACCTCCCGGGAGATCGAGCGCACGGACGCGATGAGCGCGGCCTTGGACCCCGCGTAGGTCGCCATCCCCTTGTCGGCCAGGTGGGCTGCGATGGAGGCGATGAAGACCAGGGAGGTGCCCCGGCCCACGTTGTGGCGCCGGTCGAGGAGGCCCTTGGCCAGCATCAGGGGGGCGAAATAATTGACATCGAATATCCTTTTGCCGTCCTCGTACTTCAGGACCTGCAGCGGCCGGATCTCGGAGATCCCGGCGCACGAGACCATCCCGTGAAATTTCCCGTACTTTTCCTTCAGCCCCTTCACGTATTGGGGCAGCAGTTCGATCTCCGCGGCCAGGTCCCTGGTTTCCGGATGCATCCGCTCCGGGCAGCCGCATTCCCGCACCAGCTCCCCGAGGCGCCCCGCGTCCCGGCCGATGGCGACGACGCGGGCGCCCGTGCCGCAGAGGCGCAGGCTGATCCCCTTCCCGATGCCGGAGCTCGCGCCCGTGACGAGGAAAAGCCGCTCGCCGGCGGGCGCCGTCATGATGCGATCCCCGCCTTGCGGGCGACATCGGCCACCGTCTTCATGGCCGTGAAGTCCTCGAACGTCGCCGGGACGCCGAAATCGGAGTCCAGGAACGCGACCGTGGCCATCCGGGCGAGCGAATCCCACTCGGCGAGGTCCTCGAGCACCGTGTCCATCCCGAGCGGCTCCTCCGTCTGCAGGACATCCTGAAATTTTTCCAGAAATTCCTCATGCGTCATCGCTTTTCCCCCATGAAATAACGAACCCATGCCTCCACCTGCTCCGCGCGCGCCGGGAGGCCCGCGGGCGCCGGGTAGAGCCCGATCCCCCCGTTATGGCACCCCTCCAGGCCTACGATGGCCGACCCCCAGGAGAGCCCCACCCCGAACGCCGACAGCAGGCAGCGGCCGAGCGGGGGCCGCTCCCCCAGCTGGTCGCACAGGACGGTGGCCACCGAGGTGGTGGAGTTGTTGCCGTACCGGGAAAACGTCTCCCAGGTGGTCTTCTCCCTGGGAATCCCGGTCTTGGCCGCGATCGTTTCCACGATCTGCTTGTTGGCCTGGTGCAGCGCGAAGAAGTCGATCTCGTCCATCCCCTTCCCGGCGAAGTGGAGCAGCTCGCGGATGTTTCCGGGGACCACCTCCATCGTGAAGTTGAAGACGTCCATGCCGCGGATGATGCCGTCCCACGGGTGCCAGACGTTGCCGGCCGCGTCCTGCACCTCGATGTCGCACATGTCCTTGCGGATCGGCAGGCGGCGCCCCCCGGCGGGGGCGACGATCTTGTCCCACCCCGCGCCCCGCGCCCCCAGGGCGAACCAGGCGGGGTTGTCCCCCGGTTCATGCTCGAGCAGGGTGGCCGAGGCGGCGTCGCCGAAGAGCGGAGCGTAGAGCCGGTTCCGGGGGTCCGCATGGGTGCTGGCGGCGTCCCCGGCCACGAGGAGCACCCGCGTCGACGCGCCCGAGGCGACCAGCGAATGGGCGAGCCAGAGGCCGTAGACATACCCGGAGCAGCCGAGCCCCACGTCGAACACGGCGCATCCTTCGCCGAGGCCCAGGCGGTCGTGCAGGAGATAGGAAGAGGCCGGGAAGACATAGTCGGGGCTCTGGTTGACCAGGATGAGGGCGTCGATCCCCCCCCTGTCGGTCCCGAGTTCCCCGAGCAGGTCCGCCGCCGCCCTTTCACACAGGTCCACCACGGTGACCCCTTCGGGAAGGACCGGGCGGCGCCCGAAACCCACCATCTTCTTCGCCCGCTCGAGCTGCCGGACGCTGTTGCCGAAATATTCGATCTCGTCGTCGATGTCGACAAACCGGTCGGGAACGATCGTCTTGATCCCCCGGATCCGGACATGGTTAAAGAGCGCTTTGGCCATCGGAGCCCCCCGGACGGTATACCCGCGGTTTCAGGATCGCCACGCCGTCGAAGTCCAGGAGGCACGCGCCCCAGGAGAGACCTATGCCGAACCCCTGCAGGACGAGGCGCGCCCGCTTCCCCCCGAGGCCCGCGGAGAGCTCGTTGCAGATGGTGAACGGGATCGAGGCGGAACTCTGGTTGCCGAACTCCGAAAACGTCCTCCGCGGCGCCTTTGCGAGCGGGATGCCCGCCTTCTTCACGATCGTCTCGATGATGTAGCGGTTGGCCTGGTGGAGAACGAAAAAATCGACCTCGTCCGCCGGACAACCGGAGTATTCCAGGACCTCCCGGAGCAGCTTGGGCTGCTCGGTGAGGGTGAAGTTGAACACCTCGAAGCCGTTCATGTAGAAATCGTCCCGGCGGCGCACGTTCCCCTTCTCGTCGACGATCTCCCTCCGGGTCTCCTCCGAGGAGGGGCAGCGGTAGGCGCCCGCCTGCTGCCACATGGTCTCCAGCCCGCCGCCGTCCGAATAGAGGCAGAACCAGGAGGGGCGCTCTTCCTCGCAGCGCTCGACGACGGTGGCGCAGCCGGCGTCCCCGAACACCGGGGCGTCCGCCCGGTTGCGGACATCGATGATGCGGCTCAGGGTGTCGCCGGTCAGTACCAGGACCCGCCGGAATCCCTGCTCCGCCAGCATGAAGGCCAGAAACAGCCCCTTGACGTACCCCGAACAGCCGTAGACCAGGTCGAAGGCGATGCACGATTGCGGCAACGACAGCGCCCGGTGCAGGACGTGGGCGTTCCCGGGCATGCAGTAATCGGGGGTCTGGGTGACGAAAACGACGGCGTCGAAATCGGCCGCCCCCAGGGCGCATCGGTCCATGAGCGCCCGCGCGGCCTCGAGACAGAGGTCGGCGGAGGTGACCGTCCCGTCGACCACCCGGCGCCGGTCGAAACCGATCGTCCGCTTCAGGCGCTCGAGCTGCTCGCGGCTTTCGTAGTAACCGGCCTCGTCGTCGATGGAGATTTCCCTGCCGCCGCAGACGGAGGAAACGGCCGTGACCTTCGCGTGCCGGAACGTTACCCTGTTGCCCACTGGCGCACCTCTGTCTCGAGACCCTCCAAATCGACCTCCTCCGGGACGGTCCAGGGCACCCGGCCTTCCCCGGCCTCGAGCGGACTGCCGGTCAGGGAGCGGAGCCAGTCGAGCGCCGGCCCGTTGCGCTCCCCCCTGCGGTACCCGATCAGCGCCCCCCTCCCTGTCCCCAGCCGGGCGGCGGCCAGGCGCATCATTTCGGGGAGCATGACGTTTTCGAGATGTCTACCGAGGGCGCGGCAGCTGACCGCCAGCTCCTCGCACACGAGCCGCCCCCCCTCGCTGCGCGCCGCCAGGAGCGCGATCAGCCCGCTGTCGGAGAGGCGGTCCGACATGCATACGGTGACCACGCAGCCGTCCGCCGCCCGCATCAGGCGCCGCACCTCCGTCTCCGTATACCGGCGGTACCCCAGGATGAACTGGTTGGTCTTGCCGGAGAGCTCGGCGACGCGGGCGACCCGGGCTTCGTCGTCCACCGCGAATTCCAGCCGGATCTGCAGCCGGGCGAAATAGTCCCGGGGCGCCAGGGTTTCGCCGAGCGCCCTCCGCTCCCGGTTGGCCCGGATATCGGCGGCCCGGATCGCGTCCTCGGACGACCTCCGGAGCCTCAGCAGGCCCGGGTAATACCGCAGCCTCCGCAGCGTGTCGGCGGGATGCTGCGCCAGCAGGGTCCGCACCCCCAGCCCCGAGATCTCGACATTCTGGATCTCGGCGGGGTTGTCGTCGACGAAGAGCATGGCGTCGGCGCCGATGTTCAGCTCCGACGCCAGCTCCGCCAGGTTTTCGGCCTTCGGCTTCCAGTTGATCCGCACGGCGGCGAAATCGTCCCACCCCAGGACGAAATCGGGGCGCCCGGCGAAAAGCCCCCGGACGTCCTCCTCCTCGTTGCGGGAAGCGAGACAGAGGAGGAACCCCTCCTCCTTGAGCGCCCGGATATGCCGCTGCAGCTCCGCGTGCGCCGCCGTCAGCCGGACCCCCGCCGGGCCGTCCTCCCCCAGGACCCCCTCGTAGAGCGTCTGGTCCAGGTCGAGGACCACGGCCTTCAGCGCCGGGCGGAGGACGGCGGGGATGAGGCGCAGTCCGAGCGCGCGGGCCACCTCGAGGCACGCACGGCCCGACAGGCGGGTGCCGGTGGCCGCTTCCCGCGCGGGGTCGTAGATCGCGCCCCCGCCGGGGGGGACCAGCGTCTCCACCGCAAAATCCCACAGGTCCGGGATTCCGCGGGTCCCCCGCCAATCGGTGCCGCCGGCGACCAGCAGGAGGATCGGCGCCGGGCTCTCTGCGCGCAGCGCCGCGGCGCGCTCCCCGAGCCACTCCCCCAGGTCGATCGCCCGGTAACGCGCGGCGTCGACCCACATCAGGTTCAGGTCGGCCTCGAAAACGTTCTGAAAACCGAAGGCGTCGTCGTAGCCGCCGACCTCGAATCCGGCCCTGAGGCCGGAAAACCCGAGAAAGGGGTCGAGCACGGAGGCCACCGTTTCGAAGGCGTGGTTGCGGTAGACGGCGACCCGGATGGCCGCGGCCCCCGGGTCCGGGGCCTGCCGCAGCAGGTCGAGCCGCCTCAATTCCTCGGCAAACAGGTGCCTCATCATTTCCTTCACGCCCGCCCGCCGTCCTCGAGCCGGGCCACGATGCGGGCCATGCTCGTCAGCTTCGGGATCTCCTCCGGCTCGAACGAAACGCCCGTCTCCTCCTCCACCGTCAGGATGATCTCGATGTGCTTCATGGAATCCCATGTCTTTTCGCTCTGCATGGAGCACTCCTCCCCCGGGGCGATCTCCCTCCCGAGGAGGATGGACAAAATTTCCGCAACCTTTTCCCGCATTTTCCGCTCTCCGGATGTCATGAACGGGCCCGGCAGGCCCCCGCGATGATCCCGACGATGCGCTCGAGGTCCGATGTTTCGAGCTGGGTCCCCGAGGGGAGGCAGAGCCCCCGCTCGAATAAGCCCTCCCCCACGCCGCCCCCCAGGAAACGGCAATCCCGGTAGGCGGGCTGCAGGTGCATCGGCTTCCACACCGGCCTCGACTCGATGTTCTCCCGCTCGAGCGCCAGCCTGACCCCCTCCCGGTCCATCCCGAACCGGGCCGGGTCGATCAGGATGACCGTGAGCCAGCAGTTCGATTTCCCGTAAGGGGCCTCCGGCATGAACCCTATCCCTGGGAGCCCCCCGAGCGCTTCCCGGTAATACCGGTTCACCTCCCGCTTCTTATCGACCTTTTCCCCGAGCCGCTCCAGCTGCCCCCGCCCGATGCCGGCCAGGATGTTGCTCAACCGGTAGTTGTAGCCCACTTCCGCGTGCTGGTAGTGGACCACCGGTTCCCGCGCCTGCGTGGCCAGGTGCCGCGCCCTGGCGACGAACGACGCCTCGTTGGAGACCAGCATCCCCCCGCCCGAGGTCGTGATGATCTTGTTCCCGTTGAAGGAAAGCACGCCCATCGCGCCGAAGCCCCCCGCGGGGGTGCCGCCCATTTCGGCCCCCAGCGCCTCCGCCGCGTCCTCGATCACGGGGACGCCGTGCCGCGCCGCGATCGCGAGGATCGCGTCGTAATCGGCGCACTGCCCGTAGAGATCGACGGGCAGGATCGCCCGGGGCATGGTCCGCCCCGCGCGCTCCCTTGCATTCAGTTCCTCCTCGAGCAGCGCGGGATCCAGGTTCCAGGTCGCGGGATCGGCGTCGATCAGGACGGGGTGCGCGCCGCAGTATTTCACCGCGTTGACCGTGGCCGCGAAGGTCAGATCGGAGCAGATCACCTCGTCCCCGGGCCCGACCCCCAGGATCAGCAGGGCCAGGTGCAGCCCGGCGGTGCCGCTCGAGAGCGCCACGGCGTGCCCCACGTCCAGTTTCCGGCACATTTCCTGTTCAAAGAGCTCGACCTCTGGCCCCATGGTGGTGATCCAGTTCGAATCGAAGGCCGCGAGCATCCGCTCCTTCTCCCGCCCGTCCAGGTTGGGGGGTGACAGGTAGATGCGCCGGTTTCCAGGAGTCTGGCTCATAAGCTGCTCTCAACATAATATGAAAGGGGAAAAAATACTGTGCGCGTGATCACACTCCATCATCCCGGCGGCTCCATCGGGGAGCGACCGGACCCCATGAACTCCGGCATGGTCGCAAACCCCTCCTGGTGGATCCCGTCGCGCCTGACGGTCTTCCAGAGCGTCGACAACAGGATCCTCGCGTCCAGCGCGAGCGACCGGTGATCCACGTACCAGACGTCGAGCCGCAGCCGCTCCTCCCAGCCGATGGCGTTGCGGCCGTTCACCTGCGCCCACCCGGTCAGCCCCGGCTTCACCTCGTGCCGGCGCGCCTGCTCCGGCGAATAGCGCGGCAGGTACTTCACGAGCAGCGGCCGCGGCCCCACCCAGCTCATCTCCCCCCTGAGGATGTTCCAGAGTTCCGGCAGCTCGTCCAGGCTCGTGCTGCGCAGAAACCGCCCGAACCGCGTCAGCCGCTCCCGGTCGGGCAAGAGCCCGCCGTCGGGCTTCCGGGCGTCGGTCATGGTCCGGAACTT
>CAZWXG010000023.1:0-3406 GCA_964637825.1 uncultured Acidobacteriota bacterium
TCTTCTCTTCCGGGGAGGGGCGGGCGGCGGGTTTTTCCTGCGGCGGGGCGGCGGGGCGTGCGCCCAGGCGTTTGCGGGCTCCGGCGATCGTGTACCCCTCTTCGTAGAGGAGCCTGCGGATCGCGAGCAGCAGCTCGATGTCCCGGGGGCGGTAGGTGCGGTGGCCCGACCGGCTCTTGGGGGGCGTCAGCGAGGAAAACTCCGTTTCCCAGAAACGGAGCACGTGGGCCGGAACGCCGACGATCTCGCACACTTCCCCGATTTTGTAATACAGCTTGTTAGGTACGAACTCCATGACCTCAGACCGATTTCAGGTGTTTCGACGGTTTGAACTTGATCGAATTCCTGCCCGGGATGATCACGGGCTCCCCCGTCCGGGGGTTCACCCCCTTCTTGGCCTTGCGCCGCATCACGTTGAAGCATCCGAACCCGCTGAGCAGGACCTTCTCCCCGCGCGCCAGCCGGCTTTTGATGGCCTCCAGAATGAAGTCTACAATCTTCTGGGACTCAACGTAAGACAATCCTCCGTGCGCTTCATGAATTTTTCTGCTGAGATCGCTTTTGTTCATTTTGGGGGGTCTTTGCATTCTGGCGCCTGGGCGCCTTGGTGCGCTGTTGAATTCGAACCGGGGCCGCGAAGAACCCGAACTGGTCGCGGATCCGGTTCACCAGGTAGCGTTCGGTCGAAAAATGGAGCTTTTCGCGCCCGGAGCAGAAGATGACGAAGGTGGGCGGGTCGGATCGCGCCTGGGTGATGTAACGGATCCCCAGCCTCTGGTTCGGATTGCTCGAGGCGAACCGGTCCGCGAGGTCCGGGACGAACATGTTGTTGAGGGTCCCGGTCGGGATCCGCACCTTGCGCGCCGCGTAGGCCCGGTCGAGCAGCTCGAAGATCTTCGACACCCGCTGGCCGGTCACGGCGGACACCGTGATGATGGGGGCGAAGGCGAGGTATTTCATCCGCCGCTCGACCGAGTCGCGGAAGGTCTCGAGCGTGTGGGTGTCCTTCCCCTCGACGAGGTCCCACTTGTTGAGGACGATGATGACCGAGCAGCCCGACTCCAGGGCATACCCCCCGATGGCGGCGTCGAGCTTGGTCACCCCTTCTTCGGCGTCGAGGAGGAGCAGCGCGACATCGGCGTCCCTGAGGCTCTTCTGGGCCATGACCACGCTGATCTTTTCGGCCAGCCCCTCGGTCTTCCCCTTGCGCCGGATTCCGGCGGTGTCGACGAGGCGGTAGCGCTTCCCCTCCCGCCGCAGCAGGGTGTCCACGGCGTCGCGCGTCGTGCCGGGGATGTCGGTCACGATCGAGCGCTCGAACCCGAGGAGGCGGTTGACCAGCGACGATTTCCCCACGTTGGGCCGCCCTACCACCGCGATCCGGATCTCCTCTTCCGCGACCGGTTCCTCCGGCGCCGCGCCGGCGCGCTCCATGATGGCGTCGACGAGGTCGCCCAGGCCGCGCGCGTGCTCGGCCGAAACCGGGAACACCCCCGCGGTGCCGAAGGCGTAAAAGGGGGCGGCGTAGGCCTCCAGCTCCGGCCCGTCGATCTTGTTGACGACCGTGAAGATCGGCTTGCCCGTCTTGCGCATCATCGGGAGCAGCTGCTCGTCCAGGGGGGTGACCCCCGCCCGGCCGTCCACCACCAGCAGCACCAGCGCCGATTCGAGAATGGCCGCCTCCACCTGCCGGAGAATCCCTTCCGGAATGACGGCCTGGGCTTCGGGGATCAGCCCCCCGGTGTCCAGGACCGACACCGCCTTCTCCCCGCTGCGGGCCACGCCGTAGATGCGGTCGCGCGTGATCCCCGGCTCGTCCCCCACGATGGAGCGGCGGGAGCCGCAGAGCCTGTTGAACAGGGTGGATTTGCCCACATTGGGCCGACCGACGATGGCAACCTGGTACATAGACACGTCACTCTTCCGGCTTTCCCGGCGGGAAAGCGCTGAACCGCTCAATCTTCGATATCCGCACACTATAACCGAAAGGACCCCGGGGAGGCCATAGCTCAGTGCCCCCGCAATCCCCTTCTGGCCGCCCTGGAGCCCGGCAAAGCGGCCGGAGCACCGGGAACCACCAGCGGGAGGATCGACGGCGCCAGGCCGATCTCGAGGGGGAGCCGGCCGACCAGTTCCCCGTCGGCCTCCACCGGAACCGCCCCCGGGCCTTCGATCCGCGCGCCCCGGGTCCGGACCCTGAGGATCCAGTCCCTTTCGGCCGCCACCCCGAGCCACGCCTGGAGGAGAAAGAGGGCCAGCCCGGCCCGGTGCACCCCCTGGATGAGCAGCAGGTCGAGCAGCCCGTCCTGCATGTCGGCCCCGGGGCAGAAGCGGAGCCCCCCGCCGTAACTCCTGGCGTTGCAGACGAGGCAGCTGGTCGCCCGCCGGACGCCGGCGTCGGAATCGACCTCGAACTCGGGAAACCCGTAGCGGCGGAGGCCTTCGGCCGCGGCCACCAGGTAGGCGCCCATCCCCAGAACGGACTTCAACCGCGGGCGCGCCCGGGCGACGGCCGAGGCGTCGAAGCCGATCCCGGCCACAAAGAGGAACCGGCGCTCCGATCCCCGGCGCAATTCCCCCAGATCCACCCGCCGGACCTGCATCCCGAGCGCGACGCCGAGGGCCCGGACCGGATCGAGGGGGAGCCCCAGTTCCCGCGCCATGACGTTGGCCGTCCCCCCGGGGAGGATCGCCAGCGGGAACGGGGGGGCGGGAAGGCGCGAGACCACTTCGTTGATCGTGCCGTCGCCGCCGCACACGGCCAGGAGGTCGGGGGGATGGTCCACGAGGCCGAGCGCCAGCGTCCCGGCGTGCAGCCGGTCCCGGGTGGGGAGCAGGGTCGGCTCCCAATCGGGGTGGTCCCAGCGCTCGAGCGCCCGGCGGATCTGCCCGTATGCCCGTCCGCCCCCGGCGGCAGGGTTGGCGATAATCGTCAGTCTCATCGTGGACCCGCACCCGAATCGTGTTGAGACCGCCCGGGGGAGGAGGATCAGCGGCCGAGGGGAACCGTCAGGCCGGCGGAAAGCTCCAGCATGCCGAGAGTGTTCGTGACCGCCCCGGCCCGGATGCCGCGCACATCGAGCCGCCATCCCAGCGGGCCGAACACGCGCGGCACTCTCACGCCGCCGCCGTAGTTGACGGCAAACCGGGTCCCCACCGGCCTCGGGCCGTCCCCGTACTGCCCGAGCACGCCGACCCCCGCGGAGAGAAACGGGACCGCGCTCCGGACCCGCACGGGGAGATCCAGGACCAGGTTGCTGCTATACGCCGCACCCCGGGTGTCGCCCCCCGTAGATCCGTCCGACGGGTAGAGGTAATCGGAACTGAAGGCCAGGGTGTGTTCCATCCCGAAGCCGGGGACGAAGTCGGAACGGAACCGGAAACCGTACACGGGGCTGTTGTCGAG
>CAZWXG010000023.1:3506-25708 GCA_964637825.1 uncultured Acidobacteriota bacterium
ACCACCTTGACCGGGTTGATCGCCTTCCCGTTTTTCCAGACCCGGAAGTCGAGATGGGGGCCGGTCGAGATCCCCGTGGACCCGACGTTGCCGATGACGTCCCCCTGGCTGACCCGGGCCCCCGTCTTCACCCGGATCTTCGACAGGTGCAGGTAGGCGGTTTCGTACCCCCCCGTGTGCCGGACCCGGACCATGTTCCCGTTCCCCCCCTTGCGCCCCGCGAAGGTGACGGTTCCGCTTCCGACCGCCTGGACCGGGGTCCCCGTCGGCGCCGCGTAGTCCACCCCGAGGTGGGGGCGCACGATCTTCAGCACCGGGTGCCGCCGTGCCATGGAAAACCGCGACGTGATGCGGATGACCTTGAGCGGGGCCTTGAGGAAGGAGCGTTTCAGCGCCTTGCCGTCGGGCGCGTAGTAGGCGGGCTTGCCGTTCTCGTCGTCGAACCGGACGCCGGTGTAGCTCTTCCCCCCCGTCGTCATCGTGGCGGCCAGGATCGGGCCGTTCCGGGAAAACTCGCCGTCGAGGTATTTCTTCTCGACCAGCAGCTCGAACGCGTCCCCCTTCTGGATATCGGTGTTGAAATCGATGTCCGAGCCGAAGATCTCCACCAGCTCCATCGCCAGGTCGTATCCCCCCCCCGCGTCCACGACCGAGGCGAAAAGGGACGAGTCGATCGTGCCGTCGATGCGCACCCGCTCGGTGTCGAAGCGGTACTGCTTCATCACCGGCACGAAGCGCCCTTCGGTCGCGTCGCGGTAGACGGTGAGGTAGCGGTCGCCGTCGACCGGGTAGCGGAAGTCGTGGAATTCCCCGTTTTCGGTGAAATAGAGCCAGTACAATTCCTTGGCGCGGACCTTGGCGAGGTTGTACACGGGGCGGGCGGCTTCGATGATCTGGTGCACCGTTTCGGGCGTGAGCCCCTGGTGCAGCAACACCTCGTTGACGGTCTGGTTCTTTTCGAAACTCCCGACGATTTCCCGCAGGCGCGGGGGCTCGGGCTCGGCCGGGATCCGCTCCCCGGCGGCGACGGCGGCCGTCCCGGCGCGCGACGTCCTCAGGCCGTACAGGCGCCACGCGGCGACCGACAGTCCCAGAATCAGCAGGAGGGCGATCCATCCCGCGCTGCGGCGACGCCTCCCGAACCCCGAATCATCCGTCATCAGAACCGTTCCCCCCTGCCGAAAAAACGTACCCGCCTACGACCGCAGCCCGAATTTGCCCCCCAGCCGCCGCTCCACCCCCTCGGGGACGAATTCCTTGACCGACCCCCCGTGCTGGGCGATCTCCTTGACCAGCCTGGAACTGAGAAACGAATACGATTCCGCCGGTATCATGAACACGGTTTCCACCCGGTTGGAGAGGCGCCGGTTCATCAGGGCCATCTGCAGCTCGTACTCGTAATCGGAGACCGCCCGGATGCCCCGGATGATGATCGATGCCCCGATCTGCCCGGCGAAATCGACCAGCAGGCCGGAAAAGGCGACGACACTGACATTGTCGAGCCCCCGGACCGCCTCCTCGAGCATCTCCGCCCGTTCCTTGACCGTGAAGAGCGGCGCCTTCTCCATGTTTTTCAGGATGGCGACGATGACCTTGTCGAAAAGCTTGGCGCTTCTCTGGATCAGGTCGATATGACCGTTGGTGACGGGGTCGAAGGATCCGGGATATACGGCGCGAGTTTCCATAGCAGTCGTTCAGGTCAATGGCAAACAGTCGGGATTATAGTGGCAACCCTCCCGGAAATGCAATACATCGTTCCAGTTCCGCGACGATATCTCCCAGGATCCGTGACAGGTGCGCGGGGTCGTCGCAGGCGGCGATCCCCCGGAGCGACTCGAGCGCCCCTCCCCCCGTACAGGAACTCATCGCCCGATCTTCCCGGGAGTCGCGCATTTTCTTCAGTACCCGTCCAAGTCTTTCAGCCGTATCCAGATAGCGCTGCATCACCGCCGGGGGGGTCGAGCGCCGGCCGGCGGCGGCGGCGACGGCCAGCCTCGTGCGGGCCGACTGCAGGGCCAGCACCAGTTCCGCCTGCGGGTTGTTCGCTCTGCGCCCGGGATTCACGGCACTCTCATATTTTCTGAAATACCCTTCCGGCTGGAGAAACAATAGGAGCGTCGCACGCGCCCCTTTACTAACGGTCTCCTGTCGGTTTGAGCCAAAAAATATGACCGAAGACACAACGAACCTGCGCTCCGCGCTGGAAACCCTTTTCGCCCGGAACGGGGAAAAATGGCGCCGGTTCATCATGACCATCGTGAAAAACCGGGAAGACGCCGAAGACGTCCTCCAGGAGGCGATCCAGCGGGTGCTCCTGCGCAACCGCCCCCTGCCCAGCCAGGACCAGGTCAGGATGTACCTCGGCCGGGCCATCGGCAACGCCGCGCTCGAATTCTACAACACCCGGATGCGCGAGCGGCGCAAGCACCTCCCCATCCAGGAGCAGCTGGTCCGGGAGGCGCAGATGGAAGGCCCGGACGCGCTGATGGAGGAGGGGGAGCGCCGGGCCCGGAAGGAATACCTGCTGAAGATCCTGCGCCGGGAACTCCGCCGGCTGCCGGAAAAACAGGTCCAGGCGCTGCGCCTGACCCTGCTCGACCGGCGCGGCCTGTCGATCCGGGACGCCGGCGCCGCCCACGGGATTCCCTATTCCACCCTGCGGCACCGGAGCCGCCAGGGGCTGAAGAGGATGCGCCGGCGCCTCGAGCGCGCGCTCGAGGCGAGAGCGGCCGGGGACGGGCTCAGGCCGGGGGGGGGGCGGCGGCCGCGTAAAAGCTGAGGCAGTGATCCCCCTGGCGCACCAGGCGCGTGCGGGCGAAACCGTCCCCCGCTTCGGGCGGCGGCGTCCGGAGGCGGTGTTCGACGATGACGCATGCGCCCGCTCGTGCGAGCCCCCGGCCGAAGGCCAGCACCAGCAGGTCGCCGTACGGTTCCCAGTCGTAAGGGGGGTCGAAGTAGAGGAGGTCGGCGCTGAATCCCTGCCGGGCCAGGAAGCGCAGGGCGGTGAAGACGTCCTGCTCCACGATGCGGGCGCCGGCCGCGACGGCGCAGGCGTCCAGGTTCCGGCGGATCAGCCGGGAGCCGGCGGGCGATTTCTCGATGAAGACGACTTCGCGCGCCCCCCGGCTGAGCGCCTCGATCCCGATGGCGCCCGTGCCGCCGAAGGCGTCGAGCACCACGGCCCCGGGGATGAGCGGGGCCAGGATGTTGAACAGGCTCTCCTTGAGCCGGTCCCCGGTGGGACGGATTTCCAGCCCCTGGGGCCCCCTGAGCCGCCTGCCGCGATATTTTCCCGCAATGACCCGCATGGCACCCGCCGATCCGCGCCCGGCACGGGGCATCCCCCGCCGGGCGCAAATCACCAATGATCGGCCCCCGGCCGCCCGCCGTCAACCGCAAATCTCCCTTCAGGTCAGCGCCGGCCCGAAGTGCTCCTTCCACTGTTCGCGGATCATCCCGGCGATGCGGAGGCTTTCCGCGTCGGGCCGCTGCCGCAGCCCCGCGACGAACCGTTCGGCCTCCACCCGGGCGATTTCGAGCGCCCGGCGGTCGCGGAGCAGGTTGGCGTAGCGGAAGGCGGGGATCCCCGACTGCCGGGTGCCGATCATCTCCCCCGGCCCCCGCAGTTCCAGGTCCGTTTCGGCGATCCGGAAGCCGTCGTTGGTCTCGCACAGGATGTCCATGCGCCGCCGGGCTTCCCCCCCCGGACCCGCGTCGCCGACCAGGATGCACTCCGACCGGTCGGCCCCGCGTCCGACCCGCCCCCGCAGCTGGTGCAGCTGCGCCAGCCCGAAACGCTCGGCGTGCTCGATGACCATCAGGGTGGCGTTCGCGACATCGACCCCCACCTCGATCACCGTGGTCGCGACCAGGACCCGGATCTCCCCCGCGGCAAAGGCGCGCATGGTCTCCTCCTTCTCCTCCCCCTTCATCCGGCCGTGCAGCAGCCCGACGCGGACGCGGGGAAAGAGGGTGCCGAGTTCGCCGGCCGCTTCGGTCGCGGCGCGCAGGTCGCTCCTTTCGGTCTCCTCGACCAGGGGGTAGACCACGTAGGCCTGGTGCCCCTCCCGCACCGTCCTTTCGATCGCCTCGAGCGCCCGCGGGCGCTCCCCGGGCTCGAGCCAGACGGTGGCGATCGGCTGGCGGCCCGGCGGCAGCTCGTCGATGACCGAGACGTCCAGGTCGCCGTACAGGGTCAGGGCCAGGGAGCGGGGGATGGGGGTGGCCGTCATCACCAGCACGTCCGGCCGCCGCCCCTTCTCCCGGAGCAGGTTCCGCTCCACGACGCCGAAGCGGTGCTGCTCGTCGATCACGGCCAGCGCCAGGCGCTGGAACCGGACCGATTCCTGCACCAGGGCGTGGGTGCCGATGGCGATCCGGGTTTCCCCCCGCTCGAGCCGCTCCCGCGCTCCCCGCTTCTCCTTCGACCGGAGGCTCCCCTTGAAAAGATCGATCCGGTAGCCCAGGGGCTCCAGCAGCCTGCGGAAGGAGTAGAAATGCTGCTCGGCCAGGATCTCCGTCGGCGCCATCACGGCGGCCTGGTACCCGTTTTCCACCGCGATGACGGCGGCCTGGGCCGCCACGATCGTCTTGCCCGAACCCACGTCCCCCTGCAGCAGCCGGCTCATGGGGTGGGGCGAACCGAGATCGGCCGCGATCTCCCCGAGCGCCCGCTTCTGGGCCTGGGTGGGGTGGAAGGGGAGGATCTTCTTGAGCGCCGTCCGGACCCGGTCGTCCAGGCGGATGGTGCGGTCCTTCACCTGCCGCACCCTCCCCTCGCGCACCATGCGGATCGCGACCTGGAGCTCGAACAGCTCCTCGAAGATCATCCGCTTGTGCGCCGGGGAGGAGCCGGAGTTGTACAGCGCCAGTTCCCGTTCCCTCTCTTCGGGGCGCCGGGAGCGGAGTTCGGGAAAATGGAGCTGCCGGACGGCCGCGCCCTTCTCCGGCAGGCCCAGTTTCCGCCCCAGCCCGGCGGGGATCCCGTCCGGGATCTCCCGGGGGAGGCCCGCGACCACCCCGTGGAGGATCTGCCGGAGGGTGCGCGTCTTCAGGTCCCCCAGCCTGCGGTAGACCGGGACGACGCGCCCGGAATGGATCCCCTCCCCGTCTTCGTCCAGGATTTCGCACTCCGGGTTCAAGAGGACCGGGGCGCCGCGCGCGTAGGGGTCCCGTTTCACCTGGCCGTAGAGCACCAGCCGGACCCCGGGCTGGTAGACCCGCCGGAGGTAGGGCTGGTTGAAGAATTTGACCCGCACCGTGCCCCGTTCGTCCCGGACCAGCAGCTCAAAAACCGAAAATCCCCGGCGGCGGCCGGGGGAGCCCCCCACGCCGCACACCTCCCCCCGCAGGAGGACCCACTCCTCCGGCCGGAGGCCGACGGTGGACCGGAACCGGGTCCGGTCCTCGTAGCGGAAGGGAATGTGGTGGAGCAGGTCGCCGGCGGTCCGGATCCCGTGGGCCGCGAGGATTTCAGAGCGCCGCGGACCGATCCCCTTGAGAAACTGGACGGGGGTATCCACGCTTCGGGGATCGCCGGGCTCGGTCGTCTGCATAGGCAATGGGTTCAGCATACCCTCTGCCGCATGGCGGCGCAAGCGCCGCCATGCCCCCGAACCGGGCGGGGCGCAAGGGGCGGTTGCATCGGCGGGGGCGCATCCTGTATTCTGCAGGAATGAACAAGGGGAATCGGGCCATCGCCGCTCTGGGACTCTGCGCCCTCGTCCTGGCCGCCTCCGCCTGCGGCAAGAAGCAGTTGAACCCCGGCCTGGCCGCGGACCGCATCGCCGCGACCCCCCAGCTGGCCCTCCAGAAGGAAGACGTGGAGATCGCGAAGGTGACCCAGGTGTCGGGATCCGAAGCCGTGGTCGAGACCCGGCTCCAGGCCGCGTTCCGGATGGAGCGCCGCGACGGGGAGTGGAGGGTGCGCGAACTCCGCCTGGGTCACGGCGAGTGGGAGAGAATCGAGGATCTGGGGGCGGCCCTGGACAGGGTCAAGGGGGAGGAAACCGCCCGCAGGCTGGACCGGATCGCCGAGGGGATCGAGCTCTACCGCCGGGCCCACGGCCGCCTGCCCGAGTTCGACGGCTACGTGGCGCTTTCGGACCTGCTCACGCCCGGGTACGTGACCCCCCTGATCCGGCTCGATTCCTGGCGCCGCCCCCTGGCCGCCCTGAGAACGGAATCGGGCGCCATCCTGCTCCGCTCCGCCGGCCCCGACGGGCGCTACTCCACCCCGGACGACATCCAGAAAACGGTCCCCTAGCCTGCGGGGCTACACGTTTTTCAGGATGTGACCGAGCTTTTCCTTTTTGACCTTGAGGTAACGGCGGGAAAGGGAACTGGGGGTGATTTCCAGGGGGACGCGCCGTTCGACGCGGATCCCCTCCTGCTCGAGCCCCTGGACCTTCTCGGGGTTGTTCGACAGCAGGTGGATGCGGGTGGCGCCCAGGTGCTTCAGGATCTCGGCCGGCATCCGGTAGTCGCGCAGGTCCGCTTCGAACCCGAGCGACAGGTTTGCCGCCACCGTATCGAGCCCCTGGTCCTGAAGCTCGTAGGCGTGGATCTTGTTGATCAGGCCGATCCCCCGCCCTTCCTTCTGCTGGTAGACGAGGACGCCCGTCCCCGCCCGGGCGATGAGCTCCATCGCCGCCGCCAGCTGCTCGCCGCAATCGCAGCGGCGCGAGGAAAAGACGTCCCCCGTGAGGCATTGGGAATGAATGCGGACCAGGGCGACCGCGTCCGGCCCGGGGGACCCCACGACCAGCGCGACGGCCTCCTCGCCCGTATCCGGGTCGCGGAAGCCGTAGATGATAAACTCCCCGTACCGCGTGGGGAGTTGGGCTCGAGGTACTCTATCAAAAATCATCGCGCCAATCGTACGGTCCGGCGGCGGAGGGCCGCCCGGACAAATCCGGGCTACTTTTCCTTCTTCTCCCCTTCGGCGGCGGCCTTCTTGGGCGGTTTCTTCCCCTTCTTCCCCTCATCCTTGCCGGCGACCTTGAACTCGCTGCCGACCAGTTCGATCCTCGCCTTCTGGGCGCCGTCCCCGTCGCGGAATCCCAGCCGGATGATGCGGGTGTATCCCCCCGGCCGCTCCGCAAACCTGGGACCCAGGGTCGCGAACAGCTTCGACACCACCGCCGGGTCCTTGACGAAAGCGACCGCCTGCCGGCGGTCGTGCAGCGAGCCGTGCCGGCCCAGGGTGATCATCTTCTCCGCGATGGGGCGCACCGCCTTGGCCCGATCCAGGGTGGTCACCATGCACTCCTTGTCCAGGAGCGAGGTGACCATATTGCGGAACATCATCACGCGGTGCGCGGTCTTCCGTCCCAGTTTCTTCCCACCCATACGATGTCTCATGAATCCCTTCTCCGATCTGCTTCTCCGGCCCTCCGGTTATTCCGCCCTGGGAACAGGAACCGGCTTGCCCTCCAAATCAAATTTCATTCCGAACGACAGGTTCATTGCGGTAAGGATTTCCTTGATCTCGTTCAGGGACTTGCGCCCGAAATTCTTCGTCTTCAACATCTCGCCCTCGGTCTTCTGCACCAGTTCGCCGATCGTCTTGATATCGGCGTTCTTGAGGCAGTTGTAGGAACGGACCGAAAGCTCCAGCTCCTCGACCGACCGCTTCAGGTTTTCGCCCATCCGGATCTTGTCGGTATCCTCCCCCGGCTCTTCCTCTTCGGGCTTCTCCTCGAAGTTGATGAAGATGAACATGTGATCCTTGACGATCTTCGCGGCCTGGGCGATGGCGTCCTGCGGGAGGATGCACCCGTTGGTCCAGACGTCCAGCACCAGCTTGTCGTAGTCCGTCGTCTGCCCGAGGCGCGCGGCCTCGACCGAATAATTGACCTTCCGGATCGGCGAGTGCACGCTGTCGAGGGGGATGTAGCCCAGGGGAAGGTCTTCCTCGAAGTTCTCGTCCGCCTGGATGTAGCCCCGCCCCTTCTTGACCCGCATCTCTATCTTGAGCCGCCCCCCTTCGCCGATGGTGGCGATATGGACGCTGGGATCCAGGATCTCCACGTCCGGGTCGGAGACGATGTTGGCGGAGGTGACCGTTCCCGCCTCGTCCGACTCCAGCGTGATGGTCTTCGCGTGGTCGACGTGGATCTTGAGCGGAACCTGCTTGAGGTTCATGATGATGTTGGTCGCGTCCTCCTTGACGTTGGGGATCGGCGTGAACTCGTGAAGCACTCCGTCGATCTTTACGGCCGTGATCGCCGCCCCCTCGATGGAGGAGAGCAGCACCCTGCGCAGCGCGTTCCCGATCGTCGTGCCGAATCCTCTTTCGAACGGCTGGGCGTAGAAATGCCCGTAAGTCTGACTCAGGGTATCAAGATCGCAGATCAGCCTCTTGGGCTTCTGAAAAGCTCTAGTCATAATTTTCCCCTTACCGGATCTCTCCCTTACTTCGAATAGAGTTCCACGATCAGCTGTTCGTCGATGGGCATTTGAATGTCTTCGCGTTTGGGCAGAGCGACCACGGTCCCCTTGAGGCCGTCGGCGTCCATGGTGAGCCAGGCGGGGACACCCCCGCGCCCGCTGATCGTCGCGACCGAATCCAGCACCTGCTGGTTCTTCCGCGTGCGCTCGACGAGCGAGATCGTATCGCCGACGCTGACCTGCGCCGAGGCGATATCGACCTTCCTTCCGTTCACCTGGATGTGCCCGTGCGTCACCAGCTGCCGGGCCTGATCCCGGGAGGGGGCCATTCCGAGGCGGTGCACGACGTTGTCGAGCCTCCGCTCCAGCATCATCAGCAGGTTTTCACCCGTGATCCCCTTCATCTTGTCGGCCTTGGCGAAATAATTCGCGAACTGGTTCTCCAGGACCCGGTAGATGCGCTTCACCTTCTGCTTTTCGCGCAGCTGCACTCCGTATCCGCCCGTCTTGGGGGGGCGCCGGCTGTGGCCGTGCTGCCCCGGGGGGAAATTCCGTTTTTCGACGGCGCAGGTGTCCCTGAAGCAGCGGTCGCCCTTTAGGAAAAGCTTCGTTCCCTCTCGTCGGCACAGCCGGCATTTTGCGTCGCGGTATCTAGCCAATTCCTGATCTCCTTCTTTTATGCAGCCTTTGCGCTACCCGTTCAATCTCAAATCCGCAATCCCGACCGTCACACCCTGCGCCGCTTGGGCGGACGGCACCCGTTGTGCGGGATCGGGGTCAGGTCCCGGATCGCCTTGATCTCGAGCCCGGCGTTCTGCAGCGCCCGGATCGAGGATTCCCGCCCGGCTCCCGGTCCCTTCAGGTGCACCTGCAGGGTGCGCATGCCGTATTCCTTCAGGGCCGTCGCCACGGTCGAGGCGGCCTGCTGCGCGGCAAACGGGGTCCCTTTTCTCGATCCCTTGAACCCGGCCGCCCCCGCGCTGGAGGTGGCCAGCAGGTTGCCGTCCAGGTCCGTGACGCTGATGATCGTGTTGTTGAAGGTCGCGAGGATGTGCGCCACGCCCGCGGGGATGGTGAGCTTTTCCCGCTTCTTCCCCGTCTTCTTCTTGCCCGTCTTCTTTACCTGTTTCTCTGCCATGAATAGCCCCCGGAAGCTCCTCTATTTTTTGCCCGCGATCCTGCGCGGTCCCTTGCGCGTTCGGGCGTTGGTATGCGTCCTCTGACCGCGCACCGGCAACCCGCGGCGATGACGCAGCCCCCGATAGGAGCCGATTTCCATAAGCCGCTTGATATCCATGGAAACCGCCTTGCGCAGGTCTCCCTCGACCATCCCGTCGCGCTGGATGATGTTGCGGACCCGGACGGCTTCCTCCTCCGTCAGGTCCTTCACCTTGGTTCCCAGCTTGATTCCGGCTTCCTGACAGATTTTGACCGCCCGGCTCTGACCGATGCCGTAGATATAGGTCAATCCGATCTGCACCTGCTTGTTCAGCGGCAGATCCACTCCTGCGATTCTGGCCAATGTAACCTCCCCTTAACCCTGGCGCTGCTTGTGCTTCGGGTTAGAGCACCGAATCTGAACCACTCTCTTGCGGCGCACAACCTTGCATTTTGCGCATATTTTCTTGACGGATGCCCTTACCTTCATTGTCGTAACCCTATGGAGTACAGGATGTGCGGCGCACTCCTGATTATTTATACCGATACACGATCCGTCCCCTCGTCAAATCGTAGGGGGACAGTTCCACCAGGATCTTGTCTCCCGGCAGGATTCTTATGAAATTCTTGCGCATCTTGCCCGACACATGCGCCAGAACCAGATGTTTGTTTTCCAACTCGACCCGGAACATGGCGTTCGGCAGCGTTTCCACCACCGTCCCCATAACCTCTATCGCATCCTCTTTGGGCATATTCCCGCTTCAATGTGCGATCCGCCGCCGCAACCCGGCCGGCCCCCTAAAGGGCCGAACGGCTCATTTGCGGCTTCAGATCGGTTCGTTCCCTGACAATATCGATAATGTTGTCGAAAATCTCCCTTACCGATCTGTCCCCGTCGATCTCCACGTACATCCCCCGCTCCCGGTAGTACCGGATCACGGGCCGGGTCGTGTTGTGGTACACCAGCAACCGCTCGGCGATCACTTCCCCCGCGTCGTCCTTGCGCTGCACCAGGGGTACCCGGCACCGGCTGCACTGCCCGTTGACCGTCCCCGGCGCCAGGTTCTCGCTGTAGGTCCGGCTGCACCGCGGACAGGTCCAGCGCGAGGACAGCCGCTCCAGGAGGATGCGATTCTCGACCGTGATCCCCAGCGTCAGGATCCGGGCCCCCTCGCGTTCGAACAGCTCGTCCAGGAATTCCGCCTGGGGTATCGTCCGGGGGTAGCCGTCCAGGATGAACCCCTGCCGGCAATCCTCCCGCTTCAGCCGGTCGCTGACGATGGCGTCGACCAGGTCGTCGGGGACCAGATCCCCCGATTCCATGTAGGTCTTGGCCTGTCGGCCCAACTCCGTCTGGTCCTTCAGCGCCCCCCTCAGGATGTCCCCGGTGGAGATGTGCGGGTAACCCAGCGCCTCGCCCAGCAGCCGGGCCTGCGTCCCCTTGCCGGCTCCCGGCGGCCCGAACATTATAATCGCTAATCGGAAGTTTGCCACAAATACCTATTGACGATCATGGCCTGCAATCTCCGGCAGAGGGTTTCCGTCAACGCTTCAACCGTCCATCGCGAACCGTCAATCCTTTCAGCCTCTTCTCCCCCGGATTCTCCCCTTTTTCATGAAGCCGTCGTAATGCCTCATGATCAGCTGCGACTCGATCTGCTGAATCGTGTCCATCGCCACTCCGACGACGATCAGAAGCGACGTGCCTCCGAAATAGAAGGTTACGCCTAATCCCGTCGTGATCCAACTCATCTGCAGCGTGTTCAGCAGGTCATCCAGCCTGGGGCCGATCCATGGGATGGGTTGCACTTTGAATCCCGTGATCAGAAATTCCGGCAGCAGACAGATCAGCACCAGGTAGATGGCGCCCGCGGCCGTAAGCCGGCTCAGGATCCTGTCGATGTATTCGGCGGTGCGATGCCCGGGACGGATTCCCGGGATGTAGCCGCCGTACTTGCGGATATTGTCCGCCACTTCCATCGGGTTGAAGATGATGCTCACGTAGAAGAAGCAGAAAAACACGATTCCCGCGATGTACATCAGGTTGTACAGCGGCATCCCCTGGCTCAGCTGCTCCGAGAGGCTGCGCATGAAGTCGTACGGCATGACCGTCCCCAGGGTGGAGGGGATGGCCACGATCGAGGCGGCGAAGATCACCGGGATCACCCCGCCCGAGTTCACCTTCAGGGGGAGGTGGGTCGCCTGCCCGCCGTATACCCGCCGACCGACCACCCGCTTGGCGTACTGGACCGGGATCTTCCGCTGTCCCCGCTCGACGAAGACCACGGCGGCGACCACCAGCACCATGAGCACCAGCAGGAAGATGGCCGTCAGGGGGGACCAGGTGCGCAGATCGACGACGTTGGTCCACATGAAGCCTATGGCCGACGGCAGGCCCACCACGATGCCGGCGAAGATGATCAGGCTGATGCCGTTGCCGATCCCCCGCTCCGTGATCTGCTCCCCGATCCACATGATGAAGGCCGTTCCCGTGGTCAGGGTGATCATCACCAGGAGCCGGAAGCCCCAGCCGGGCGACGTCACGATCTGCTCGCCCGAGCGCTCCAGGGCGATGGCGGTCATGAAGCCCTGGAACAGGGTCAGGAGCACCGTCAGGTAGCGCGTGTACTGCGTGATCTTCTTGCGCCCGAGTTCCCCCTCCTTGGAGAGCTTCTCCAGGTAGGGGACGACGACGGTGGCCAGCTGCAGGATGATCGAGGCCGTGATGTAGGGCATGATGCCCAGGGCGAAGATGCTGAAACGGCGCAGGGCGCCGCCCGAGAAGATATCCAGGAATCCGAAGATGGTGCCCGCGTTGGACTGGAACAGCTGTTCCAGCGCCGCATGGTTGATCCCCGGGGTCGGAATGAAGGCGCCCACACGGTACACGGCCAGCAGCCCCAGCATGTACAGGACCCGCTTGCGCAGGTCCGGGATGCTGAAGATGTTTTGGATCGAACTCAGAATTAGGCTTCGTTCTTCCGGCATCGTCTTTTTAGAACCCCAAAGGCCTCGAACTGAAGGCCGAAGACTCCCCTGTTTCGCGAACCAGAGCCGTCGGTTTAATTATTGAGCGATGACCTCGATCGTGCCGCCCGCGTTTTGAATCTTTTCCGCGGCGCCCTTGCTGAACTTGTGCGCCCTGACGTGCAGCGCCTGCTTCAGCTCCCCGGTCCCCAGGATCTTGATGTCCAGGTGGAAATTCCGGATGATCCCGTGCTGCCGCATCACGATCGGGTCGATCTTGGACCCCGCCTCGAACCCGGCGAGCTTCTCCAGGTTCACGCACGCGTATTCCTTGCGGAAGATGTTGGTGAACCCGCGCTTGGGCAGGCGGCGGTAGAGGGGCATCTGCCCGCCCTCGAACCCGGGACGCATGCTCGATCCCGCCCGCGAATGCTGGCCGTTATGGCCGCGGGTGGAGGTCTTGCCGTGTCCCGATCCCATGCCGCGTCCCACGCGCTTGTTCTTGCGGTTCGCCCCGGGGGCCGGTTTCAGTGTGTTTATGCTCAACATAATCTTTGTCCCGCTCTCATGGGGCCTCCGGCCCCGGTTGCGTTAGTCCCGGTTTTCCAGGATCCTGACCAGATGGGGCACCTTCGCCACCATCCCCCGGACGGCGGGCGTGTCCACGCGCTCCACGACCTGGTTCAGACGCTTGAACCCCAGGCCCTTGATGATCAGCTTGTGTTTTTTGGGCGTCCCGATCGCACTGCGAAAATATTGGATCTTCATGGTGGCGCCCGGTTGCTCCGCTGCTTTCTTTTTCGATACCATCGTTTACAGTTCCTCGACCTGTCTGCCGCGCAGTTTGGCGACCTCACCCGGTTCCCGCAACCGCCTCAACCCGTCGAAGGTGGCCTTGACCACGTTGTGGGGGTTGGTGGTGCCCAGGGACTTCGTGAGAATGTTGGAAATTCCGGCGGATTCCAGCACCGCCCGAACCGGCCCGCCCGCGATGACACCCGTTCCCTCGGAAGCCGGCTTGAGGATCACCCGTCCGGCTCCGAAGCGTCCCAGGATGAGGTGCGGAATGGTGCGCCCCTTGAGCGGCACGCGGATCATGTTCTTGCGCGCCTGCTCCACCCCCTTGCGGATCGCCTGAGGCACTTCCTTGGCTTTTCCCATTCCGTAGCCGACCATGCCGTTCTGGTCGCCCACAACCACGAGAGCACTGAAACTCAGGTTCTTTCCCCCCTTGACCACCTTGGTCACGCGGTTGATGGAAACCACCTGGTCCTTCAGCTCTAGAGCATTCGGATCGTTCTTTTCCAAGCTTCCCCCTTGTCGGCGTGCGTCCGCCCGGACGCTCCGCCTCCCAGCTAAAATTTGAGTCCGGATTCCCGCGCCGCCTCGGCCAGCGCCTTGATCCGCCCGTGATAGAGGTATCCCCCGCGGTCGAAAACGACGCTTTCGATCCCCTTGGCCCGGGCCCGGTCCGCGATGGCCTTGCCCACCAGTTTGGAGGCCTCGATATTCCCCGCGTTCTTCAGATCCCCCCGGACAACCTTTTCGAGGGTGGAAGCGGCCACCAGCGTCCGCCCCTCGGTGTCATCGACGATCTGGGCGTAGAGGTACCTGGAACTGCGATAGACGCAGAGCCGCGGACGGCCGGGCTGGCCGGAAATCTTACGCCGGATTCTCCTGTGAATCCTGCAGCGCTCGCCGGAACGGTCTGTTGAAGAAATCATTACGCACCCTTCTTTCCGACCTTGAGCCGGACAGCCTCGGAGGCATACCGGAGTCCTTTACCCTTGTAGGCATCAGGTTTCCGCAGCGACCGCATGTCCGCTGCCACCTGCCCCACCACCTGTTTGTCGGAACCGGAGATGATGATCGTGGCGACATAATTCTGGATGGTCCGGTTCTGCTTCTCGACCTTGACGCTGATCCCCTGGGGAATCGGGAATTCGATCGGGTGAGAGTACCCGAGCGAAAAGAGAACGGACTTGGGCTTGGCCTCCACCTTGTAGCCGATTCCGACCACGTCCAGTTGCTTGGTGAACCCCTCGCTGACCCCCTGCACGCAGTTGGCGGCCAGGGCCCGGGCCAGCCCATGGTACCCCGGATAGGGCTTATCGTCGGAGGGCCGGATGGCCGTCAGCGTATCCCCGTTCTGTTCAAAGCGTATTCCGGGCGGAATCAGGGCCGTCAACCTGGCCAGTTTCCCTTCCACCTCGAGCTCGCGCTCGCGGATGGTCACCTTGACCCCGCTCGGCACGATGATCGGCTTTTTCCCTATTCGCGACATAACACACCTTCTAGACGTTCGGGATCCGGACCCGCCACATCGCGGGGCCTCCCCCGCGCGGTTCCGGGATATCGAACCGATAATTTAGCTTATGGCACAGAGCACTTCGCCGCCCAAACCCTTTTCCCGGGCCTGCTTTCCGGTCAACACCCCCTGGGAGGTGGACACGATGCAGATTCCCATCCCGCCCAGCACCGAGGGTATTTCGCCCTTGCCCGAATAGACCCGGCACCCCGGACGGCTCACCCGGTCGAGCGTCGTGATCACGGGGCTCTTCCCTGCCGCGTAGCGCAGCAGGATGCGGATCATGCCCTGCTTGTCGTCCTCGGCAAGGCTGAAATTGGCAATATACCCCTCTTCCTTCAAAATCCGGACGATTTCCAGTTTCAACCTGGACGAGGGGACATCCACGGTCTCATGCCGCGCCTTGCTGGCGTTTCGAATCCGCGTCAGGAGGTCGGCAACGGGATCGGTCATTGTCATGATCTACTCCAACTCTTGATAAAATTGCGTCTGAACCCGCTCTACCAGCTCGACTTGGTCACTCCCGGGATTTCGCCCGTCAGCGCCAGGCTCCGGAAACAAAGACGGCAGAGCTGGAATTTTCTATAATACCCGCGAGAACGTCCGCAACGCAGACAGCGGTTGTGAGCGCGCACGGCGAACTTGGGCGTCCGCCTGGCTTTGGCTATCATACTGGTCTTGGCCACAGTAACTCCCGTCAACAGTGTGAACCCGGGCCTCGCGGCCGGATTCCTGACTCCCTATTGCTGCCCCTTCTTCGCAAAGGGCATACCCATTACCTTCAAAAGCTCGAAAGCCTCGTTGTCGCTCACGGCCGTCGTCACGATGGTGATGTTCATCCCGCGAGCCTTGTCCACCTTCCCGTAGTCGATCTCGGGAAAAATCAGCTGGTCGCGCAGCCCCAGGGTGTAGTTCCCCCTGCCGTCGAAGGCTCGCGGGGACACGCCCCGGAAATCCCGCACCCGCGGCAGCGCGATGCTGATCAGGCGGTCGAAGAACTCGTACATCCGGTCGCCCCGCAGGGTGACGGTGACGCCGATCGGCATCCCCTGCCGGAGCTTGAACGCCGCAATCGATTTCTTGGCCTTGGTGACCACGGGGCGCTGCCCCGTTATCGCCGCCAGTTCCTCGGCCGCCGTGTCCAGGATCTTGGCGTTGGCAATCGCCTCCCCCAGCCCCATGTTCACGTTGATCTTCACCAGCCGGGGCACCGCCATGATGTTCTTGTACCCGAACTGCTTCGTCAGGGCAGGTATGCCGTCCGTCTTATATACTTCCCGAAGTCTGCTCATGATCTGACCTTTCAACCCTCGTCATGCCCTATGCGTCGATAAGCTCGTTGCAGTTCTTGCATACCCTGGCCTTGCGGCCGTTCTGGGTGACGCTCGTGCCCACCCTCGCATGCTTGCTGCAGCGCTTGCAGACCACCATCAGATTGGAGATGTGGATGGGCGCCTCCTTGGGCAGGATTCCCCCCTTCACATTCTTCTGCGGGTTCGGGCGCGTATGCTTCTGGATGTAATTGATCCCCTCGACCACCGCCCGCCCCTTGTCCAGGTAGACCTTGAGCACCTTGCCCGTCTTGCCCCGGTCCTTCCCGGCCAGCACGTAAACCATGTCGTTTTTCTTTATGTGTACACTGGGCATCGGATTCCGTCCCTTTCAACCTCTGCTAGAGCACCTCAGGCGCCAGCGAAACGATCTTTAAAAATTCCCTGTCCCTCAGTTCGCGACTGACCGGACCGAAGACGCGGGTGCCGATCGGCTCCTTCTGATCATTGATCAGGACCGCCGCGTTATCGTCGAAACGGATATACGTGCCGTCCTTGCGCCGGAACTCCTTGCGTGTTCTCACGATAACTGCCTTGACCACCTGCCCCTTCTTCACGGTTCCGTCCGGGGCGGCCTCCTTCACGTTGGCGGTGATGATGTCCCCAAGGCTGGCAACCCGACCCACCTGGTTGCCCACGGCGTGAATGCAGGAGATCTTGCGAGCCCCCGAATTGTCCGCCACATCCAAAATCGTCCTCATCTGTATCATGATGATCCTCTATCGATCGACGCTGCGAAAACCGTCCCTTCGTTACTCGACGCTCGGCGCGCTCGAAAGCACCTTCTCCACGCGCCATCTTTTCCGCGCGCTCAGGGGGCGCGTCTCGACGATGCGGACACGGTCGCCCACCTTGCATGCGCCCTGTTCGTCGTGCGCCAGGAATTTCGAGGTCTTCCGCTGGATCTTCTTGTACAGCCAATGCTGCACCAGCCGGTCCACGGCGACCGTGACCGTCTTCTGCATGGCCGTACTGGTTACGGTTCCCACCTGGCTCTTGCGGATTCCTCTCTTCTGTTCAGTCCCCATCATTCCCTCATTCGGTCACCGCGTGACGCGTCGGAGGCCGCGCGTCACCCGTCGTCCGTCACTTGGTAAGTTCGATTTCCCTCAAAACCGTCTCGATGCGCGCGATGTCCCGCCGGACGCCCCTCATCTTGGGGCCGCTCTCCACCTGCCCGGTCGCGGTCTGAAACCGCAGCTTGAGCAGTTGCTTGCGCAATTCCGATTCTTCCAGGAGCAGGTCTTCCCTGGACATATCCCGCAGCTTGGAAGCCTTCATTACTCCTCCTTTCCGAACCGTTTGACGAATTTCACCTGGATGCCGAGCTTGTTGCCGGCCAGCCGCATCGCTTCCTGCGCCTGTTCCTCGGTCACGCCCTCCATCTCATAGAGGATCTTGCCGGGGCGGACGACGGCCACCCATCCCTCCGGCGCCCCCTTCCCTTTCCCCATCCGGGTTTCGGCCGGCTTCTTGGTGATCGGCTTGTCCGGGAAAACCCGGATCCATATCTTCCCGCCCCTCTTGACGAAACGGGTGATCGCGACGCGTCCCGCCTCGATCTGGCGGTCGCTGACCCAACCGACCTCCATGGCCTTCAGCCCGTATTCCCCGAAGGTGACCTCGCACCCGCGCCAGGCCTTTCCCCGCCGTTTTCCCTTCTGCTGCTTCCTGTATTTGACCTTCTTAGGCATCAACATGACTGATGGACTCCTCGATCCTACCGGGCCGCTTTTTCGGGCTTCTGCATATCAAATACTTCGCCCTTGTAAATCCATACCTTGACGCCGATGACCCCGTAAGTGGTACGGGCCTCGGCGAAACCGTAATCGATATCCGCCCGGAGCGTGTGCAGCGGCAGCTGGCCGCTCAGGTACCATTCCGTGCGCGCGATTTCCGCGCCGTTGAGCCGGCCCGAGACCCGGACCTTGATCCCCTTGGCGCCGAACCGCAGGGTGCCGTCGACCGCCCGCCGCATGGCCCGGCGGAAGGCGATGCGCTTCTCCAGCTGCTGCGCGATCCCCTCCGAGACGAGCTGGGCGTCCAGTTCCGGCTTGCTGACTTCCTGGATCTTCAGGTTGACATCCCTTCCGGTCAGCAGCTGCAGATCCTTCTTCAGCTTCTCGATCTCCGTCCCCTTCTTGCCCACGATGATGCCCGGGCGCGAGGTGAAGATGATGATCGTCAGCTTGTTGGCGGCCCGTTCCACCTCGATGCGGGAGATCCCCGCATGGGCGAACTTCTTCTTGAGATTGGCTTTGAGCCGGAGGTCCTCATGAAGCAGCGCCCCGTAATCCTTGCGCGCAAACCATCGTGAACGCCATGTCCGGTTGATTCCCAGCCTGAAACCGAAAGGATGAACTTTCTGACCCACGGATGACCTCCCTACCCTTCCTCGATATCCTTGCCTTTGATGGTGATGCTGACGTGTTGGTAGCGCCGCTGCTGTCGGTATGCCCGGCCCATGGGCGCCGGCCGCACCCTGCGTCGCCACTTCGTCGGCCCGGAATCCACAACCGCGCGATCCACGATGAAGCTGTCCACGTCGGCGGCCGCATTCTTTTCCTTCGCGTTGGCCACGGCAGAGAGCAATACCTTCATGATCGGCTTGGTCGCCCGCTTGTTGGTAAAACGAAGTATGGCCAGCGCATCCTGAACATTTCTGCCGCGGATAAGGTCTATGACCAGGCGGGCTTTCTGGGGCGACCCCCTCAAGTATTTGCCTTTTGCAATAGCTTCCATAGTAGTAAACCGGGCAGTCCTGGCGCGCCGTCGGAATGTTCCGCCGACAATCGGTTCGCCTTGGATCTGCCTCCTTCCTCCCGTATGGTGACTGCTCTGTACTCCATCCGGCCGCCTGCGGCCCGTACGCGCCGCGGCCGGGCCCCGACCGGCCTACGACCTTACCGAGGTGCTCTTTTCCGAAGCCTTGGTGGTGTGCCCCTTGAACATGCGCGTGGGGGCGAATTCCCCGAGCTTGTGGCTGACCATATTCTCGGAAATATAAATGGGAATGAACTTCTTGCCGTTGTGCACGGCCACCGTCATGCCGACCATTTCCGGAGTGATCGTAGAGCGCCTGGACCAGGTCTTGACAACCGTCCGGCTGTCCGAGCCGGCCAAAGCTCTCACTTTAGTGAGCAAATGCTCGTCGACAAAAGGGCCTTTTTTGACTGATCTGGTCATGCTGCTCCCTATTTGCCCCGGCGCTTGATGATGAAGCGCTGGGTGCGTTTATTGTTCCGGGTTTTGTAACCTTTCGTGGGCTGTCCCCACGGACTGACCGGGTGCCGGCCTCCCGAGGTCTTGCCTTCCCCTCCGCCGTGCGGATGATCGATCGGGTTCATCACCACCCCGCGGACCGTGGGCCGCTTGCCCAGCCAGCGGGATCGTCCGGCCTTGCCGATGGAGACGTTTTCGTAGTTCAGGTTCCCCACCTGCCCGATGGTCGCGTAGCACTCCAGGTGCACCATCCGGGTCTCCCCGGAGGGCATCTTGATCTGCGCGTATCCCGACTCCTTGGCCAGCAGCTGGCCCGCCGCTCCCGCCGAGCGCGCCATCTGCCCCCCCTTGCCGCTGCGGAGCTCGATGTTGTGGATCATCGTTCCGAGGGGAACGTTCTTCAGGGGGAGCGAGTTGCCCACCAGGATGTCGGCGCCCTCTCCCGCGATCACCGTTCCCCCCACCGCCAGGCCGTCCGGGGCGAGGATGTACCGCTTTTCCCCGTCGGCGTAGGCCAGCAGCGCGATCGTCGCGGAGCGGTTGGGATCGTATTCGAGCGCCACCACCTTCGCCGGGATATCCCGCTTGTCGCGCTTGAAATCGATGATGCGGTAGAGCTTCTTGTGCCCGCCGCCCCGGTGCCGGATCGTCAGCCGCCCCTTGTTGTTGCGACCGGAGATGCGCTGTCGCCCTTCCGTCAGGCTCTTGAGCGGCCGCTCGGTCGAAAGTTCGCTCTTGTCGAGCGTCGTCTTGAACCGCACCGCGGGTGAAGTAGGATTGTATGTCTTTATGGCAGCCATGATTTTAGCCCAGCTCCTGCGTTATGCCGTCTCGGAAAATTCGATCATCTTTTCGCCCGCCTTGAGCGTGACGTAGGCCTTCTTCCAGTCGGACCGCCGCCCGACAAAGCGCCCCTGGCGCCGTTTCTTGCCGTGGAAGTTGGCCGTGCGCACGCACTCGACCTTCACCTTGAAGATCTTCTCGACGGCGTCCCGGATCTCGATCTTGTTGGCATCCCGCAAAACCCGGAACGCCACCGTGCGAAGGTTTTCCTTCATCAGGGTGCTCTTCTCCGTAATGACGGGGAGCTGCAGTACGTATTCTCTCCGGTTCATCGGCTCAGTACCTCCTGGACCTTGAGGATGGAATCCTTGGAAAAGAGCAGCACGTTGCTGTTGACCACATCGTAGATGTTCACGCCCGTCCCGGGGACCAGTTTGACCCCGGGAAGGTTCCGCAGCGCCAGCAGCAGGTTGCGGTCCCCGCTCGAATCGACCACCAGGATCTTCCCGGCGAAACCGAAGCCCTGGAGGATCTTGAGGAATTCCTTCGTCTTGGGCCCCTCGAGCGGCATCGCATCGACCACCGTCAGGGAATTCCCGCTCAACTTGGCCGACAGCGCCGAGCGCATCGCCCCGCGCAGCTTCTTGCGCGGGAAGCGGTAGCCGTAGTCCCTGGGCTTCGGTCCGTGGACCGTCCCGCCGTGCCGCCACAGGGGGCTGCGCGCGCTGCCGATGCGGGCGCGGCCGGTTCCCTTCTGCCGCCACAGCTTCTTTCCGCTCCCGCTCACCTCGCCGCGGACCTTGGTGCAGGCCGTTCCGGCACGCAGGGAGTCGTTGTAGTGCTTCACCGCCTCCCAGATGAGGGGCTGATTGAATTCGGCCTTGAACACCTCGTCGGAGAGTTCGATCTTTCCGACCACCTCATTGGCAAGGTTTTTAACCTCGATTTCCGCCATTACCAACCTCTCGAATTTCGAATGACGACCGGCCCGGCGGGCCGGCGATCCGCCCGTCCTTAAGCCTTCTTGATTACGACGTAGCCGCCGTTGCGGCCCGGCACGGCCCCCCTCACCAGAAGGAGGTTGTCCTGCTCCTCGACCCGCACGATCCGGAGATTCTGGACCGTCACCCTTTCGCTCCCCATGTGCCCCGCGGCGCGCATCCCCGGCATGACCCGGCTGGGGTAGGCGCTGGCCCCGATCGACCCGGGGGCGCGGTGGAACATGGAACCGTGGCTCCCGGCACCGCCGCCGAAATGGTGGCGCTTGATCAGGCCGGCGAAACCCTTCCCCTTGCTGGTTCCCCAGATGTCCACCTTGTCGTTCGCCTGGAAGACCTGGCTGACGAGGATCTGCGTCCCCACCTTCGGCGCCTCCTCGGCGCCCGCGGCCTGGAACTCCTTCAGGACGCGGCAGGGCGGCACCTCCGCCTTCTTGAAATGCCCGCTGCGGGGTTTCTTCACCCGGGAAGGGCGAATGAATTCGACCAGGCCCAGCTGGAGCGCTTCGTATCCGTCGGGATCCTTCGCCTTGGCCTGAACCACGACGCAGGGGCCGGCCTTGATCACCGTGACCGGGACCACGACCCCGTTCTCGTCGAACACCTGGGTCATGCCCATCTTAATTCCAATCAGTCCATCAACCATAATTGCACCCGGTTAGATTTCGGCGGAAAGCAAGCGGCTGTGCTCCGCCCCGCAGCCTCCCCGTTCGTTATCACGCAAAGTCCTACTTGTGCTCCGTGCCGAAGGCCTTGATCTCGACATCGATGGCCGCGGGCAGATCCAGCTTCATGAGAGCGTCCACGGTCTGCGGCGTGGGCTCGAGAATATCCACCAGCCGCTTGTGCGTCCGGATCTCGAACTGCTCCCGGGACTTCTTGTCCACATGGGGAGAGCGCAGAACGCAGAACTTGTTCTTGACCGTCGGCAGCGGAATGGGGCCGGAGACCCTGGATCCCGTGCGCTTGGCGATCTCGACGATCTCGGACGTGGACTGGTCCAGCACTCTGTAATCGTAAGCTTTCAGCCTGATTCGTATCTTT
>CAZWXG010000023.1:25718-27402 GCA_964637825.1 uncultured Acidobacteriota bacterium
GTGCGCGCGGCAACGGTTGCAGAACTTCTTGAACTCCAGCCGCTCGGTCGTGGTCTTCTTGTTCTTCGTCGACGTGTAGTTGCGGCTCTTGCACTTCGTGCATTCGAAAGTAATGATGTCTCGCATGGCTGCCCCGGGTTACTCGATGATTTCGGAAATCGTACCGGCGCCGACGGTGCGGCCGCCTTCGCGGATCGCGAACCGCAAGCCCTTCTCCATCGCGATCGGCGTGATCAGCTTGATCGTCAGCTGCACGTTGTCGCCCGGCATCACCATCTCCGTCCCTTCCGGCAACTCCGCCACTCCCGTCACGTCCGTCGTCCGGAAGTAAAACTGCGGCCGGTACCCGTTGAAAAACGGCGTGTGCCGCCCGCCCTCTTCCTTCGTCAGCACGTACGCCTGCGCCTTGAAATGCGTGTGCGGCGTGATGCTCCCCGGCGCCGATATCACCTGCCCGCGCTCCACGTCCTTCTTGTCCGTCCCGCGCAGCAGCAGCCCCACGTTGTCCCCCGCCATCCCTTCGTCCAGCAGCTTCCGGAACATCTCCACGCCCGTCACCACGCGCTTCACCGTCGGCTTGATCCCCACGATCTCGATCTCTTCCCCGACGTGCACCTTCCCCCGCTCCACTCTCCCCGTCGCCACCGTCCCGCGGCCCGAGATCGTGAAAATATCCTCCACCGGCATCAAAAACGGCTTCTCCACTTCCCGCTGCGGAATCGGTACGTACCCGTCCACCGCCTCCATCAGCGCCACGATCTGCGCCTCCGCCTCCGCGTCCCCCTGCATCGCCTTCAGCGCGCTCCCGCGCACCACCGGGATGTCGTCCCCGGGAAACTCGTAGAACGTCAGCAGCTCCCGTACCTCCAGCTCCACCAGGTCCAACAGCTCCGGGTCGTCCACCATGTCCGTCTTGTTCATGAACACCACGATGTACGGCACCCCTACCTGGCGGGCCAGGAGTATGTGCTCCCGCGTCTGCGGCATCGGCCCGTCCGCCGCCGATACCACCAGGATCGCCCCGTCCATCTGCGCCGCGCCCGTGATCATGTTCTTGATGTAGTCCGCGTGCCCGGGACAGTCCACGTGCGCATAGTGCCGGTTCGGCGTCGTGTACTCCACGTGCGCCGTCGCAATCGTGATCCCCCGCTCCTTCTCCTCCGGCGCGTTGTCGATCGAATCGAACGACCGCACCGCGATCTTCGGGTCTTTCTTGTGCAGCACCATCGTGATCGCCGCCGTCAGCGTCGTCTTGCCGTGATCGATGTGCCCGATCGTCCCGATGTTTACATGCGGTTTGCTACGATCAAATTTCTCCTTGGCCATACTCGCATCTCCTGGCGCCTGCGCCGGGTCATGAATTCCTTAATAATTACTTCGCTTCCAATCCCAGTTTTCCTGGCACCGGTACGCACTCGGTGGAGCCCACGACCAGAATCGAACTGGTGACCTCGTCCTTACCAAGGACGCGCTCTGCCGACTGAGCTACGTGGGCCTTATTTCCGCCTCCGCCCGCCTCCGGCGGGCTCCGGCGGACAAGCCGCCTCTTTTACCAACCCTGTTTCTTCCGGCTTTCCGGCCGTAGCCCTGTTGGCTTGCCAGCCGAAGCCGGCCCCCGGCCGGCGAAGGCTGGAGCGGGAGACGGGACTCGAACCCGCGACCAATAGCTTGGAAGGCTATGACT
>CAZWXG010000024.1:0-1538 GCA_964637825.1 uncultured Acidobacteriota bacterium
CGGAAACCGTCGTCGGGCTCCAGTTCGCCAGCGAACAGTGCCAGGCGCGCACCAAATACTGCAAATTCGACAAGGTCAATTACCTGCTCGGGGTGGAGTTTGAAAACGGGTACCGCTGGTCCCGGCGGAGGTTCAAACCGGAGCACCTGACGCAATTCCGCCTGCGCCAGGTGAAGACGGACGAGTAGGAAGGCCGCCCCTCTCCCGGCGGAAACAAAAAGGTTTGGCAGGGCCCGGATAACTTGCTATCCTTTTTCCCATGCGTTTTTTTGGCTCCCGGATGCCGATCCATCCGTTGATCAAGATCGGCCGCATCCTCCTGCCCGCGCTTCTGCTCCTCCTCGGAGCCGCGCCGGTTCCATCCGCCCAGGATGGGCCGGGACGGGTTCTGGGAGGCTCCCCGAATTCCCCGGTGAGGATCGACGTCTTCTCCGATTTTCAATGCGCCGCCTGCCGCGAACTCTTCCTCAACACCATCAAGCCGATCCTCAGGGAGTACGCGAGCAGGGACAAGGTCTGCGTCGTGTACCACGAATACCCGATCGCGGGCCACACTCACGGGCTCGCGGCCGCCCGCTATTGCGAGGCCGCGTCGCGCCTGGGGTTGCCCCGGCTCCTGGCCGTCATGGAATCCGTTTTCCTCGAGCAGGCGACCTGGGCCCGGACCGGAAACCTGGAGGCATCCGTGGCCAAGGCCCTGCCGCCGGCCGAATACGCGAGACTGCAGCAGATCATGCGGGATCCGAGTGTCGGGGCCGAGGTGAACCGCCAGATCCAGTACGGCCTGCAGCGGAAGATCCAGGCCACCCCCACGCTGATCATCCGCGCCCGGGGGAAGGAAGAAAGGGTCGACGGCTACATTCCCTATCCCGTAATGAAACAGTTCATCGGCAGGTTCGTGAAATAACATGGCGTGGCGCATTCTGCATTGGGCCTGTCGCGTTCTGCTCGGAGCCCTCTTCCTCTACAGCGGTCATATCAAGATAGCTCAGCCGCTGCAGTTCGCGGCCGCCGTCGCCGGGTACCAGGCGGTGCCCGAAACCTGGATCTGGCCGATCGCGCAGTATTTCCCCTGGCTGGAGGTGGCGCTCGGGATCGGGTTGCTCGCGGGATGGAGGCTACGCCCCGTGGCGGGCGCCGCCGCGGGGCTGCTCCTGTTTTTTACGGCCCTGCTGACGGTGACCTGGTTGCGCGGCATCCAGGCCAACTGCGGGTGTCTCAGTTTCGACGACCCGATCTCCCCCGCCACCATCGCCCGCGACAGCCTCATGCTGGTCCCGGCCCTCTACCTGCTGCTGGAAGGACGACTCAAAAAAGCCCTGGCGGGCGCCTCCGCCAAGCCTGGCGCTCCCCCACCGTCCGCATAAACCATCGGAACCGGCCGCGGGCACACCCCTCCCTTCGGGAAAAGGGCCCGGCCGATCCGCAAGGCGATCGCTCCCGTCCGACCGGGCACACCTCTCCCCTTCGCCTCCGGCATGGTGCGAAACCGGGCACCCTCGCGGGCGCACACGTCCCTTAACGCCGGAACGGCGTTG
>CAZWXG010000024.1:1638-7076 GCA_964637825.1 uncultured Acidobacteriota bacterium
GCGAAACCGGGCACCCTCGCGGGCGCACACGTCCCTTAACGCCGGAACGGCGTTGCAAACGACCAACCTGGTCCGTCTTTCACAGAGATAATAACAGCGCTGGAAAGGAGCGAGTCCTCGAGATTCACTTATCCGCTGTTGGATCAGAAGGTGCCACTGGACCGGATCCGGGATCCGTCACAACCCGTTCGACTTCAATCGAACAGTCCTTCAGTAACGCAACAAGAGCTCCGATTGCGGCCAATACGGGGGCGATCACCGTACCGACGACGCCCGCCGTCAATGGAAATTCCGCCACAATCCGCTCTCCCTGCTTAATGACAACCCGCCGTGCATTGCCTTCCTGCACAACCTGTCTCAGCTTGTCCAGCAATTCGCTTCCCTGGAGTTTGATGGTTTCCCACATCGTTTTGTCCTGCATGTTCGGCTCCGTCCTCGGAAAACATCCTGTTCCAGGCGGCGAACCGCCGCTATCATCCTGCTACTTCCGGCTCCGGGTGGCCCCCGTCTTCTTGGCCGCCCCCTTTTTCAGGGGATCCCAGCGCCGCCGGATATTCTCGCGCCCCATCTCCCTCAACCTGCGGGCGCCCTTGGACAATCCCAGGCGATGCCCCTTGAACACCACGGAGGACACCTTGCGCCCGAGAAGGCCCGCGATCTCGGCATTGCTGTGGGTGCGGTAGAGGCGTTTGAGCAGGGCGACCTCTTCCTTGGTCCAGCGCGGACGCACCCTGGCCGTGCTCGCTTTGCTTTTCTTTATCTTTGTTGGCAATTCAGTAGCTCCTTTATTGTTTCCATCAGCTAATCCTATCACTAGGAATTTGCTTAATTAACCATAGCGTTTTTGCAACTGTATTTCAATCACCAAATGCATTACACTGTCTAAAAATTGCAGAGATTGAAGATTAGGTTGTTTTGTAAGTTTTAGTAATACTGGCCTATGAATCGTTTGTATCTTCCCGAAACGTCACCCGCCGAACTTCTGGCCCCCCGCCCGGCAGCGATCTTCCGCCGCCGGCTCCTCCGCTGGTACCTTGACAATCGGCGCATTCTCCCCTGGCGGGACGCCCCCACCCCCTACCGGGTCTGGATCTCGGAAATCATGCTGCAGCAGACGCGGGTCGCCGCGGCGCTGCCGTATTACGACCGGTTCATCGAACGATTCCCCGACCTCCCCTCCCTGGCGCAGGCGTCCGAGGAGGAGGTCCTCCAGCGCTGGTCGGGCCTGGGCTATTACGGCCGGGCGCGCCGCCTGCACCAGGCGGCACGCATCCTGTGGCCCGCCCGTGGGGGGAGGTTCCCCGAGGAGTACGAAGCCGTGCTGGCGCTGCCCGGGATCGGCCCCTACACCGCCGGGGCCATCTGCTCCATCGCCTACAACCAGCCCCTCCCCGTCGTCGACGGCAACATCCGCAGGGTCCTGACCCGGCTCCTCGGGCTCGGCGCACCAGTCCGGGAGCGGTTTTTCTGGGACCAGATGGCGGCGCTCCTCCCCCGGGGCCGGGCGTCCTCCTTCAACCAGGCGATGATGGAGCTGGGGGCCCTGGTCTGCACCCCGCGCCGGCCGCAATGCCCCTCCTGTCCGGTGGCGGGAGTGTGCCGCGCCCGGCAATCGCGAAACCCCGGCCGGTTTCCCCTGAAACGGCCCCGCCCCAGCCGGCCGGTGCATCTCCTGGTGCTCCTCCTGGAACGGGAAGGGCGGGTTCTGCTCACCTCGGCCCGGATGCCCGATTTCATCCCCGGCCCCTGGGGGCTCCCCTGCCGCGTGGTCAGGGACGCGCGCGCGGCCGCAGCGGGGGCCGCCCGGCTGATCCGCGAGCTTACGGGCCGCCCGCTGCGGCCGGCCCCCCTGCGCGGCTTCCGCCACAGCATCACCCGTCACCGCATCACCGTCCATCTCTTCCAGGGCGGGGCAGACTCGTCGGAGGTCCGGGCGGAGGATTGTCGCTGGGTGGACCGGGGCCGGGGCCGGGAAAAAGTGCTCTCTTCGCTCTTCCTGAAGGCGCTCGAAAAAGGGGTGGCGCCGGATGCCTGAGGCTCCAGCCGGAAACTTCAGGCGCCGGGGGCTCCACCGCCGGGAGGCGGAGGCGGCATGGGGGGCATGCGGCGGTCGGAACCGGGAGGGGGACCGAACCGGCGCTCGCGGCCGTCCGGGGATCTCCAGCGCTTGATCTCCTCGAGATAGGCCGCGAATTTGCCCCGCTGCTTTTCATCCAGGATGGAGGAAACCCTCCGGTTGGTCTCCTCGAGCACCGCCTCGATCCTGGGGCGCTGCTCCATCTGCAGGGCATCCAGCTGCCGGCGCGATTCCTTCATGATCTCCCCGAAACGGGCTTCCTGCTCCGGCGTCATCTCCAGCAGTTCCGGCAGCCTCCGGTGTCCCCGCGGAGGCGGGGGCCCCCCATCCCGGTGGCCGCCCCGAACCTCCGGATGCGTCTTGAACCAGAAGTACGCCCCCCCGGCCCCCAGAAGGGAGCCGAGAAGGAATACGCCGACCAGGATCGCCCATGCGCGCGCGCGGTCTCTCACCCCTAATCCTCCTGCGGCATCAGCTGCAACAGCAGCTCGCTGTCATTCTGGACCAGCAGCCTGCCGGCCAGATTGCTCGCTTCCGCCTCGTTGAGAAGCTTTTCATATTCCGTATAGGCCGAGGCGGTCCGGTTCACGGGTAAAAGCCAGGCAAAAACGAACAGCACGACCCCCAGCGCCGCGGTCGCCATGGCCAGCCTGGGCCGGAAACAGGAAGCGACGAGCGTATCCCACGTCGGGGCGGGCGCGAAAGCCCTGCGGGCGATCCGCGCGGACAGGTCCACCGGCCGGACGGGTTCCATTTTCAGGACCTGGACGAGGTTGTCGAGCAGCCGCAGCCGCGCGCGGCACTCCCCGCATCCGGCAAGATGCGATTCGAAGCGCTCCCGCCCGGCATCGTCCAGTTCGCCGTCCCGATATCGATCCAACAGAGCACAGGCACGTTTCATCGTTCCCGCTCCCCCGCGCCGCAGCCTGAAAGGTAGGCGCGAAATTTTCGCTGCAATTCCGCCCGGGCCCGGGAAACCCTGACCCGCGCGGCCACCTCGCTCGTCCCCAGGGCGGCCGCCACCTCGCTGTAGTCCTTATCGTCCACTTCCCGCAAGATGAAAGCCGTCCGGTATTTTGGATTCAACCCGTCCAGCAGGGTCCGGGCCACCCGGGCATACCCTTCCGGATCCTCCGTCCCCGATGCGTCCGCTGCGCCCCCCCCCTCACCGGAAAGGTCGCGCAGCAACTTCTCCTGTTCATGTTCCCTGAGTTCGGACCAGAGCTGCACCTTCCGGCTCCTTTTCCGCCGCAGCTGATCGATGCAGTAGTTGGTGGCGATGCGCGTCACCCAGGGCCCGAAGGGGTACCTGCGGTCGAATTTCCGGAGCGCGGCAAAGGCCCGCAGGAATACCTCCTGGACCGCGTCCTCGTTTTCGGAGGAATTTCCCAGGACGCGGTGTACCGTCCCCCAGACCGCGGACTGGTAGCGGCGCACCAGTTCCGCAAAAGCCCCCTCATCCCCCGTGAGCGTCCTTTCGATCAGTTCGGAATCCGACGGATCCATCAGCCTCACTCATCAGTTACGGAAAAGAGGCGGATTGTTACAAAAATCCGCCGGAGGGAGCCTCCGCGGGGGCAAGGGTGCGGGATACGTCAGAAATGAATGTGCAGGTGGTTGCTCACGATCCGCCGCACCCCGGGCCGGATGCCGTCCCAGCGGGCGGACCCGCTCTTGCGGATGATGAGGATACGCTGGTCGAGCGTCACCTCGTCCACCCCCGGGAGGTCGAACAGCTCCGCGAGCAGGCCGTCGTCGGTGACGGGTATTTCCAGGCGGCTCCGGTACTGGCGCTGGGTTTCGGAAATCTTCGTTCCGAGATAGAAGATGCCCACGTCGGACCCGTCGCTCACGGCTTCGGAGACGACGCCCAGATCCGACTCCTCATCGAGAACCTGGTTCCGGGTCCCGTAGTGGCGGAACACGAACGTCACGAGAACCCCGAGCGCGACCATGAGGGCCAGGAAGAACAGGAGATTGGTGACTTCGTACTTCCTGAGGCTTTTCCGGCCGGATCCAGGACTCAAGTCAGCCTCCGTTTCGGCTCATTCTATGTCATCCCCGGCGCCGGCCCCAAGACTATTCGTAACGCAGACACTCGATCGGATCCAGGTTCGAGGCCTGGACCGCGGGGTAAATGCCGAAGATCAGCCCGATCACCGAACTGACGCCGAAGGAAAGGCCCACCGAGGCGGCGGTGATGATGGTGCTCCACCCCGAAAACGCGGCCACCGCCTTCGATATGCCGTAACCCAGCCCCACCCCGATGATGCCGCCCGCCAGGCTGATGGCGATGGCTTCGGCCATGAACTGCATCCGGATATCCAGCTTCTTGGCGCCGATGGCGCGGCGCAGCCCGATCTCGTTGGTACGCTCCAGGACCGAGGCCAGCATGATGTTCATGATGCCGATGCCGCCGACCAGGAGCGAAATGCCGGCGATGGCGCCCATGACCACGTTGAAAATCCCCTGGGTCCGCTGGTTCTGTTCCAGCAGCTTTTCGGGGACCACGATGGAATAATCGTCCACGTAGTGATGCATTACCGACATCAGGTTGTTGATCGTCGACGCCTGTTCCTTGATTTCCGCGTTGTCGGCGATCCGGATGACGATTTCGTTGAGCTCGTTTTCGACGCTCTCGGTGTCGAACTTGCGGATCGCGGTGGTGATCGGGATATAGATATCGTTGTTGGGGTTCTGGATCTTGACCCCCTCGAACTCCTGCTTTTCCACCGTGGCGTCCCCCAGCACCCCGACCACCGTGAACCAGATGTCGTTCACCTTGATCTTCTGGTTGAGCACCTCCCCGAACCCGAACAGCTTCTGCTTGGCGGCGATGCCGAGCACGCAGACCTGGGCGTTGGCCTCCTCGTCCGCATGGAGAAAGAAGGCCCCCTGCAGGAGCTCCAGGTTCTGGATGACGGGGTAGGTGCTCGAAACCCCGAGCACCCGGCTGTCGCTGCGGGCCTTTTCCGAATTCACCTGGTAGGTTTTCACCAGCCTCGAGGCCGAGATCATCGGCTTGGGCTTCAGGATGGACTCGAGCGCCTCGACGTCGCGCATGCTGACGCCGAGCGATTCGGTCCGGATCTGCTGGAGCTCTTCCGTCTTGAATTCCTTGGCCTGGATGATGATGTTCCGGATGCCGAAGCTGGCGATGGTGCGCAGGCTCTCCTCCTCCGCCCCCGCGCCGATCGAGAGCATGGCGATCACGGCGCCGACTCCGAAAATCATGCCGAGCATGGTCAAAAAGGACCGCAGTTTGTGCCTTCCCAGGCTCGCCAGGGCGCCGATCATCGTTTCCATCGATATCATAGGAATCCAGCCTCGTACAAAAATGCGCTTGCCTAGTTCACTGCCA
>CAZWXG010000024.1:7176-22106 GCA_964637825.1 uncultured Acidobacteriota bacterium
CCCTTGTTGAAATCGGGAAGGGAGAGTTTACGCCCCCCCTTGGGATCGGCCAGGGCGATGAGTTCCCCCTCCTCGACCCCTCCGAGGATGACGGCCTCTCCGTGCGAACTGAGCCCGGTCTCGACCGGCCGTTCCACGAATTCGCCCTTTTGCTGCACGTACACGATGTTCCCGCTCTCCCTGGCCACCACGGCTCCGGAGGGGACGACGAAGCAGGAGGCGTATTTTTCCAGGATCACGTCCCCGCGCAGGTTCATCCCGGGACGGATGCGCTTGAGGTCCCCGCCCGCGTCGGCGATCGACACGTCGCAGGTGAAATAACGGAGCGGCGAGTTGCGTTCCAGCGACGAAGCCACGGAGGAAACGGAGGTGATGGAACCGTTGAATTCCTTCTCGGGAATCGCGTCGAGCCTGATCGCCACCGGCTGCCCCTTCTCCAGGCTCCCCCCATCCCTTTCGAGGACGTAGATGCGGGCCTGCAGCACGTCGAGGTTGATCACCTCCACGATCACCTGGCCGGGGTGGGAATTATCCCCGATCTTGGGTTCTTCCCGGCGGTCCCGGCGGTACAGGACCAGGCCGTCCACGGGCGCCAGCAGTTCGAGCGAGTTCAGCGTCTCGCGAATCAGGGAGATTTCCGACTGGGCCTTGTTCCTCTCGATGGCGAGGATCTGCTGGTCGGACCGGGCGATCCGCTGCTGCGTCTTCCCCTTGCTCTTGAGGAACTCGATCCGTTCCCTGGCGTAGCGCGCGTCGGCCTGGGCCGTGATGATGTCCCACTTGGAGAAGATCGACTCGTCCTGCGGCATGACGGTCATGGCGTAGTCGTATTCCTCTTCCGCGTCCTTCCGGTCGATGCCGAGCACCGTTTCCTCGGTCCCCTGCTGCAGCGTCTTGATCTGGGTGTTCTGCTGGTTCGCCTCCAGGGTGTTCTGCTGCTTTTCGAGGGTCAGCCTGGCGTCGGTGCTGTCGAACCGGACCACCGGCTGCCCCGCCCGGACGAAGCTCCCCTCGGGGATGAGCCAGGAGATGGTCAGGCTTCCCGAGGAGGTGTTGGGGGTGGCGACCGGCGTCGTCTCCATCCCGACGATTTCCCCGTTGGAACTCACCTTGAGGGAAAAGGGCTGCCGCACCAGCCTGGTGACGGGGATGGGGTTGTCGTCGGCCGCGGCGAAAACCTTGGAGATCCGGCTCGACAGGTTGCCGCGGTAGAGAAAGATCAGCACACAGCACGCCGCGAGCACCGCCAGGGCCGCCACCTTCCCCAGGTTCTTCTTCCATGGACTCGATATCGATTTTTGCGTTTCGCCGCTGAATTTCATAATATACCTCGTCGTTACACGATCGGCCGGGCCCGGATCTTCTCGTTGGCGTCGAGCCCCGCTTCCACCACCGCCGTCATCCCGTCATTGGTGCGCAGGCTGACTTCGCGCCATTCGAATTTCTTGATTTCCGGTTTCCAGACCTGAACAAAGGACCGTCCGTCCCGCTCCTGGATGCTGGACAGCGGAATGACCACGACCTGGGGATACTCGCCCACCCGGATCTGCGCCTTCAGGTTCATGCCGGGGCGCAGCAGGCGGGTGTCCAGCTGGCTGATCTCCAGGTAGGCGTCGTTCACCTTCTGCGGCCGGTCGAAGGTGGCCTGCTTCAGGATGGTCCCCACGCTGACGATCTTCCCGGTGAACGAGCGTCCCCGGACGGAGTCCACGGTGATGTTGGCCTCCTGCCCGATCCTGATCTTGCCGGAATCGATCTCGTCGATCTGGATCTTGGCCCGGATGCTGGACAGGTCCGGGAGTTCCATGACCGCGTCCATGGCGAAAATATTGCTCCCGATCTCCCTCGCCTCGTTGTTCCAGTCCCGCTTGTAGATCACCACGCCCGCCACCGGCGCCCTGACGACAAAGGAATCCATGGCGTCCATCAGGTCGTCCATCCGGCTCCGGTAATGCCGTTCGTTGCTGCGCGAGATCTGCAGGTCCAGCTGCCCGCTTTCGGTCTTGTACCCGACCTTCTTCTCCAGCAGTTCGACGTTTCTCTTCGCGGCATCCCGCTGGATCCGCGTCTGCTCGATTTCGATCCCGCTGACGAGATCGGCCTGGGAACTCAGCTTGACCTCCAGCTTTTCCAGGTCGGACTTCGCCTGTTCCAGCGACAGCTTCAGGTTCTTGAGCTGGATGTCGGTGTCGGACCGCTTCTTCTGCCGCTCCTCCTGGACGCGCTGGAAGTTGGCGGTCTCGTCCCGCAGCCGGGAGGTGATCTCCGAGGTGTCGAACTCCATCAGGAAATCCCCTTCGGACACCGCGGTCCCCTCGTCCACCATGCGCATCAGCTTGAACCGCCGCTCGCGGCGGATCTGGGGCGGGCCGACGCTGACGCTCCGGGACGCCTCCAGCACCCCGGTGGCGCTGATGATCACGGGGAAATCGACGCGCTGGGCCGTGATCAGGTCCTTGTCGCCGACGTTGGCGGAGACGCCCCGGGAACGATAAAACCAATACCCCGCCCCCGCCAGGATCACCATCAGGGCCAGCAGGACGATCTGCTTTTGTCTGGTCATCTGGAAACCTCCGCATCATAATGCGCCGGAATCAGCCGGTCCCCCGTCTTCACGCCGGCGACCACCTCGAGCAGCCGGTCCCCGACGGCGCCGATCTGGACGAACTCTCTTTTCGCCTGCTTCAGGTCCGCCCCTTTCAGCACGAACTGGCGCCCCTGGTCGTCCGTACCCAGGTAATCCCGGGGGATCGCCGGGGCGTTTTCAGCCAGGACCAGGGGCACGGCCACCTGCACCGTCATTCCGGGCTTCACCTTGTCGACGTCCACCTTGTCCAGCTGGACGACGGTCTGGAAAACCTTCTTCTCCGATACGAAGCTCTTGCGGCCGGCGACGCTCGTCAGGGAAACGATCGCCCCCCCGACCTCGTAGCCCGGAAGCGCGTCGAACCTCACGCGGCAGCGCAGCCCGGGCGACAGGATGCTGTACTCCGTATCGTAGACGAAGCCCACCACCTGCATGCTGGACAGGTCGGGGAGGCTGGCGACCTCCATCCCGGGGAAGATGTTGTCTCCGGTCTGGACCTTGCGGTTGCTCGCCCAGTTGTCGCCGTAGATCAGGATGCCGTCCTGCGGGGCATCGATCTTCAGCACCTGCATGTCGCTTTCGATCTTTTTCAGGTTGATCTCCGCCTGCGAGCGGTTGATCTCCACCAGCGCCATCTGCGAAGCGTAGCTCTTTTCGAAGTTGGCCATCTGCTCCCTGGCCTTCTGGAGCCCGAGTTTCGACTTGCTGACATTCAGCTGGTACTTCTGGTAGGTGTTCGCGGGGAGCAGGTCCTTGCTGATCCTGCCGTACAGCTCGTCCTGCTTCAGGCTGGATTCGGCCTGCGACAGGGAATTGAGCAGGTCGCAGCGTTCCGCTTCGAGGTCGGCCTTTTTCTTCTGGATGTTCAGCTTGGCTTCGTCCAGCGTCCGCTCCGCCTCCGATTTCTGGCTCAGCAGGGAGGAATCGTCAAACTCCACGATGCGCTCCCCCTTTTTCACCAGCGATCCCTCGGGGGCCAGGTAGGTGACGGTGTTGGAAAAGCTGCTCTGAATCCTCGGGGCGCTGATCAGGGTCGAATTCCGCGCCTTCAGTTCCCCCGAAAGCACGACTTCCCTCACGACCTCCCCGCTGCCGACGACGTAGGCCGCCAGCTTCTTTTCGGCCGGTTTGACAGCCGCGGCCGGGAGCGGGTCCGAACCCTTCTTGCTCTGCAGCCCGGGGTTCTGGGCGGATGCGGTCGGCGTGCTCCCCGCCGAAAGGGCCAGCATCAGGGCCGCCGCCAGCAGCGCCGAAAATCCCGCAGTGATTGCATTTTGTTTTCTTTCCATACCCATCACGCAACATCCCGTTTGTGGTTAGTGGATCGGGTCCGGCCGACGCTTCCGCCCTAGGACTTCAGGGCCTTGACCCACGCGGCCCATTCCTCTTCGATCTTCCCGAAATCGCCCCCCAGTACCTCCGGGCGTTCGATGTACTCCCGGCTCTCCGTCCCTTCGCGCGCCATCCGGATCAGCTCCCGGACCTTTTCGACCCCCGCCTTCTCGATCAGGAAGAAGAAAAAGGTGCTGGACTGGCCGTCGAAAAGCATCCGGTCCTGCTCGTCCTTGGGAATCGACCGCTGCGGCATCCCCCCGGGCCCGCCGCCGGGCCGCCCGGACCCGCCGCCCCGGGACGCTCTCTGTCCCCCCTGAGCCCCGCCGCCGGGGAAACCGCCGCCGGGGAAACCGCCCGCGGGGAAGCCCCCGCCGTTCATTCCGGGCATCCCGCCGCCGGGGAAGCCCCCGCCGTTCATTCCGGGCATCCCGCCACCGCCGTTGGGCATCCCGCCGCCGGGGAATCCCCCTGCAGGGAAGCCCCCGCCGCCCATTCCAGGCATCCCGCCCCCCCCCTGGTCGAAGGACGATGCCACAAAGGGGCGGGACATGGAAAGGATATCTTCGATCGGAAAGGTCTGCTCCATATTCTGGTTCAGGAACTCCAGATTGGCCTTGGCGCCCGCGGCATACCAGGCGATCCCGATATCCAGCCAGTCCGGCAGGGGGCTCTTGCCCATATCATCCAGCCGCGAGGAGCGGAACTGGAGGCTCTCGTCCATGGCGGTCTGGGTCACCGCGTGGGCGATCTGCCGGACCAGGGTGGACGCCGCCTGCTGCTCGGCACCGGCCATCATCTCCGGCGGCCGGTTTCTGATCCGGTCCCTGATCTCGGCCGGGATGTTGTCCCCCATCTGGGCCTTCATCCGTTCCATCACCTCCTGCATGCGGACTTCGGGGGTCACCACCGTAATGGACCAGCGGTAACCCGAGCGGAGGACCCGGGGCTCGAAGACCGCATCTTTCTGCTGCACGTTGGAGCAGATGAAGATGGCCCCTTTGGGCAGGTCGCCGCCCAGCAATTCCCTCATCCGCGCGATCGCTTCGGCCGCCGGCTTTTCGTAGGGAGAAACGTTCTTGCGGTTGGAGGCAAAAAAGTCAACCCCCGGAACGAGATTTCGAAACGAGACAAAGTTTTTAAAATCAACTACCTGGGCATTTGCCGACCCCGCGCCCAGGGGGACGGCCACGAGCAGGGCGGCAAGCAGGAATCGAAGCATGGCGTTTTACCTTATCTCCTGTCAAAAAATCGAGGCATCCCCCCATCGGGGAAGACGCATCCGGGAGCCGGCTCGGCCTGACCGGTTTCGTTGTGTTATTACGTCAAAATGATGCGGCTTGTTACATATAATGGGACCCGGGCCGTCGATTCACGGTTGACCGCGGCCGATTCCGGGGCGACGATGGAGTGGGGCGGGGCGCGAAGGGAAAAGAGGGAGGATGCTGAAGATGAGACTGCGGGCGGGTTTACTGTGGACGGGATGGATCCTTCTGACCGTGCCGTTCCTCTCCGGGGCGGACGGCGCCGGGTGGGAGGAGAGGAAGGTGAAGGTGGGGGATCTCAGGATACGCTATCTGGATGCGGGCTCCGGCGACCGCACCCTGGTCTTCATCCCGGGGTGGACGATGCCGGCCGAGGTCTGGCAGGAGCAGATCCCCTACTTCTCCGCCCGCGGCTTCCGGGTGCTGGCCCTGGACCCGCGCAGCCACGGGGAGACCACCAAAACCGACCTGGGGAACACCTGCCGCCAGCAGGCGGCGGACCTGCATGCGTTCCTGCAGGAGCTCAAGATCGAGCACTCCTACCTGGTGGGCTGGGGGGCGGGGGGAACGGCCCTGCTGGAATACCTGGCCAGCCCCGAAACCATCGATCCCGACATGGCCGTATTCGTCGATTTCAGCCCGGCGTACCTTCAATCGGAGGATTACGCCGGCGTCCCCCTGGACCAGGCCCGGAAGCTGCTCCTGGAGTTTCAGGACGACCGCGCCAAGGCGACCGACGGCTACGTCCGCGCGCTGTTCAAATCCGGCCCGAACGAAAGGGTGATCGGCCAGCTGTCCCGGGCCAGCCTGAAAACCCCCATGGCGGCGGCGCTGGCGCTCTATTTCGACCTCGTCACCGGGGACAGGAGGGAGGACCTCCGGCACATCACCGTTCCCACCCTCTTTGTCGCCACGCCGGAAAACAGGGCGCTGGGGGAGTACCTCACGAAGAACGTCCCCCGGTCCGGGCTCGAGATCATCGCGGGGACCGGCTCCGCCATGTTCCTGGAAAAACCGCAGGCGTTCAACCAGGCGCTCGAATCGTTCTTCGGGGGGAAATGACCCGCGGCTTCAGGCTTCCGGACCGGTCCGGCGCTTGACGATCCCCTTGGCCGTCAGGTAGTAGGGGAGACTGATCGCCTCCTCCATCCTCTTGCGGTATCCCCTGACGGGCCACCCCAGTTCGCAGAAGTGGTCCAGGATCCTCCCCCGCACCCTGGGGCGGTGTTCGGCCGCCAGGAACGATTCCAGCAGCTTTTCGCGGATGGCTTCGTCCCCGTTGCGGGCGAGATAGTCGATGGCCGCGATCGAGACGTCGTCATCGTCGTCGTCGACGAAGCAGAGCACCGTATCCGCGACCCGGGAGAACGCCTCGTCGGACAGGTGGCCGATGAGCACCGCCTTGGCCTCGGGCCAGCGGGTGTATTCGTCCGCCATCCCGGAGAGGATGCCCAGAAGCGCGCCGAGGAATTCCCCGGGCGGGAGGAGTTCCTCGAGAGCCCGGACCGGGTGGGTCACGTCCGGCTCCGTCCTGAGGTACTGCAGGATCGGCTCGACGGCCGGTTCCCCCATGCCGGCGAGCAGTTTGACCGCGTACTGTTTCTCCTCCAGGTCCATGCTGGCCTGGGGCGTCTGGACGGTGAACCGCCGCAGCAGCGCCCGTGCGGCCTCGGGCGTGCGCCAGGAAGCCAGCCGCTCCATGGCGGCGACCCGCGTCCCCGCTTCGCCGTGCATCTGGGTGACCTGCTTGAGCCCCTTCCGGACCTGGCTCGGCGTAGGTCCGGATTCGGATGAAAAGAGCCTGCGGATGAGTCCCATAATCTCCTGTTCCAGAAGGTAACCGTCGGCGTGGTGCCGGCGGGCGCCCCCGATTGCGGGCCCCGCACCCTTATTTTGCGTGCGGGGCAAGTTCTTGATGCCGCCGGAAGGATTGAAGCATATAATACCTTCCCATGGAAGAACGTGACCTTTTCAACGAAAAAGACGAAACCGTAACCGCCACAATCTATTGTCCGAAATGCCGGACCTCGCTGGAATACCCCGTCCGCTGGCGCCGGAGGACGAAGAAAGCGACGCTGCCGCGCGGGGCGGACGAACGCGACCGGGCGAAGTATGCCAAGGCCCGCGATTACCGCATCCGCCTCGACGACAAGATCCGGTGCCGGAATCCGCGTTGCGGGAAGACCATCGAGATCACGTCCCTGCAGACGGTTGTGTTCGATTAAGAGGGCCGGGCGCGGCCGCGGAGCGCTCGTGCACCAGTTCCGCCAGAGCCCGGACCGCATCCTCGGGTGTTGCGGGCAGGATCCCGTGCCCCAGGTTGAAGATGTGCCCGGGGCGGCCTGCGGCGGAATCGAGCACCTCCGCCGCCTTGCGGGCGAGGACTTCCCCGGGGGCCAGCAGCGCGGCCGGGTCCAGGTTCCCCTGGATGCGCGCCTCCGGCCCCGCCAGACGCCAGGCCTCGCCCAGCGTCAGGCGCCAGTCCACCCCGATGACGTCCCCCCCCGCCTGCGCCATGAGCGGGAGCAGCCCCGCGGTCCCGGTTCCGAAGTGGATGGAGGGGATCCCTTCCGCCCGGAGTTCCCGGAAGATCTTCCGCGTGTGCGCGAGGACGTGGCGCGCGTAGTCCGACGGGTCGAGGCAGCCCACCCAGGAATCGAACAGCTGCACCACCTGGGCCCCGGCACGGACCTGCGCCTTCAGGAAGGGGACCAGCGTCCGGCACATCTTGTCCATCAGGAGATCCCAGGCCTCCGGCTGCTCGTACATCACCCTTTTCGTCAGCAGGTGGTTGGGAGACCCCCCGCCTTCGATCGCGTAACCGGCCAGGGTGAACGGGGCGCCGGCGAAGCCGACGAGCGGCACCTTCCCGTCGATTTCGGCCCTTACGTTGCGCACGGCTTCCAGCACGTAGCCCAGGTCTTCCTCGGGGTCGGCCACCCTCAGCGCCTCGATGTCGCCGGCGCTGCGCACCGGCCTCTGGATGACGGGGCCGTGGCTGTCGGTGAACTCGAACCCGATTCCCATCCCCTCCAGGGGGAGGAGGATGTCGGCGAAGATGATGGCCGCGTCGATCGGGAAGGCACGGACGGGCTGCAGGGTGATCTCGGCCGCGAGCCCGGGGGTGCGGAACATTTCGATCAGGGGGTACCGGGCGCGGATCTCCTGGTACGACTTCATGTATCTCCCGGCCTGGCGCATGAACCAGACCGGGGTGCAGTCGGCGGCCTCCCCGCGGCACGCCTTCAAAAAACGTTCGCTTCGGCTCATAGGACCCTTTCTCCCCCCCGGGCGGAATTCCCCATTATGCCAGATCGAGATCGGCGTGAACGGGCAAATGATCCGACAGGCGGTCGGGACCGGTGTGCGGCACCTCCCGGCATCCGGGGTCCAGCGATTCCACCCCCGCCGCCCCGTCCCCGACCTGCCCGGCGCGCAGTCCCCGGATGTTCCTGGCCAGGAGCCAGTCCAGCTTGAGCCCGAGATACCCCTCGTAGGCATCCAGCCGGCGGAGCAGCCGGCGGCCGAGCGGCCCGGGGAAAAGGCGCGCCTCCTCCAGCGAGCCCAGGGGGGCGCGGGCCGTTTCCCCGTCCCCGTTGAAGCCCTCCCACTCGAATCCGGCGCGCCGGAGCTGCGCGAAGAGGGGTTCCCGCCCCGAATCCGGGTGCAGCAGCTGCCGCTCGACCCGCGACGGGGGGAGAAGCAGCAGGCGGGCCGCCGCCTTGAGCGTCCGCCACGCGGTCCCGCGCCCGAAGGTGTTGGTGTTGAGGTCTCCGCCCAGGAGACAGGCGTCCTTCCCACCACCGGGCAGATCGTCGAGAATGCGCCGCATCGCGGCGGCGCGGTCGGCGGGGGAGTTGCGCAACTCGAGGTGGGTGGTTCCCGCCCAGAGGAAGCCGTCCCGGAGCCTAAGCCGCGCCCACAGGCAGTGGCGCCGGCCGTAACGCTTTTCGTGGAACTCGTACGGCTCGAAGGAGACGGGGAGCGGGACCGTCCGGGCCTCCTCGATCGGGTAACGGGAGAGGATCGCGTTCCCCTGCAGGCTCTCGCGGTTTTCCCCCGGGAGCGCCAGGTCCTCGTCGACCCCCTTCGTCAGCTCGAAATGGGCGGGGGCGAACACCATGTGCATCCCGAGCCGCCGGGCGAGATCGAGGGCCACGTGCCGGTTTCCCGACCGGTTCATGCCATAATCCGCCTCGTTGAGCAGGATCAGGTCGGCCCATCGGAGGATCCCGTCGGTCTCGAGCAGACGGGCGATCGCCTCAAACCGCTTCCCCTTCTCCACGTTCCAGGAGGCCACCCGGAGGAAGGAGCCGAGGCGGGGAGCCGCCCCGGGAAGAGGCACAACCTGCGGGGTGGACAGGAACCGCTCGATCCGCCCCCCCCACTCGAAAAAAAAGGGGGAGCGGCGGAGAGCCGCCAGGGTATCGTACCGGCGCAGGTTTTCCATCCAGAGCGGGTGCGCGTCCGATTCCGGCAGAGGCGTCATGTCATCTCCCGCCGGCCCGCGGCGGTCACGAGGGCCGGATCCGATCGAGCAGTTTTTCGAGGCGCGCCGCCCCCCCTTCGAGCTCCCCGAGGGACTCGAACAGTCCCGGCCTCTGCAAGTCGCCCACGTCCACGGTATGCCGCTCGGGGTAGAGGAAGCGCTTCACGCCCCGGAACACCTCCCCGGCGGCCCGGGCGACAGCCTCGGCCCCCTCCCCCGCGTCGCCCCCCCGGGGCGCCCGGTCCGTCTCAGCGGAGGGCTCCCGCCCGGCCTCGGGGATCGCGTAGGCCAGTTCCTTCTTCATCCTGCGCACCGTCTTCCCCAGGTTCCGGGCATGGGCGCGACAGACGCTCCCCGCCGTCCTTCTCAGGTGCGGGGAGCGCTCCGGGTCGGCGGCGACCGACACCAGTCCGGGCAGATCCGACCCGTAGCGCCGGACCTTTTCGCTCCACCCGAGGAGCTGCTCGGCGTAGGCCATCAGCCTTCGCTTCAGCACCTCGTCGGGGGGGAAGATCGCCCCCCGGCCCGGAAAATCCTCCAGGGAGCTTTCGAAACGCAGAAACGGGTCCTCCAGGGACGCCCGCAACTCGCGGTTTTCGCAGAGGCTGGGAGGGGGTTCCTCCATTTTTTTCTTCCGGTCCGGCGCCGGCCGGGTCGGGTACAGGTCCACCCGGAAAGCCCCCCGGAGCGGCTCGAGCAGCCGCTGGAGCCGCTCGTAATGCCGCCGGCTTTCGACGACGCACCAGATCTCCACCCCCGCGCCATCGAAAACGAAGACGGAGTCGAGCTTCTGGCAGAGTTCGTCCCGGTGAAAACGCAACCAGGCCTCGACCAGTTTCGGGTGGGTGTCCCTGTCCGGCATGCTCCCTGTATACCAGCTTTTTCCCCCGGGCGGATACCTGAAAACTCCCCCCGTTCCCTATATACTGAAGGGAGGAGGAGCCATGAAACCCGAGAGTGTCATCGTTCACCGGATGGAAATCGGCCCCATGATGAACTTCGTCTACCTGGTCGGATGCCCGTCATCGCGCACGGCGGCGGTCGTGGACCCCGCGTGGGACGCTCCGGCCATCCTCCGGCAGGCCCGGGAGGCCGGCCTCCGGATCGGCCACGTCCTGCTCACCCACGGGCACCCCGACCACATCAACGCGCTCGAGCCGCTGCTCGCGGAGGTCGAGGCCGAGGTGGTCCTGCACGAGGAGGAACTGACCTACGTGCTGCGGGCCGCGGGCGCCTTCGGGCTCGACCCGGGATGGTTCGAGGCCCGTTCGCACGGCATCCGCACCGTGTCGAACGGGGAGATCGTCCGGGTGGGGAATCTCGCGGTCCAGTGCCTGCATACCCCCGGGCACACCCCCGGGTCGCAATGCTTCCTGGTGGAAGGCTGCCTCTTCTCGGGGGACACGCTCTTCGTCGACGCCTGCGGACGGGTGGACACGCCGGGAGGGGACGCGAAAAAGATGTGGCGCAGCCTCTGCCGGACGCTGAGGGAGCTCCCCGATTCCACCCTCCTCTACCCCGGCCACGACTACGGGGGGAGCCCCACTTCCACCCTGGGGGAGCAGAAGAAGAACAACCCCTACATGAACTACGACTCGGCCGACCGGTTCGCGCGCGCCATGAGGTAGCCCGGGTCAGTACGCCTTGGCGAAATAGGCCTTCTCCCCGGCCGGGGCGCCGCAGTAGATGCAGCGCCCCTCACCGGAGGGCTGCTCGAGCGGGATGCAGCGCAGTGTCGCCTTGGTCTCCTCCTTGATGCTCTTCTCGCACTCGGCGCTGCCGCACCAGTAGGAAAAGGCGAACCCCCGCTCCACGGCGGATCTGAATTCCGCAAAGTCGGCGGGATCGGCGGTACGGGCCTCCCGAAAAGCGAGCGCGCGCTCGTACAACGCCTTCTGGATCGCTTCCAGCATCTGACCGACCGCCGCGGCGATCCCCTCCTGCGGGACGAACGATTTCCCCTCCCGGCCGGGCTGGTCGCGCCGGGCGAGCACCACCGTCCCCTTGGCCACGTCCTTCGGGCCGATTTCGATCCTCAGGGGGACCCCCCGCATCTCCCAGTCGTTGAACTTGAAACCGGGGCTCGAGCCTTCCCTCTCGTCGAGCATCACCCGGAAAGCGCCGAGTTCCGCACGCACCCTGCGGGCCGCCTCCAACACCGCGGCCTTTTCTTCGTCGCTCTTGTAGATGGGGACGATCACGACCTGCCAGGGGGCGAGCCGCGGCGGCAGGATCAGCCCCTGATCGTCCCCGTGCACCATGATGATGGCGCCGATGAAGCGGGTGGACACCCCCCAGGAGGTGGTCCAGCAGTGCTGCAGGGCCCCGTTCCGGTCCAGGTACCGGATCTCGAAGGCCTTGGCGAAGTTCTGGCCCAGGTTGTGGCTGGTGCCCGACTGCAGCGCCTTGCCGTCCCCCATCATCGCCTCGATCGTGTAGGTCTCGTTGGCGCCCGCGAACCGCTCGCCCGCCGATTTGCGCCCGACGATCACCGGCACGGCGGCCTCGTTGACGGCAAAGTCCCGGTAGATGTCGATCATCTGCAGGGTCTCGGCCTCGGCCTCCTCCGCGGTGGCATGGGCCGTGTGCCCCTCCTGCCAGAAGAATTCGAGCGTGCGCAAAAACAGCTTGGTCCTGAGCTCCCAGCGCACCACGTTGTTCCACTGGTTGATCAGCAGCGGCAGGTCCCGGTAGGACTGGATCCACCGGGCGTAGGAGTGCCCGATGATGGTCTCCGAGGTCGGACGGATTACCAGGGGCTCCTCCAGTTTCTCCCCCCCACCGTGCGTCACCACCGCCAGTTCCGGGGAGAAGCCCTCCACGTGCGATTTTTCCTTTTCGATGAAGCTCTGCGGAATGAGCAGGGGGAACTGCGCGTTCACGTGCCCCGTCGCCTTGAAGCGGCCGTCGAGCGCCTTCTGGATGTTCTCCCACAGGGCCCACCCGTAGGGGCGCACGATCATGCACCCGCGCACCGGCGCGTAGTCGGCCAGCTCCGCCCGCAGGACGAGATTGTTGTACCATTCCGAGAAATCTTCCGACCGGGAGGGGAGTTTCTGCTCCGACATATCGTCCGCCTTTCCAAGCACCAGGGTTTGCATCGATGTCCAGAAGCGAAAAGCCTATAAAAGGCGGCGGGGGAAGTCAATCGCCCCCCGCCTTTTAATTGGCGAGGGCGCGGGCGCAAACCCCGCATCGGGAACCGGCCGCCGGCCGATAGAGTGAGCGGGGCCCGGGCGCGTTTGCCCGGGCGGCCCCGGACTGCTATAGTTTCCGGACGTGAGCGACATGGAACCGACCGACGGCGGGAACTCCCGCGCATCCTGGCTCAAGGCCGAACTGCACGCCCACTGCAGCCTCGACCCCGCGGACTACCGCATCTGCCCCCATTCGCCCGAAGACCTGATCGGGCGGGCGGCCGAACGGGGTTACCGGGTGCTGGCGCTCACCTGCCACGACCTGGACATCTGGACGCCGGGCCTGGCGGAATACGCCCGCGCCCGCGGCATCGTCCTGGTCCCCGGCATGGAGGTGGCCGCCGAGGGGGGACGCCACGTCCTGGTCTACAATTTCCGCACCGCCCCGCAACACCTCGACACCCTGGCCAAGATCCGCGCCCGCTCCGGCAAAGACACGCTCGTCATCGCCCCGCACCCCTTCTACCCGGGGCCCCTGAGCCTCGGGGAGCGGCTGACACGCAATCCCGACGTCTTCGACGCCGTGGAGTACTCGGGCTTCCGGGTCCGGGGGCTCGATTTCAACCGCCGGGGGGTCGCCTTCGCCCGCGCGGCGCAGAAGCCGCTGGTGGGGTTCGGGGACATCCATTATCTATGGCAACTCGACCGCACCTTCACCTGGATCTACGCCGAACCCGAGGTCCCCTCGATCATCGCGGCCGTAAAGCGGGGGCTCGTGCGGGTGGAATCGTCCCCGCTCGGCTGGGGGGAGGCCGCCGGGTGGTGGGCTTCCACCCTCTGGCGCTATGCCTTCGGGCGGCGTCCGGCGCCCCCCGTCGCCCCCGAACCGGAAGTCAGATGAAATCGAAGATCGAGGAGGGCTTGGACCCGCGCAGCAGGGCGTGCAGCCTGAGCGCGTCCATGTCGGTCAGGAGGGCGAGGAAGTTGCAGACCTCGCGCGCCGCCGACCCGGGGTTCCCGTCGAGGCACTCCTCGATGATCGGACGGTAGTAGCGCGGGAAGAGCGCCACGCTCTTCTTCTCCAGGACCTCCTCCAGCAGCAGGTGGAACAGCTCCCGCAGGATTTCCCTCCCTTTCGTGCTGACGGCGGCAACGCGGGGGTCGGTGATCACCGCCTCCCAGATGACGGCTTTGCAGAGGACCGACAGGATGCGGGCCTCGGCCGGGACGGCGAGCTGCCAGGCGAAATCGGCGCGCCGGCTCCCCGCGCGCCGCTCGACCGAAACCGAGGTGATCAGGTCGTTGAGGATGTTGCGCATGGCCGATTTCCGCTCGGCGCGCTCGTCCCCCGCGTCCGACGGGAGGATCCTGCGCCCCAGGTCGCCGAGCCGTTCCTTCACCTCCGCGAGCGTCAGCCGGGGGACCGCCTCCTGCCGCCGGGTCTCCTCGTAATGCGCCAGGACCCGGCGGACGAAGCGCGCCTGCCCCAGGTCCCCCGGGTGCAGGAACTGCGCCTGCAGCGCGTCTTCCACATCGTGCACCGAATAGGCGCAATCGTCGGCCCAGTCCATGATCTGGCAGGCGATGGAGGTCCGGGGCCGCGCCTGCGCCCCCCGGCGGGGAGCCTCGAGGATCCCCCCCCCGCGCCGGAGGGCCCACCGGGCCGTGGGGAGGTCCGAGGTGAAGATGAACTTGTCGTTGCCGGTATCCTGCTCGTAGGGATACTTCATGACCCCGGAAAGGGTCGCCCGGGTCAGGTTCAGCCCGGCGTAGGCGGTGGATTTGGGCTCGGCGGACACCAGGACGTGAAAGGTCTGGGCGTTCCCCTCGAAGCGCAGGCCCTGCTTCCCGCGCAGTTTCGCCCCGCGGCTGACTTCCCGCATGCAGGCGTCCAGCGCCTGCTCCCCCGCGTGCCCGAAGGGGGGGTGCCCCAGGTCGTGCGCGAGCGCGACCGCCTCCGCCAGCTCGGGGGTCAGGCACGGCCCGAGCCGCGGCTGCTCGAAGAGCAGGTTGTGGGCGATCGCCCGGGAGATCTGGGAGGCCTCGATGCTGTGGGTCAGGCGCGTGCGGTAGAAATCGGCCTGCCCGATCCCGAACACCTGCGTTTTCCCCTGCAGCCG
>CAZWXG010000024.1:22206-27335 GCA_964637825.1 uncultured Acidobacteriota bacterium
CCGCGCGTGGTGATTCACGGGCCCCGCCCCGCCGCCCAGCCCGGGGGCGGTTTCGATGGCGAGGGTGATGAATTGCTTGGCCGTACCCACGGCTTCGGCCAGCGCGCGCCCGCGGGCGAGCTCCGCGGTGATGCAGGCCGAAAAGGTGCATCCCGTTCCGTGGGTGTGCCGGGTCGGGATCCGGGGGGCGCGATAGAGAGTGACCTCCCCCCGGGAGAGGAGCAGGTCGACGGCGTCCCCCTCCAGGTGCCCCCCCTTGACCAGCACCGCCTCCACCCCGAGGGAGGAGATCCGCGCGGCCGCCTCCTTCATGGAGGGGAGATCGTCGACCGGCATGCCGGCCAGTTCCGCCGCCTCGGCGAGGTTGGGCGTGACCAGGAACGCCTCCGGGAGCAGCAACGACGCCAGCGCCCGGCGCGCCTCGGCGGTCATGAGCGCGGCCCCGTGCTTGCTGATCATCACCGGGTCCACGACCAGCGGGAAGGCGAACGCCCGCGCCCTGCGGGCAACGAGCTCGACGATCGCGGAGTCACCCAGCGCCCCCGTCTTGGCCGCCGCCGGGGGGATGTCCCCGAGCACGGCGTCGAGCTGGGCGCCGACCAGCGAGGGGGAGAGCACCTCCACGGCATCGACGCTCATCGTGTTCTGGACCGTCACCAGGGTCAGGACGGCTTCCCCGTACACCCCCCTCTGGTGGAACGTCTTCAGGTCCGCCTGGATCCCGGCCCCCCCGGAGGGGTCCGAGCCGGCGATGGTGAGGGCGACGGGCGGTTTCATGGGGTACCAGTCTAGCAGCCCCCGGCGAATTATTCCTGCGGAAATTTTGCACGATTCCCCGCCCCTATGATTTAATCACCCCGAGCGACGGAGTTCCATTCCGGCAACGCGGGATCTTGCGAGGTGAAACCATGAAAGCATTGTGGATTCTGATGGCCGCGCTCCTGCCGGCCGCAGGCGGTGCCCAGGAGCGGGCCGCGGCGCAGCCGCTTCCCCTGAGTCTCCGCCGGGCCGTGGAGATCGCCCTGGCCCCGGAAGGCAACATCCGGACCCGGCTGGCCCGGGAGGGGCTCGACCAGGCAAGCGCCCGTTCGGCCCAGGCCCGCGCCGCCCTGCTGCCCAACCTGTCGTCATCGCTCAACTACCGCGACCAGACCGTCAACCTCCGGGCGAACGGGCTGAGGTTCCATATCCCCGTCATCGAGGGGCCCGCCTTCTCCTTCCCGGCGCTGGTGGGGCCCTATACCGTCATGGACGCCCGGATCTCCGGCACCCAGAGCATTTTCGACTACGGTTCCATCCGCCGGTTCCAGTCGGCGCGCGCCGCCGTTGCCGCGGCGCGGCGGGAGGTGGAAAGCGCCGAGGAGGAGGTAGCCGCCCGCGTCGCCCGCGCCTACCTTTCGGCCATCAGGGCCGACGCGGACCTGGAAGCGGCCGGCGCCAACGTCACCCTCTCCGAGGGGGTGCTGTCCCTGGCCGAGAACCAGAAGGCGGCGGGGGCCTCCACCGGCATCGAGATCACCCGCGCCCGCGTGCAACTGGCCAACGACCGGCAGCGGCTGCTGGTGGCCGAGACCGCCCGGCGCCGCGCCCACATGGAGCTGCTGCGCGCCATGAACCTCGAACTCGCCGTCGCGCTCGAACTGACCGACCGGCTGGGCTACGTCCCCGCGGACCCGGCCACACTCGAGAGCGCCACCGCCCTGGCGCTGGCCGGGCGGCCGGACCTCGGGGCGCAGCGGGAGCGCGAACGGAGCGCCCGGCTGGCCTCGAGCGCCGTGAAAATGGAACGTCTCCCCTCGCTCTCCTTTTTCGGCGACTACGGCACGATCGGCGGCGGCTTCGACGACGCCCTGCCGACACGGGCGTACGGGATCACCCTCCGGCTCCCGATCTTCGACGGCGGGCGCATGGACGCGCGGCGGGCCGAATCCGCCTCGCTCCACCGCGCGGAGAAGGCGCGGACGGCCGACCTCGAAAAGGAGATCGAACTGGACATCCGGCTGGCGCTCGACGCCCTGAACTCGGCCCGGGAGCAGATCGAGGTCTCCCGCGAGGGGCTGAGCCTCGCCGAAAACGAGCTCGCGCAGGCCCGCCGGCGCTACGAGGCCGGCGTTTCCTTCGGGCTCGAGGTGACCGACGCCCAGACGCGGCTCGAACGGGCCCGGGACAACCAGATCCAGGCCCTGTATAATTACAATCTTGCCCGCATCGACCTGGAACAGGCGATGGGCGCGGTAAGAGGACGGCTGCCGTAGCCGCCCTTCGGCCGCCGCGCGCGGCGCCTTCACCGGAGGAACCGAGGATGAAAAAACGAATCCCCCTCATCATCGTCGCGCTGGCCGCCGCGGGCGCCGCCGTCTTCCTGCTCACCCGGACGGGGGACGAGGCCCCGAACCGGATCCTGGTCTCCGGGAACATCGAGCTGACCGAAGTCCAGATCGCCTTCAAGACCTCGGGCCGGCTCCTCGAGCGCACCGTGGACGAGGGGGACGGGGTCAGGAAGGGGATGGTCGTCGCCCGGCTCGACCGGGACCAGCTCGAGGCCCAGCGGGAGCGGGAAGCGGCCTCCCTCGCCCTCGCCAGGGCCCAGCTCGCCCAGGCGGAAACGGCCCTCGCCTGGCAGCGGGAGAGCTTCGCCGCGAGCCTCGCCGAGCGCGGGGCCGACCTGGCGGCCGTCGAAGCCCGGCTCGAGGAGCTCCGCAACGGCTCCCGCCCCGAGGAGATCGAGGAGGCCAGGGCCGCCGTGGCCGCGGCCGAAGCCGAATTCGACCGCGCGCGCCGCGACTGGGACCGGGCGGAGCGGCTCTACAAGGATGACGACATCTCCACCGCCCAGTACGACCAGTACCGCAGCCGGCGGGAAGCGGCGGAGGCGGCGCTCACCCAGGCCCGGCAGCGCCAGGCCCTGGCCCTGGCCGGGCCGCGCCGCGAGCAGGTCGAAGCCGCCGCCGCCCAGGTGGAGCGCGCCCGCTCCGCCGTCCGGACGGCCGAAAACAACCGCCTGGAAATCAGGAAGCGGGAGCAGGAACTCCCCCTGCGCCGGGCCGAGATCGACCGCGCCGCGGCGAACCTCGCGCTCATCGACACGCAGATCGCCGACACGGTGGCCGTGTCCCCGGTCGACGGGGTGGTCCTGGTGAAATCGGCCGAGCCGGGGGAGATCCTCCCCGCCGGGACCCCGGTCCTTGCGATCGGGGACATCGGGCACCCGTGGCTGCGCGCCTATATCGGCGAAACCGACTACGGCAGGGTCAAGCTCGGAACCCGGGCGCGGGTCACCACCGACTCCTACCCGAACAAGAGTTACGAGGGGCGGGTGAGCTTCATCTCCTCCGAGGCGGAGTTCACCCCCAAGCAGATCCAGACCCGGGAGGAGCGCGTGAAGCTGGTCTACCGGATCAAGATCGACCTGGCAAACCCGGACCAGGAGCTGAAATCGAACATGCCCGCGGACGCCGTCCTGGAACTGGAGTAGAACATGGATGCCATCATCCGGACACGGGGCCTGACGCGCCGCTTCGGGGAGCTGGTCGCGGTCGACGGCCTGGACCTCGAAGTGGCGCGCGGGGAGATCTTCGGGCTGGTCGGGCCGGACGGGGCCGGCAAGACGACGACGCTGCGCATGCTCTGCGGGCTGGTGGACCCCACCGGGGGGAGCGCCGAGGTCGCCGGGCACGACGTCGCGCGCGAGCCGCAGGCCGTGAAGGACAGGATCGGGTACATGGCCCAGCGTTTCGGGCTCTACGCGGACCTCTCCGTCCGGGAAAACATGGAATTCTACGCGGACCTCTTCGGGATCACGGGAACGGAACGGGCCGACCTGTCCCGGCGCCTGCTCGCCATGACGCGCATGGAGCCGTTCCGGGACCGCCGGGCGGGCCAGCTGTCGGGAGGGATGAAGCAGAAACTGGCGCTCATGTGCACGCTGCTGCACCGGCCCGAGATCCTGTTTCTGGACGAGCCCACCAACGGCGTGGACCCGGTGTCGCGCAGGGATTTCTGGACCATCCTCTACCAGCTGCTCAAGGACGGGATCACCATCCTGATGACGACGGCCTATCTCGACGAGGCCGAACGCTGCAACCGCGTGGGCCTGATGTACCGCGGCCGGCTGATCCGCTGCGACGCCCCCGAGGCGCTCAAGCGCGCCGCGGGGGTCGAAACCCTGGAGGCCGTCTTCGTCGGGACGGTGCGCGCGGCCGAATCGGTGGAAACCCCATGAACGACTGGGCGGTGGCAACCGACGGACTGGTCAAGAGGTTCGGCGCGTTCACGGCCGTGGACGACGTCACCCTGCGGGTGGGCAAGGGGGAAATCTTCGGATTCCTGGGCCCGAACGGCGCCGGGAAATCCACCACGATCCGGATGCTGTGCGGCCTGCTGACCCCCTCCGAGGGAAGCGCCCGAGTGGGGGGCATCGACGTGGCCGCCGACCCCGAGGGGGTGCGCCGGAACATCGGCTACATGTCGCAGAAATTCTCCCTGTACGACGACCTGACGGTCGAGCAGAACATCGATTTCTACGCCGGGATGTACGGGGTCCCGCGCGCGCTGCGCGCGGAACGGAAACGGTACGTGCTCGAAATGGCCCGTCTCTCCCAGAGGCGCACGGCGCTCACGCGCACCCTCTCGGGGGGGTGGAAGCAGCGGCTGGCGCTCGGCTGCGCCCTCCTGCACGACCCGCCCATCCTCTTCCTGGACGAGCCCACCTCGGGGGTGGACCCGATCGCGCGCGCGGCCTTCTGGGACCTGATCCGCGACATGGCGGGGACCGGCCACACCATCTTCGTCAGCACCCACTACATGGACGAGGCGGAGTACTGCCACCGCCTGGCGCTGATGTACCGCGGCCGGATCATCGCCCTGGGCGCGCCGGCCCAACTGCGGGCGGAACTCGCCGCCCACACCCTGGTGCAGCTGGACACCTCGGCCCCCCTCGACACCATGCGGGCGCTCGAAAAGCTCCCGGGGATACGGGAGGTCGCGGTCTTCGGCGGGGGGCTGCACGTGGGGGTCGACGACTTCGAATCGGGCGCCGCCTCCATCCGCGCGCGCCTCGGCGAGCTGGGGATCGACGTTCACCGGCTCGAAAAGATCCAGCCCTCCCTCGAGGACGTCTTCGTCGCCCT
>CAZWXG010000025.1:0-13967 GCA_964637825.1 uncultured Acidobacteriota bacterium
AAAAGTTCCGGCAGGCAGGGGGAAATCATATTTTTACGGCGGGGAATTGTCAAATCCCTCCTCCGCGGGCCGTCGTCCCGGAGGCCGGTTTGCCGGTTGCCGGGGGGCGCGGGGCGGGGTACTATTCGGCGGCATGGAAAAGACCGACAATCCCGGATTCGGTTTCGAGGTACTCTGCAGGGACGGCCGGACCGGCGCCCGGCGCGGGGTGCTGCGCACCCCCCACGGGGAGATCCCGACCCCGGTCTTCATGCCCGTGGGGACGGCGGCCGCCGTCAAGGCGATGCCGACGGAGGCCCTCGAGGCGCTCGACGCGCGCATCATTCTCGGCAACACCTATCACCTCTACCTGAGGCCGGGCCACGAGCGGATCGAGCGGCTGGGCGGGCTGCACCGGTTCATGTCCTGGCCCGGCGCCATCCTCACCGACAGCGGCGGCTACCAGGTGTACAGCCACCGCGAGCTGCGCCGCATCAGCGAGGAGGGGGTGCAGTTCCGTTCCCACATCGACGGGAGCCGGAGTTTCTTCACCCCCGAGAAGGTCATCGGCATCCAGCGCGCGCTCGGCTCGGACGTCGCCATGGTGTTCGACGACTGCACCCCCTATCCCGCCGGCCGCACGGACGCCGAGGCTTCCATGGAGCTTTCGATGCGCTGGGCGGCGCGGTGCGCCGGGGAGTGGAACCGTTTCGACAACGGGGGGCGGGCGCTGTTCGGAATCGTGCAGGGGAGCGTCTACCCCGACCTCCGGCGACGCTCGGTCGAGGCGCTCGCCGACCTGGGGTTCGCGGGCCTCGCGCTGGGGGGGCTGAGCGTGGGCGAACCGAAGGAGCTGATGTACGACATCGTGGGCTCCACCGCCCCCCTGATGCCCGCCGACAAGCCGCGCTACCTGATGGGGGTGGGAACCCCCGAAGACCTCCTGCGCTCTGTGGCCATGGGGATCGACATGTTCGACTGCGTGCTCCCCACCCGCAACGCGCGCAACGGCTACCTGTTCACCAGCCAGGGGAGGGTCCTGATCAAAAACGCGGTGCATGCCGAGGACGGGGGCCCGCTCGACCCGGCCTGCGGCTGTTCCACCTGCCGGAAATACTCCCGCGCCTACCTGCGCCACCTTTTCCTCACCGGCGAGCACCTGTACGCCGTGTACGCCACCCGGCACAACCTGACCTTTTATCTTGACATGATGCGCAAAATAAGACAGGCTATCGACCTCGGTTTTTTTGGTAACTGGTTCGGGCTAATAGAGAAAGGGGAAGATCCATTCCCTTGGAACTTCAAGCTTTAGCCCGCCGGTGCGGATTAACGTTTCCTCCCGTTTGCGCAGAGGAATAGAAAAAGGATCCCATGGAACAACCCATCCTGCTGCAGGCGGCATCCTCCGATGCCTTGCTCCAATTCGCGCCGATCGTGATCGTGGGCGTCATCTTCTACCTCCTCATCTTCATGCCGATGAGAAAGCGGCAGAAGAAGGTGGAGGCCATGATCGCGGCGCTCAAGAACGGGGATAAGGTGATCACGAGTTCCGGAATCTACGGTGTGGTGTCCGGGGTGAAAGACAAGACGTTCATTCTCAAGATCGCCGACCAGGTCAAGATCGAGGTTGCCAAAAACGCCGTGGCCGGACTCCAGGGGCCCGAAGAGACCCTGTAGGGCACCCCCCGTCCCGATCCATGAACGGCCTTCCCCAATACACGAATTACCGTCAAGGTGGATTATGCAGAAGAATTTGCGATGGAAGCTCATCCTGATCCTGATTTTCCTGGGGATCTGCACCTACTACTTCGTCAGTCCCGGGGAGAGGGGGGCGCCCTGGTTTTCCCGGCTCAACCTCGGGCTCGATCTGAAGGGGGGGATCCACCTGGTGCTGCAGGTGGTGACCGACGACGCCCTGAACCAGGAGCTGCGGCAGGATGCGGACCGGATCGCCCAGGAGTACCGGACCCGGGAGATCCCCTTTGCCTCCTCGCGGAAGGGGAACGGTTTCGCCGTCGAGATCAACGGGGTGGACGCCGCCCGGGCGGCCGACGCGCGCGCCTACCTCGAGGACACCTACGGGCAGAAATACGAGTTGCGGAGCAAATCGCTCGAGGGGAAGACCGACTACGTCCTGGCGCTGACCCCGGGCTATATGCGCGAAACGCGGGAATCCACCGTCCGGCAGGCGCTGGAGACCATCCGGCGGCGCGTCGACGCCCTCGGGGTGTCCGAACCCACCCTGCAGATCTACGGGGGGAGCGGCCAGGACGTGGACGACCAGATCATCGTGGAGCTTCCGGGGATCGACGACCCGGAGCGCGTCAAGGGGCTGATCGCCAATACGGCGCAGCTCAAGCTGGTGCTGGTGAAAAAGGAGCAGGGGGGGCCCTTCAGCTCCGTCGAGTCGGCCGTCGCCGCCAACGGCGGCATGATCCCGGAGGACTTCGAGATCCTGCTCTACCGGGAGGACCGTGGCGAGGACAGCCGGGTGGAATACCTGGTGGTCAACCGGACCCCGGTGATCACCGGGAAGGACCTGAAGACCGCGCGGCCGAGCACGGACAGCAACGGCGCCCCCGCCGTCAGCTTCTTCCTCAATTCCGACGGGGCCAAGATCTTCGCGCTGACCACCGAGCAGCACGTGGGGGAGCAGCTGGCCATCGTGCTTGACGACCAGGTGCGCTCGGCCCCCGTGATCAACGAAAGGATCGAGGCGGAGGGGATCATCCAGGGGCGGTACACCCAGCAGCAGGCGAACGACATGGCGCTGCTGCTGCGCTCGGGCGCCCTCCCGGCTTCGCTCAGGGTCCTCGGGGAACGCAACGTCGGCGCCTCGCTCGGCAACGACTCGATCAAATCGGGCATCTACGCCTCCCTGATCGGGTTCGGGCTCGTGGTCCTGGGCATGCTGGTCTACTACCGGCAGTCGGGGATCAACGCCGTCATCTGCCTCCTCGCCAACACGGTCATCCTGCTCGGGTTCATGGGGATGGTGGGGGCCACCCTGACGCTTCCCGGCATCGCCGGCATCATCCTCACGATCGGCATGGCGGTCGACGCCAACATCCTGATTTTCGAAAGGATCCGCGAGGAACTGCGCAGCGGGAAAACGGTACGTGCCGCCGTCGACAGCGGTTTCAGCAAGGTCCTGTGGACGATCCTCGACTCCAACATCACCACCCTGCTGGCGGCCGTCTTCCTGTTCCAGTTCGGCACCGGGCCGATCCGGGGTTTCGCCGTCACCCTTTCCGTCGGCCTGATCGCCAACATCTTCACCGCCATCTACCTCTCCCACCGGCTTTTCGAATGGGTGCTGGGGAGCCGCCGCGCCGAGCGCCTGTCGATTTAGCGGAACTTTACCGGGCCGGAAGGTGTCCAAAGCTGCAGGATGATTCCGGTCGATTCACGAGAGGGATCGTTTGTGGAACTTTTTAAACAGACTTCAATCAACTGGCTGGGAAAGAGGTGGTGGTTTCTGGGCATCTCCACCTTCCTGCTCGCGCTCGGCGTCGTCTCCTATTTCGTGCGGGGGGGATTGAACTACGGGATCGACTTCACCGGCGGGACCATCGTGTTCATCAAGTTCCAGAACGCGCCCGACCTGGATCTCCTCCGCGACACCCTCAACTCCCCCGGCTCCGCCCCGCCGCTGATCCAGCGCTTCGGGCCGGCGGCCGACAACACCGTGCAGGTGCGCCTGCAGCGCCTGCTCGAGGGGGGGCAGACGGTCGAGGCCGAGCGTGAACGGCTGGTCTCCGCGCTCGGGAGGACGTTCGGTCCGGGGCCGGACGCAGGGGGCCGGACCGACTTCAACAACGCCGGCGCCTCGGTGCTCTCGGACTACCTGACCTCAAAGGACCCGGACGGTTTGAGGGCGCAGGAAAAATCGGCGCTCGAGATGGACTCCCACTACCGGCAGATGGCCGAAACGCTGCTCGATTACCGCAACAAGGAGGCCGACGGGCTGGTCGGCTCCCTCGATGAGCTCGGGCGGGCGGGGGTCTCCCCGGCGGCGGTGGCGAGCCTCAAGCAGGGGTTCCGTGCGGGGCCGTTCGCGATCAAGGGGCTGGAGAGCATCGGGGCCGTGGTCGGGAGCGACCTCAGGCGGCGGGCGACGCTCGCGGTCCTCCTGGCGTTCGGCGCCATGCTGGTCTACATCGCCTTCCGGTTCAAGCCGATCTACGGAGTCGCCGCCATCTTCGCCCTGTTTCACGACGTCGCGATCACCCTGGGGCTGTTCGCCCTCACGCAGAAGGAGATCTCGCTGACCGTGATCGCGGCGCTGCTGACCCTGGTCGGGTACTCGGTCAACGACACGATCGTCATTTTCGACCGGGTGCGCGAAAACCTGCGCCTGATGCGCAAGGATTCGTTGTTCGACATCCTGAACCTGAGCATCAACCAGACGCTCTCCCGCACCATCATGACGTCGGGATTCACCTTTATCGCGGTGTTTTCGCTCTTTCTTTTCGGCGGGGAAGTGTTGAACGGGTTCTCGTTCGCCCTTACCGTGGGGATCATCATCGGCTCCTACTCCACCATCGCCCTGGCGTCGACCGTCGTGGAGTGGTGGTACCGCCGTTACGGGCAGGAAAAGGGGCGCAAGACCGCCTGAAACCGGGGGATGCTACGAATCGCTTCGAAACGGCTGAAATTATGGAAATTCATGCAAATGCGGGAGAGAAATTCCTTGACAGTTTTTGAGAGGGAATATTAAGATCGGGCCTTCAAAATGACGCCGCAGGATGCCCGGAATGACTGAAGGTCCACGGGCAGCAAACAAGGGGGATACATGTTTGAAGACTTAAATCAGATCGGGAAATCGGATACGGGCAAGCGCCTGGTTTCGACCCTTGTCGCGATCATACTGGAAATCGCGCTGGTCCTGGCCATGGTCGTCGCTCCCCTTATCTTTTTCGATGTTCTGCCGGAGAGCGAGGTATTGAGTTTTCTGATCGCGCCGCCGCCGCCGCCGCCGCCACCACCGCCGCCGCCGCCGCCGCCGACCAACGTCAAGACCCCGCCCAAGGTCGCGGTCATCGATCCGAACCAGTTCGTGGCCCCCACGGAAATACCGCGCGAGATCCCTCCGCCATCTGACGAGGCGCCCATTGTCGGCGTCAGCAACATCGTCGGCGGGATTCCGGGCGGGATCTCCGGGGGAGTCGCCGGAGGCGTTCCGGGCGGAGTCGTCGGGGGGTTGCTCAGCGGGGCGGCTCCACCTCCTCCCCCCCCGCCTCCCAAGCCGGTGAAGCGGAATCCTATCAGGGTGGGCGGCAATGTGCAGGAATCCAGACTGATCCGAAGGGTTGACCCTCCCTATCCCGACCTGGCCAAACGCGCGCGTGTTGCGGGAAAGGTGACCCTGGTGGTAACGGTTGACGAGGAAGGCAATGTTACGGAATGCCGTGTGACCAGCGGGCACCCCCTGCTGAACGACGCAGCACTCAGCGCGGTGAAGCAGTGGAAGTACTCCCCTACTTTGCTCAACGGTGAGCCCGTTCCGGTGATCGCCAACGTGACCGTCATTTTTAAGTTGAACTAGGTACCAAAAATTCAATCGGAGGTTAGAAATTCGATGGGATCAATCAATATCGTAGAATTATGGAGTCAGATGGGCGGAATCGCCAAGGGCGTGGTGGTCATCCTGGCCCTCATGTCGGCCTGGTCGATCAGCGTGATGATCGAGCGCTGGCTCACCTACCGGCAGGCGCGCAAGCAGTCCCGGTTGTTCACCCCCGCGGTGGCCGAAGCCCTCAAGGACGGCAAGATCGAGGAAGCGATCGCCCTGGGAGAGCAGTACAACAAGAGCCACCTGGCCAAGGTGCTGGTATCGGGGTTGCAGGAACTGCAGGCTCATGCCAAGAGCAAGGAGATCCCCGGAGAAACCCTGGAAGCCTCCCGCCGCGCGCTGGACCGCGCCACGGCCATCAGCATCGAAGACCTGAAACGGGGCCTCAGCGGCCTGGCCACCATCGGTGCCACCGCCCCCTTCGTCGGTCTGTTCGGGACCACCATCGGGATCATCAACGCGTTCCAGGGGATGAAGACCGAGGAGACCGCGGGTATCGCGGCCGTCGCCGGCGGTATCGCGGAAGCGCTGGTTACCACCGCGTTCGGTCTGTTCGTCGCCGTCCCGGCGGTCTGGGCCTTCAACATCTTCACCAACAAAATCGAGACCTTTACCGTGGAGATGGACAACTCCTCCTCGGAACTGATCGATTATTTCCTCAAGAGACGGAGCGAAGGCCGTGGCTAGAAGGGTTAAACCGAAAAGTGTCATGGCTGACATCAACGTCACTCCGATGGCGGATGTCATGCTGGTGCTGCTGATCATCTTCATGATCACGACGCCCCTTTTGCAGAGCGGAGTCACCGTCAACCTTCCCAAGGCGAAGAACCCGCTGGACGCTCCCGAAGCCGACAGCAAGGAAGCGGTCGTGGTCGCCCTGAACCGGGAGGGGAAGATCTTCCTGGGGAAAAGGCAGGTCGGGGAAGAGGACCTGTACGAGTTTCTCGTCCAGAAGTTTTCGGGCGGGGAGCTGAACCGGGACATCTTCCTGAAGGCGGATACCGCGCTCTCCTACGGACGGGTTGTCCAGATCGTCAACCAGTGCCGAAGCGCCGGGGTGGAGAAGATCGGCTTGATGGCTGAGAAGGAGAAGGAATAGGCGGCGAACGCCCTCTGGCCGTATGCGGGGGGCGCAACCCTCTCCTGCTCCGAATTCGAGTGGGCATTGGCCGCGGGCCCCGTGGGGGTACCTGGATGCAGGTCCCCCTGTGGGCCGTGGAAAGAACGAAGAGGCCCGATTCACGGCTGCGCGTGCGCGCCGGAAGGGGCCGATCAAGGGAGCCTGACCTGCGACGGCCCGGGGCCGGACTGTTGTAAGGAATGAAAGGGATCTGCTATGGGAATGAACGTAAGTGGCAAAAAGGGCGCCATGGCGGATATCAATATCACCCCGTATATTGATATCCTTCTGGTGCTGCTCATCATCTTCATGGTGATCACTCCGATTCGCCAGATGGATTTGGACGTCAAGGTGCCGCAGACATCCAACGACACCCCTGGCGGCGCCATCGATCCGAGTGTCATTGTTGTTTCCATCGGCGAGTCGGCACAGATCGCCATCAACCAGGAAGAGACGACCATCGCCAGGCTGGGAGCGAAGCTCCAGGAAATCTACAGCGCCCGCGCGAACAAGAACATGTTCATCAGCGCCAGCGCGAAACTGCCCTACGGCGACGTCGTCCGGGTGATCGATATTGCCAAGGGCGCGGGAGTGGGGGATATCGGTCTTTTGACGGAAGAGATCCGCTGACAACTCGGACTCGCACTCAGGTTAACTTATAGTTTGGAGGCCACAATGAAGTTGAACAACAAGTGGCTCGCCGTGCTTCTGCTTCTGACGGTGATGCCCCTGTCCGGCTGCGGTTTCATGCAAAAGTTGCGGGCGCGGGACTACCTGAACAAGGGAGTGAAGGCGTTTACCGATCAGAAGTATGACGCTGCCGCGCAATATTTCGAGAAGACCCTGGAGATGGATCCCGATTTCGAGATCGCCCGCATGTATCTGGCCACGGCATACACGTCGCAGTTCGTCCCCGGCTCCACGGATCCCAAGAGCGAGGAAATGGCGAAGCGGGCGATCGAAACCTTCAAGGAGGTCGTGGCGAGAGCCGAGGACCCCGCGAAGGCGAACAAGGACGCGATGCTCAGCGTCGCCAGCCTGTACTACCAGCTGAAAAAATATCCCGAGTCCAAGGAATGGTGCAACAAGGCCATCGCCCTCGATCCGAAAAACGCGGAGGCCTACTACCGCATCGCGGTCATGGATTACGATGACGTTGCCGAACGGACGGGGATCCAGGGGGAAAACGTCGAGTTCATGACGCCCGAGGAAAAGCAGGCGGCGCAGACCAACATCGAGGAAGGGTTGAAGAACATCGCTAAGGCGATCGAGGTGCGGCCCGATTATTTCGATGCCCTGGAATACCAGAACCTCCTCTGGAGAGAGAAGGCGAAGTTCGAAACGGACGAGACCGCCAAGGCCGACCTTATCCGCCAGGCGGACATGGTGGCGCTGAAGTCGCTCGAACTCCGGCGCAAGGCGATGGAGGAAGAGGCCAAGCGCCCCAAGAAGCTCGGAATCGGAGGCCAGTAGACCGCGTCGTCCTTATCGGGCGCCGGTACGATTCGCCGCAGCGACGGGAACCCCGCGCGGGCAGGATAAGGGGGCAGAAATATTTCTGCCCCCTTTTTTTGTGGGCGCCCGGCAGGGCGCCCGGAAAAATCAGCCCCGTGGCGCCGCCCCCGGCGGGCGCCGCCGGGGGGCGTACAGGCCGAGAGTGTCAGACCCTGAATGATACGTTACGAAGATCTGGCGGAAAAGGTAGGCCGCTACCACCCCGACGGCTCGCTGGACATGATCCAGCGAGGATACGTCGTGAGCGCCAAATATCACAAGGGGCAGGTGCGGATGAACGGGGAGCCCTACCTGACTCACCCGCTCGAGGTAGCCAATATCCTCGCGGAGCTCAAGCTGGACGCCGTCGCCGTCACGGCGGGCCTGCTGCACGACGTGATCGAGGACACCCTGATGTCGCCCGAGGAGCTGCGCAAGCAGTTCGGCGATGAGGTCTACCAGGTCGTGGACGGGGTCACCAAGATTCCCCAGATCAATCTCGCCTCCAACCAGCAGAAGCAGGCCGAAAACTTCCGCAAGATGCTCCTGGCGATGGTGAGCGACATCCGCGTTCTCTTCGTCAAGCTCGCCGACCGGCTGCACAACATGCGCACCCTGCAGTACCTTCCCCCCGAGCGGCGCGAACGGATTTCCCTGGAAACGATCGAGATCTACGCCCCTCTGGCGCATCGTCTGGGTATGGCCAGGATCAGGGGCGAGCTGGAGGACCTCGCCTTCAGTTTCCTCGATCCGGACGCGTATCAGGACACGGTGTCGCAGATCGAGAAGCGGCGGATGGTCAGCCAGGATTTCATCCTGGAGACGCAGCGCACGATCGAGCGGGAAATGCAGCTGCGGCGGATCCCGGCCCGGATCGAAAGCCGGATCAAGCGCATCTACGGCGTGTACCAGAAGATGAAGCGCCAGAAGATCACCATCGACGAGGTGTTCGATTTCATCGCCGTGCGGGTGATCACCGACAGCGTGAGCAGCTGTTACGCCATCCTGGGGGTCCTCCATACCCTGTGGAAGCCGGTTCCGGGGCGGATCAAGGACTATATCGCCATGCCGCGGCCCAACCTCTACCAGTCGCTGCACACCTCGGTCATCGGCCGGAACGGCCAGCCCTTCGAAATCCAGATCCGCACGCAGGAGATGCACCGGGTGGCGGAGGAGGGGATCGCCGCTCACTGGAAATACAAGGAGGGCAAGCACGGGGTGGAGGATGGGGAGGAGCAGTTGCGGTGGCTGCGCCAGCTGATCGAATCGCAGAACGACATCAGCGACGCCCGGGAATTCCTGAGCAACCTCAAGGTCGACCTGTACCCTGACGAGGTGTTCTGCTTCACCCCCAAGGGGGAGGTGATCACCCTGCCCCGGGACGCCACCCCCGTCGATTTCGCCTACAGCATCCACACCGAGGTGGGACACCGCTGCGTCACGGCGAAGGTCAACAACCGGATCGTCCCGCTGCGCCACCGGATCCGGAACGGCGAGATCGTCGAGGTCGTCACGGCGCCGGATGCCGTGCCGAGCCGCGAATGGCTCGCTTTCGTGAAGACGGCGCGCGCGCGGGGGAAGATCCGGCACTGGATCAACCAGAAGGAGAAGGAGGACGCGGTCCAGCTGGGGCTCAAGCTGATGGAGAAGGAGGCGCACCGGTTCCGGAGTTCCTGGAAGAGGCTCGTCCTGATGCCGGAAATGAGGGGGGTCCTGGAGCGGTTCGGCCTGGAGCAGCCCGAGGACATCCTTCCCAGCGTCGGTTTCGGCACCATCGCCCCCAGGCAGATCCTGACCGGGCTCTTCCCCGACCGGGCGCAGCCTCCCGACTCGAGGGAGGCGGTGCTTCCCCGGGTCCTCGACCGCATGCTGGGCCGGACCGATGCCCCGATCGCGGTCCAGGGGCGGGACGAAGCCCTGGTCTACCGGGCCAAATGCTGTCATCCGATCCCGGGGGACGAAATCGTGGGCTATATCACGCGGGGGAAGGGGATCGCGGTGCATGCCACCGGGTGCCGGACCGTCGCCGGCCTGATGGGCACGAACCGCATCACCGAGGTGAAGTGGGTGAACGGCGGGGAGCGGCAGGTCTTCAGCGTGCACCTGAGGATCACGCTCGAGGACAGGCAGGGGATCCTGGCCGACATCACGACGGCGATTTCCAGCCGGAATACGAATATCCGGGAATCCCGGTCAACCAGCGATCTGGATTCCCACCGGGGAAAGGTCGAGTTTACCGTGGATGTCGCCGACGTGAAGCATCTGCAGAAGGTGATGCAGAGCCTGAGGGCCGTGTCCGGGGTGCGGGCGGTCGAGAGGATCTGACGGCCGCACCCCCGCGGCCCTCGGAAAACCGGGGTCGGTCGCGGCTCAGACCGCTTTCTGGACCTTGCCCGATCTCAGGCAGCGCGTACAGATGCGGATCCGCTTGACGGTCCCTTTCTCCAGGATTTTGATGCTCTGGAGGTTCGGATAAAACTTGCGCGACCGGATGTTGTGCGCGTGGGAAACGGTATGACCGAACGCGGGGCTTTTGGCGCAAACGTAACACTGCATTGGCATGGCGGTAACTCCCGTTAAAGCGCCCAATACTATCAATTAGGGGACGCGGAGTCAAGGGGCAACGGGGGGGCGCGACCCTGCGGCTGGAAAGGAGGGGGAGTGGCGGAAGGAATGAAGGATCGATGGGCCCTGGTTCTGGGGGTCAGCAGCGGATTCGGCGCGGCGGCGGCCGTGGCCCTGGCCGGGGAGGGGTTCCACGTCGCGGGGGTCCATCTCGACCGCAGGGGCACGCTGGCGGGTGCGGTCAGGGTCGCGGACGAAATCCGGCGGCAGGGGCGGGAGGCGCTCTTTTTCAACCTCAACGCGGCCGACCCCGGGCGCCGATCCGAGGTGATCGAGACGCTGGCGCGCCGCCCTGCCGGCATCCGCCTCATGCTCCACTCGCTCGCCTTCGGCACCCTGAAGCCCTTCCTGGCGGAAGACCCCGCTCTCCGCATCCGGCCGGCGGACCTCGACATGACGCTCGAAGTCATGGCGCACAGCCTCGTCTACTGGACGCAGGAGCTGCGCGGAGCCGGGCTGCTCACCCGGGGGGCGCAGATCTATGCCATGACGAGCGCCGGAGCCCGCAGGGTGTGGCCCGCCTACGGTGCGGTCTCGGCCGCCAAGGCGGCGCTGGAGGCCCACGTGCGGCAGCTGGCGGTGGAGCTGGCCCCGGAGGGGATCGCGGTCAACGCGCTGCAGGCGGGGGTCACCGACACGCCGGCGGCCCGGAGAATCCCCGGCAGCGACGCGATGTTCGCCGCGGCCCTCGCGGCCAATCCCGGCGGGAGGCTGACCGAGCCCGAAGACATCGCCTCGATCCTGGTCGCCCTCTCGCGCTCGGGGTCGGTCCGGATGACGGGCAACATCCTCCGGGTCGACGGCGGCGAAGACCTGGTGTAATGTTGGGGTTTGGCCCGGGCGCGTGGTAGGATGATCCCTTCCATGCACCCGGGGCTCGCTCCGGTTCGGAAAGCGAGAAATTCTGGCTCAAAGCGGCAATCCCCGATTAGATACTTTGGCGGCTCACGGCATCACGAACGGATAACCGGAAGGGAAGAACGGATGGCAGACGAACGCACGAACAGGAACAAGGCCATTGACGTGGCGCTCACCCAGATTGAAAAGCAGTTCGGGAAGGGGTCCATCATGCGGCTCGGGGACCGTATCGAAACCACGGGGGTCCAGTCGATCTCCACCGGCTGCCTTTCCTTCGACGCCGCCCTGGGCGTCGGCGGGTTCCCCAAGGGTCGGGTCGTGGAAATCTACGGCCCGGAATCAGGGGGGAAGACGACCATCTCCCTGCATGCCATCGCCCAGGCGCAGAAGGCGGGGGGGACCGCGGCCTTCATCGATGCGGAACACGCCATGGACGCAGGGTATGCCAAGAAGCTGGGGGTCGACACCGACAACCTGCTGATCTCGCAGCCCGACAACGGGGAGCAGGCGCTGGAGATCGCCGAGGTCCTGGTCCGGAGCGGGGCCGTCGATATCCTGGTGGTGGACTCGGTCGCCGCGCTGGTCCCCAAGGCGGAACTCGAAGGGGAAATGGGGGACTCGCTGCCGGGACTGCAGGCGCGCCTGATGTCGCAGGCCCTGCGCAAGCTGACGGCCATCGTTTCCAAATCCAACACCTGCATGATCTTCATCAACCAGATCCGGGAGAAGATCGGCGTCATGTTCGGCAACCCGGAGACGACCACCGGCGGCCGCGCGCTCAAATTCTACTCCTCCATCCGCGTGGATATCCGCAGGATCGGGGCGATCAAGGACGGCGACCAGTTCATCGGGAACCGCACGCGCGTGAAGATCGTGAAGAACAAGCTGGCGCCCCCGTTCCGGGAATCCGAGTTCGACATCATCTACAACCAGGGCATCTCCTACGAGGGGGACCTCCTCGACCTGGCGGTGGAGCACAGGCTGGTCGAGAAGAGTGGTTCCTGGTTCTCCTACCAGGGGGAACGGCTGGGCCAGGGGCGGGACAACGCCAAGCAATTCATCCGCGAGCACCCCGAGGTGGCCCGGACGCTCGACGCCAAGCTCAGGGAAAACCTGGGGATGACGAAACCCGAGGCGGCGGCCCCGGAGAAGGCGAAAAACGCCTGACCCGGAATCGTGCGCACGGGGTTTCCTTTCCGCGCCGGATCCTCTATGATGGGAGTGCCGGAGCCGGACAGGCAATCGCGGCCCGTAAGGGTCGAGGAAAGTCCGAACTCCACAGGGCAGTGTGCCTCGTAACGCGAGGGGGGGGCGACCCCACGGAAAGTGCCACAGAAAATATACCGCCCCGCATTGCGGGGTAAGGGTGAAAAGGTGCGGTAAGAGCGCACCGCGACGCTGGTAACAGCGGCGGCAGGGCAAACCCCACACGGAGCAAGGTCAAATAGAAAAGCGCTTCCCGCAAGGGATGAAGGGCGGCCCGTCCGATGCTTTTGGGTAGACTGCTGGACCCCGGGAGTGATTCCGGGGCAAGATGAATGATTGCCATTCCCGGGCGCATACCCCGGGGAAACAGAATTCGGCTTATGGACGGCTCCGGCGCACCTTCCCCGAATCCCCTTCGCGGGGCTCTTCGGGGAAGGAGCGGCTGTCCAGCTTCCCCCGCACCTTTCCCAGCTTCACCCGCGCCTCGAACTGGACCGGGATCCTGTCCCCGTCATCCGTCAGCCACACGTTGAACTCCCCGCCGTCCTTGAACAGCCCCCCCATCATCGCCTCGGTGTCCACCTTCCAGGCGGGGAACGTCCCGGCCGGGGTCTCGACCCGCTCGCGCCCGCGGACCCGGACCCGCACTTCCTTGATCCGGTCGTTGTGCCCGATCATGAAGGTCCGGGCATAGGCGGCGGCCAGCGGGGAGGCGCGCAGGGCGTAGAGCGCGGAAAAGGGGTCGTGCACGCAGGGGGGGATCCCCTCCTTCACCTCGTCCCGCTTGACCACCGGCGGGTCGACCGCCTCGTCCGTTTCCCGGAACCGGAGCCGGCCGGAGCCGCGCAGGTAGTCGAGCTCGAGGCGCCGCATGCGCTTCCCCTCGCGGGTGCGGCTGCGGGAGCCCAGCGCGCACAAGCCCTCCGGTTCGGAATAGAACCGGAATTCGTCCTCGACCTTCATCCCCGCCATCCCGGCCAGCGCTCCGCTCGAGCGCGCGTCCAGCCGGACCTGGAGCGCCTCGTGCCCCAGAAACGGCTCCCCCCCGCGGAGTTCCAGCACCATCTCCCCCGCCGTCATGGAGGGGAGAAAGAAGAGGTACCAGGGGGG
>CAZWXG010000025.1:14067-19430 GCA_964637825.1 uncultured Acidobacteriota bacterium
TAGGAGAGGTGGGCGGGCCATTCGCGCACGAGCGGGCGCGAAAACCCGACGCGTGTCCGTGCCCCCGAAAGGATCCCCAGGGCGGCGGACTTCAGGAGCCCCTGAAAGTCGACGGCCAGGTCGTAGCGCGCCGCGCGGAGTTCGCGGATCAGGCGGCCCAGCCGCTGCCATGCCGCCCGTTCCGGGGGGAAACGGGCCAGGGGCCGGGTATCCAGGGTAAGGACCCGGTCGACGCCGCGGATGGCGCCGGCCAGCGCCCGGCATTTGTCCGCCGCGAGCCAGTCGATCCTGGCGCGGGGAAAGGTGGCGCGCAGGCTCGCGAAGGCGGGCAGGGTGTGCAGGATATCCCCCAGGGAGCTCAGGCGCAGGATCAGGATCCGCGGCTCTCGGTTCATGGCCGGAATCGGGACAGGATGACGGAGATCAGGTCGCGGGTCGAATGGTTCTTGGGGTCCCCCGCGATCGCCACGCGCCCCCCGTAGGACAGGACCGTTTCCCGTTCCGGGACGCTCGCTTCGGTGTAATCGGTCCCCTTGGCCTGGATGTCGGGACGGATCTCGCGGAGGATGGGGTCCACCGTGGGGGTGTCGAAGACGACCACGAAGTCGACGCATTCGAGGGCGGCCAGGATTTCGGCGCGCTCCTGTTCGGATTGCAGGGGGCGTCCCTTCCCCTTGAGCATCCGGACCGAGGCGTCGCTGTTGATCCCCACGATCAGGGCGTCCCCGAGGGCCCGGGCGGCGGCGAGATAGCGGACGTGACCGGCGTGCAGCAGGTCGAAACAGCCGTTGGCGAAAACCGTCGTGCGCCCCGCCGCGCGCAGGCGCGCGACGATCGCGGCGAGTTCCGGCGCCGTCCTGATCTTGCCGCCGGGCTCCGGGGCGGCGGTCATGCGTCCGCCTCGACGGCGGCGCGCAGTTCGGCGCGCGTGGTGGTGGCCGTGCCCCGCTTCATGACGACGATGCCCCCCGCGTAGTTCGCCAGCCGGGCGGCGTCCTCGGCACGGGCGCCGCAGGCGAGGGCCAGCGTGTAGACGGCGATGACGGTGTCCCCCGCCCCGGTGACGTCGGCCACCTCGTCCGTGCCGTACACCGGGATGTGCAGCGGGGGCTTCCGTTTCCGGAAAAGGGTCATGCCGAAGCGGCCCTGGGTGACCAGCAGGGAGTCGAGCTTCTGGCGCCTCATCGCCCCGCGGGCGATCCGGGCGAGGAGGCGGGAGTCCCCGTCGATGACGACGCCGGCGGCCGACTCCAGTTCGGTGATATTCGGGGTGATCGAGGTCGCCCCGTGAAAGCGGTTCATGCGGAAGCGGGAATCGACCACGATCGGAATCCCGCGCCCGACGGCGGCGCCGCGCAGCCGCTCGTAGAGGGCTTCGTCGATGGAGCCGTACCCGTAGTCGCTGACGATGATGCCGTCGGCGGAGCGGAGGGCGCCGCGCAGCCGGGGCCAGAGCGAGGAGGGGGAGGGGGAGTTTTCCGGCGTCCGGTCGATGCGGACCACCTGCTGCAGGGCGGAGTGATGCGCCCCGGCGAGGATACGGGTCTTGACCGGGGTCGAGCAGGAGCGGAGCCGGATGAGCGCGCGGGTGTCCGCCCCCTTCCCGCCGAGCAGCGCCTCGAGCCCGTCCCCCGCCTCGTCCCGGCCCGCAAACCCCGCCACGGAGACGGCGCATCCCAGCTCCAGGAGGTTGTGGGCCGCGTTGGCGGCCCCGCCCGGCACCCGGACGAGATCCCCGTACTCGAGGACCAGCACGGGCGCCTCGCGCGATACGCGGGCGATGCGGCCGTAAAGAAACTCGTCGGCGATCGGGTCGCCGACGACCACCATCCTCCGCTTCGGGAATCGATCCAGGATTTCCAGCAGCTGTTCGCGCATTTCCGTTCGAGGAATGTAGCAGAACAGGGGTCAAAAGACAATTTGGGAGTGTGCCGCGGCCGGCCGCGCCAGGGCGCGGACGATCGTTTCGAGGAACGCGCCCTCCTCGGAGAACTCCACGATCTGGCAGGCGACCAGGAGGGGGAAGTCGGGGGGCGCCGCGATCTTGACGGCGTCCTTCTCCGTGACGACGATGGCGTCGGCCTCCAGGCGTCGCGCCCCGGCCAGGCAGCGGGCCCAGTCCCCGGGGCCCAGGGGGTGGTGGTCGCGGAAGAAGGCGGTGCCCCTCACCTCGATCCCGAGGCGCTCGATGTCGGCGCGAAAGCGCGCGGGATTGCCCAGGGCGGCCGCGAGGAAGGCGGTGCGGGGGGGCGGGACGCCCCGCGCGCCGCCGGCCTTCCAGCCGGGGTAGGGGACCAGGGAGCCGATGCGCTGGACGCAGTGAAAGACCGGTATCTCCCCCGCCAGGGAGCGGACGTCGGCCAGGGCGCGGGCGGCATCGGGCGTCCCGGGACTCCCGTTGATGACCACGAGGTGGGCGCGCCGCAGCGCCGCGGGCGGCTCGCGCAGGTTGCCCAGGGGCAGGAGCCGGCCGGCGGCCAGCGGGCGGCCCGGATCGACGACGACGATGTCCAGGTCCCGGCAGAGGCCGCGGTGCTGGAACCCGTCGTCGAGGATGAAAACGGCGTCGGGCTCCTTTGCGGCGATGACGCACCCGGCCGCATGCCGGTCGGCCGAGACCCCCATCCAGATCCGGGGGAACCGGCGCCGCAGGAGCGCGGGCTCGTCCCCGATCTCGAGCTCGGGTCGGACGGGGCTCTCGCCCGGGGGGAGGATGCGCGTCAGGCCCGGCCGGAGCCTCCCGTAGCCGCGGGTCAGGACGGCCGGCCGGCGGCCCCGCTGGAGCAGCGCCTCGACCAGGTAGGCCGCCAGGGGGGTCTTGCCCGAACCCCCGAGGGTGAGGTTGCCGACGCTGACGACGGGAGCGGGGAGGTGTCTCTCTTGCGCCCAGCCCCGGGAGTAGGCGCGGTTGCGCACCCGGACCCCGAAACCGTAGAGGCAGGCGGCGACGGCAAGCAGGGGCGCGGGAGCCGGCAGGGTCGTGTCCATAAGGCGGTAGGGTATCACGGTCCGCCGCACAACCCCAAGATCGAAGGGGGGAGCGGTTTCCTGTTGAATAATTAGTCAGTGATATGCATAATTATCGATCGGGGGCGACATGGCAACCAAGCAAGCCCGGCAGGCGAGACTGCTGGACATCGTCCGCGGCCACCGGATCGAGAGCCAGGAGGAACTTTCCCTGCGGCTGCGCAGGGAGGGGGTGGCGGTCACCCAGTCCACCCTGTCGCGCGACATCCGCGAACTCGGCCTGGTGAAGGTCCGCGGCTGTTACCGGGCCGAGGGGGGCCACCCGGGGCCCGCGCCCGGGGAGGCGCTGAGGCGGACCATCGGGCAGTTCGTGGTGAGCACGGCGGTCAGCGGCAACATGCTGGTCATCCGGACCTCGCCCGGAAACGCCCATTCGGTCGGCGTCGTCCTCGACGCGGCCCGGTGGCCCGAAGTGCTGGGCACCGTGGCCGGCGACGACACCGTCTTCGTACTTTTGAGCGGCGGCCGGCACGGCAGGACGGTGCTGGGGAGGATCCGGGCGCTGACGGCCTGATCCGCGCCCGGGGAGGGATCGATGAGAATCGCCATCAAGCTCGGCGGCAGCATCCTCGAGGATGCCGCCATCAGGGGGCGCCTGCTCCGGCAGATCGCGGAGCTGGCCTCGGCCGGACACGAAATCCTGCTGGTCCACGGGGGGGGGAAGAGCCTGAACCGGCGGCTCGGGCAGCTCGGCATGGAATCGCGTTTCCTCGAGGGGCTGCGTGTCACCGACGCCGCCACCCTCGAGGTGGCCGTCATGGTGCTCGCCGGCGAGGTCAACAAGAGGGTGGTCGCCGAAATGAACGCCCTCGGGGTCGGGGCGCTGGGGATGTGCGGCGCCGACGCCGCCGCCGTCCGCTGCGAGCCGGTCGAGGGGACCCCGGGATATCCCGCCGGGATCGGATTCGTGGGCCGGGCGACGCGGGTGAACGCCCCGCTGTTCGATCTGCTGCTGGGCGCGGGCTATGTCCCCGTCCTTTCCAGCATCGGCTTCGGCGCCGGGGCCGGGCTCTACAACGTCAATGCCGACCAGATGGCCTCGGCGTGCGCCGCGGGCACCGGGTGCCGGAGCCTGGTCTACCTGACCGATGTCGCGGGGGTGAAGGACGAGCGCGGGGAGGTCATTGCGAGGCTGACCGGGGACGAAATCCTCGCCCTGCGCCGGCGCGGGGTTCTTTCGGGCGGAATGCTGCCGAAGACTTCCTCCTGCCTGGACGCGCTCGAAGCCGGGGTAGCCGGCGTCTACATCCTGCCCGGGGACAGCCCCGGCATCCTCACCAGGTTCGCCGCGGGGACTCTGACGGAAGGGACGGAAATCCATGGGAACGCGTGACGATTTCAATCTGACGCCGGAGGAGATCCGGGCCCTGGAGGAGACCTGGCTCTTTCCCACCTACAAGCGCTCGAACCTGTACTGCGCAGGGGGGGACGGGGCCTATGTCCGGGACCTCGCCGGCCGGCGCTACCTCGATTTTCTGGGCGGGATCTCGGTGAATTCCCTGGGGACCAGCCACCCGCGCATCGTGGCGGTGCTCTCCGGGCAGGGGGGGCGCCTGATCCACTGCTCCAACCTTTTCTACCACCCCTACCAGGGGCTGCTGGCGAAGAGGCTGGCGGAGCTGGCGGGGATGGACCGGGTGTTTTTCACCAACAGCGGCACCGAGGCGATGGAGGCGGCGCTCAAGATCGCGCGCGCCTACGGCAACGCCCGCGCCCGGGGGGAGAAAACGCGGATCCTCTCGCTGCGCAATTCGTTTCACGGCAGGACGCTGGGGGCGCTGAGCATCACGACCCAGGAGAAATACCAGGCCCCCTTCCGGCCGCTGATCCCGGAGGTCGGCGTCGTCGAAGCCTTCACCCCGCAGGCGCTCGCCGACGCCTTCTCCGACCGGGTCTGCGCCCTGGTCGTCGAGCCGGTGCAGGGGGAAGGGGGGGTCTTCCCGCTGCCGGCCGATTTCATGCGGGCGGCCCGGGAGTTGTGCGACCGCCACGACGCGCTGCTGGTCGCGGATGAAATCCAGTGCGGGCTGGGACGGACCGGAAAATTCTTCGGGTTCGAGCACTACGGCATCCGGCCCGACGTGGTCACGCTGGCCAAATCGCTGGCGGCGGGGTACCCGCTCGGGGCCGTCCTCGGCAACGCCCGTGTCGCCGGGACTCTCGGGCCGGGCGATCACGGCACCACCTTCGGCGGCGGCCCGCTGGCGTGCCGGCTGGCACTGGAAGTCCTGGCCGTCATCGAGGAGGAGGGGCTGGTCGCGAGGGTGAAGGAGACGGGGGACTACCTCCTCGAGGGGATCCGGGGCCTCGCCCGGCGGCACCCGCGGATCGGCGAG
>CAZWXG010000025.1:19530-26558 GCA_964637825.1 uncultured Acidobacteriota bacterium
AAGCCGGCCGCCGGCTGGCACGAAATCGAGGGAGGAGTGACCGCTCCCCAGGGGTACCTGGCCTCGGGGGTTTCGGCCGGCATCAAGAAGAAGGGGCTCGACCTGGCCGTGCTCTTTTCCTCCCGGCCGACCGCCGCCGCCGGCGTATTCACCCTGAACCGCGTTCAGGCGGCCCCCGTCCTGCTCTCGCGGGAAAATCTGAAGAGCGCGCGCGGCCGGGTCCGGGCGGTGCTCGTCAACTCCGGGTGCGCCAACGCCTGCACGGGGGAGCGGGGGATGAAGGACGCGCGCCTCAGCGCCCGCAGCCTGGCGTCGCACCTGAACCTGGAGCCCGCGGAGGTGCTGGTCGCCAGCACGGGGGTGATCGGCGGCTTCCTGCCCATGCCGAAGATGCTCAAGGGGATCTCCGGGGCCGTCTCGGCCCTGAACTCCAAGGGGGGGAGCGCGGCCGCGCAGGCGATCATGACGACCGACACGGTCGAAAAGAGCTGTGCGGTCGAAGGACGCATCGGAGGGAAGACGGTGCGTATCGGGGGGATGGCCAAGGGCTCGGGGATGATCCACCCCAACATGGCCACCATGATCGCCGTCATCACCACCGACCTGCGGATTGCGCCCCGCGAACTCGGCCGGTGCCTGCGCCGGGTGGTCGACCGCACCTTCAACTGCCTCACCGTGGACGGGGACACCTCGACGAACGATACCGTGCTGGTGCTGGCCAACGGGGCGTCGGAAGCCGCGGCGGCCGACAGCCGGGCCGTCGCCTTTTTCGAAAAAGGGCTGCTCGCGGTCTGCGAGGCACTGGCCCGGCGCATCGCCCGGGACGGCGAGGGAGCGACCAAGTTCGTGGAGATCACCGTCAAGGGGGCGGCCGATTTCGAATCGGCGCGCAGGGTCGCGAAGACCATCGCCCATTCGCCACTGGTCAAGACGGCGCTTTACGGACAGGAACTGAACTGGGGCCGCATCCTGGCGGCGGTCGGGTACAGCGGGGTCCCCTTCGATCCCGACGAGGTCCTGCTCTGCCTCAACGGGATCCCCATCTTCCGCAACGGGGCCCCCGTCGCTTCGACGCGGAGCCGGGCCGAAGAGGCGATGAAGGAGCACGACCTCCAGATCGAGGTCGACCTCGGGGAAGGGAAGGCGAGCGCCCGCGTCTGGACCTGCGACCTCAGCCACGAGTACGTCAACATCAACGCGAGCTATATCTCCTGACCGGCGCCGGGGTCCCGCAAATTGTCTTGACAATCGTCCCTGCCGGTCTAAGATACCGTAAGACCGGCATATCGGGTCGACGGGATGGACTACTATGAGGCTTTACCAGCCAAAACGGTGTGACGCCATATTCCACCTTCGAATCCTCCGCCTTAAAGTGCGCCTTATTCTCCCCAGGCCATAACCCGACACCTGCCCGCAAGTCCGGCGGCAGGGCCGGGTCAGATCGTCAGTGAAAGGATCCAGCAATGACAGAGCGAGTACTCATTTTCGATACCACCCTGAGAGACGGCGAACAGTCTCCCGGGGCCAGCATGACCATCAACGAAAAAATGATGCTGGCCGAACAGCTGGAGCGGATGCGCGTGGACGTCATCGAGGCGGGTTTCCCGATTTCGTCCGAAGGGGACTTCGAGTCCGTGCGCCGGATCTCGGAAAAGATCCATTCGATCACGATTGCCGGCCTGGCCCGGTGCAGCAAGGGGGACATCGATCGCTGCTGGGAAGCCGTGAGGGCGGCATCCAAGCCAAGAATTCATGTATTCATTGCTACATCGGACATACACTTAAAGTATAAGTTGAATAAAAGCCGGGCCCAGGTGCTGGAGAGCGCCCGGGAGGCGGTGGCCTACGCAAAATCGCTGGGCCCGGAGGTGGAGTTTTCCGCGGAAGACGCCACCCGTTCGGATCTGCCCTACCTCGCCGAGGTCGTGGAGGCGGTGATCGCCGCCGGGGCCGATGTGGTGAACATCCCCGATACGGTCGGCTACACCATCCCCACCGAATACGCCGAACGGATCCGCTATCTGTATTCCCATGTCCCCAACATCGGGAAGGCGATCCTGTCGGTCCACTGCCACAACGATCTGGGCCTGGCGGTCGCCAACTCCCTCACGGCGATCCAGAACGGGGTCCGCCAGGTCGAGTGCACCGTCAACGGGATCGGCGAACGGGCGGGGAACGCCTCGCTGGAGGAGATCGTGATGGCGCTCAAGACCCGCCGTGACCTTTTCGGCATCGAAAGCGGGGTCGACTCCCGGGAGATCTTTTCCGCGAGCAGCATGGTGACGAACCTCACCGGGATGATCGTGCAGCCCAACAAGGCCATCGTCGGGCGGAACGCGTTCCGGCACGAGGCCGGGATCCACCAGGACGGCATGCTCAAGGAGAAGCTCACCTACGAGATCATGCGGCCCGAGGACGTGGGGATCAAGGAAAGCAAGCTGGTCATGGGCAAGCACTCGGGCCGCCACGCCCTGAAGAAGAAGTATGCGGAGCTGGGCTTCCACCTGAGCGAGGCCGAGCTGGAAAAGGCCTACGTACTCCTCAAAAAGGTGGCGGACAAGAAGAAGGAGGTCTTCGACGAGGACCTGATCGTGACCGTCCGCGACGCGCTGCGCATCGTTCCCTCGGTCTACAAGGTCAAAAACGTCCAGTCGATCGCCGGAAACCAGGTGGTCGCCACCGCGACCCTCGTCCTGGAAAAGGAGGGGGTTCTCCTGCAGGACTCCTCCACGGGGGACGGCCCCGTCGACGCGATGGTCAAGGCGGTGAACCGGATCACCGGCATCGAGGGGAAGCTGGTCGAATTTACCGTCCGCAGCGTCACCGGGGGGCGGGACGCCGTCGGGGAAGTGTTCATGAAGGTCGATTTCGACAAGGCATCGTTCATCGGGAAGGCGGCCAGCCTCGACATCGTCGATGCCAGTGCCCGCGCCTACGTCGATGCGGTCAACAAATCGATTCACTACCAGCTGGCCCTGGAAGCCCACAATGGCCCTGTCGAAGCGTAGGACCCCCGGCGGCGTCCGCCGTGAGCCGAGGCCGCCGGGATTCCGGGTGCCCGCGGGAACGCGCGTGGCCCTGCAGGGGGAACTCGGTTCCTTTTCCCACCGGGCGGCCCTCAGGCTGTTCGGACCCCGGATCGAGCCGGTTCATTGCGCCTCTTTCGACGAAGCCTTCGGGGCGGTCCGGAAGAAGACGGCGGAGCTGGCCGTCGTCCCCATCGAGAACACCTTGGCGGGAAGCATTCACAAGAACTACGACCTGCTGGCCCGCCATTCGCTGGAGGTCGTCGCCGAAACCTCGATCCGGGTGGAGCACAGCCTGATCGTGCACCCGGGCGTCCGGATCGGGCAGATCCGCCGGATCTATTCGCACCCCGCCGCCCTGGAGCAGTGCACCCGCCTGCTCGGCCGGCTGCGGAGGGCCGAGCGCCACTCCTCCTACGACACGGCCGGGAGCGTCAAATTCATCAGGGACCGGAACCTGCGGGACGCGGCCGCGATCGCATCGGAGGATGCCGCCCGCATCTACGGCATGCAGGCGCTCATGCGGGGGATCGAGGACGACCCGGAAAACTTCACCCGCTTCCTCGCCCTGGCGCCCCGCCGGCGGTTTCCCCGGGGGGGGGAGAAGACCAGCATCGTGTTCGGGCTTCGCAACGAGCCCGGAATCCTCTTCAGGGCGCTGTCGGTCTTCGCCCTGCGCAACATCGATCTCAGCAAGATCGAGTCGCGTCCGATCCGGGGCCTGCCCTGGGAATACCTGTTTTACCTCGACCTGGGGATCGACGTCCGGAGCCGCGAGTGCGTGCACGCGCTCGGGCACCTGAGGGAACTGGCCCCTTACCTCAAGGTGCTCGGCTCCTATCCCGTGCTCTGATCCGCCTCCCCCCTCCGCTCCATGCAGCTCTTCACGGTCTGCGACAGCTCGGAAAGGGAATAGGGCTTGGGCAGCAGCGCATGGAATCCCAGCTGCACGCTCTGGTCGGGGGTGATCTGTTCGCTGTAGCCGGTCGAGATGACGACGGGAAGACCGGGCCGCAGCTTCCACGCCGACTCGGCCAGGGAGATCCCGGTCATCTGCGGCATGGTCTGGTCCGTGACGATCAGGTCGAAGCGGTCGGGATCCGCGCATAACAGCTCCAGGGCCCGGCGCCCGCAGGTTTCCCCGGTCACGTCATAGCCCAGTTTTTCCAGAAACCGCCTGCCGAGCTTCACGAGGGTTTCCTCGTCGTCCACGAACAGGATCCGGCCGCTCCCCCGCACGGCGGCCGGGGCCGCCGGCCCGGCCGGGGCCGGAGCGGCGGTGCAGCGGGGGAGGTAAACGAGGAAACAGGTCCCCGTCCCGGGCGCGCTCTCCAGGCGCACACGGCCGCCGTGGGCCTGCACGATGCCGTGGACCACCGCCAGGCCGAGGCCGCTCCCCTCCCCGGCGGGTTTGGTGGTGAAGTAAGGGTCGAAAATCCGCTTCTGGATCGCGGGGTCGATCCCGGGGCCCGTGTCGCGAACGCTCAGACAGACGTACTCGCCCGGCGGCAGGTCCGGGGAAACCCCGGCCGGGCACGGGACCGGTTGCAGGGCCAGGTGCATCTCCCCCCCCGTGTCCTTCAGGGCATGCGCGGCGTTGGTGGCCAGGTTGATCACGACCTGGTGCATCTGCGTGGAGTCGGCCAGCACCGGCGGGCAGTCGGACGCGATGTCGGTCCGGATTTCGATCGTGGCGGGCAGGGTGGCGCGCAGCAGGTCGAGCGCCTCCTGGAGGACCGGCTGCAGGAGGATGGGGCACCGCGGGTGCTCGAGCTTGCGGCTGAAGGCCAGGATCTGGTTGACGACATCGCGCGCGCGCCGGGCCGCCCGGGAGATCTGGCCGAGGTTTTCGCCCACCGGGTGCCCGGGGGGGAGTTCGGGCGCCGACAGTTCGGCATAGCCCAGGATCGCGGCCAGGATGTTGTTGAAATCGTGCGCGATTCCCCCCGCGAGGTTCCCGATCGCCTCGATCTTCTGCGCCTGCCGGAGCTTTTCCTCGCTCTGGCGCAGGGTCCGTTCCGCCTGCTTCCGTTCGGTGATGTTCCTGGCGATCCCGTGCCCCCCGCCGGGGATGCCCCCGGAGGCCACGATGTCGCCGTTGATTTCGACCAGGACCGGATGCCCTTCCCGGGTCCGCAACTCGCATTCGAGGGCCCCGCACTCCTCTCCCCGGCTCTTTCGTTCGATCCAGGCTCGGATTCCGGGGAGGGAATCCGGGGCCACCAGTTCGAGTGCGTTCCGGCCGAGCAACTCGCCGGCGGGGTATCCCAGGATGCGGGCGGCGGCGGGGTTGACCGAACTCAGCCGGCCTCGGGCGTCGCAGGAAAAGACGATGTCGTTGGACCCTTCGAAGAGCTCCCGGTAGCGGCGCTCCAGGGCCGCCTCGATTTCCAGCCGCTGCCGGATGATGCGGGTCTGGCGGTTGACCCGCGCCTTGAGCAGGCCGGCCCACCCGAGCGCCAGCAGGATCGCCGTCATCAGGATCCCGAGGGCCCACACGGTGTGGCGCGTCCCCCACCAGGGGGCGTTTTTCAGCACGCGGATATCCTCGGGGGTGCGCAGGAGGAAGCGAACGCCGTGTTTACCCCCCCCTCCGGACCGCAGGAGCGCAATCCCGGTCAGCTCCAGTTCGCTGCCGTTGCGCAGGGGGGGGGAGGAATAGGTGCCCTGCCCGTTCTGCAGGAAGGCTTCGAACGCCATCGGGTCGCGCGCGAAGTCCTGCAGGATGTAGGTGTGTCCTTCGATCCCGTGCCACTGGTCTGCCAGCCGGCCGCGGAGGCGCACGAGATCCCCGTGGATCGCGGCCGGCAGCTCCCTCACCCCCGCAAGGGCTTTCGGGGCCGGGGCCGGGCCCGATCCCACCCTTTTGACGAGGGGGTGCTCCAGGGTGGGGGCGAATTCACCGGGGGCCGGATAGCCGCTCACGCTCAGGATGTCGTTGGGATTCACCGGCAGGGACTGCTGGATCGGGATGGAGAGGGCGCCGGAGCGGTCTCGCACGTAGAGGGCCGCAGGCTGCTGGTGCAATAGAACGCCCTCGATCCGGACGCGGTGGGCCGTCGCGGCGCGGCCCGGGTCGCGGAAAATGTTCCGGATGGCGGACAGGGGGGCGGAAAAGGGATCGAAGGGGGGCCGCCTTTCGACCCGGATGTCGCCGATCGAGGAGAGGTTCAGCCGGAAGCCGCTGATGTTGCCCCACCCGCTGACCTGAATCGAGCAGACGCCGGTCGCCCGGATCTCGGCATCCAGCAACGAGGCGATCTCCCCGGTGGTCATGGAATTCGACAGCCAGACCTCGATCGTTTTCCCCTCGCTGAACAGTTCGAGGCGCCAGCGGTTGCCGACCTGGTGAACCGCGCGGACCACCCCGCCCACCCGGACGCGGCGGCAGTCGTAGCGGCCGGTGGACAGTTGATCCAGGGTGAGGTCGACGGCGGGGGGGAGCGGGGCGGGCCCCAGCCTGCGGAATTCGGGCTTGGTGACGATGGGGGCGAAATCGCCGGGAGCGCTGAAACCCCGGACCTCGTATTCGATGCGTTCGTCCAGCCGGAGGGCCGGGTCGAGCGAGTTCAGGTAGATGGCGTCCGGGCCGTTCTGCAGAAACGTCATCGACAACTGGGGGTTGTGGTGGGTGACCACCCCCCTGATCCTGACGGGATACCCCCGGGCCGCCTCCCCGCCCGACAGCCGGCGGATTCCGGCGATCCGGGTCAGGAGCGGCAGCCCCTCTTCCTCGGCGCTCCGGAACGCCTCGGCCCTGATCCGGAGGAAGACGGCGTTGATGATCCTGGGAGCGGGGCTGGCGGGGTCGGCGAACCCGACCAGCTCCACCTCGTCCCCGGGGGAGACCGGCCGGGTGAACAGGGGCTGGGCCGGAAGGGTTCCGGTTTTGTCCCTGACGAGCAGCCCGCTCTCCGCATGCCCGGGCATGATGGTGCCCTGGATCCGGAGGCGGTGCTGCGGCGGGCCGTCGGGCCACATCCTCTCGATATCCCCGATGGC
>CAZWXG010000026.1:0-6779 GCA_964637825.1 uncultured Acidobacteriota bacterium
GGATGACGCGCATCCCGGTTTTGGTATCATGGAGTTACAGGAGCATGAAGGAGGAGGGCGTCATGCAACAGAAAATCACACCGAACTTATGGTTTGATGGGAATGCTCGGGAAGCGGCGGATTTCTACGTGTCGGCGTTTCCGGAGGGTAAGGTGGTTTCCACGGTGTATTACCCGAAAAGCGCCGAAGAGGGGTTGGCGGATTTTCAGCTCGAGATGGCGGGCAAAGTGCTGACCGTCGACTTCGAGATTGGGGGTTTGCGGCTTGTGGCTATCAACGCCGGGCCGGAGTTTGCATTCAATCCATCGATTTCGTTCCTGCTGAATTTCGATCCGTCGCGTGACGGACGGGCGAGCGAACACCTCGATGAGCTGTGGAACAGACTCATGGACGGCGGGGAGGCGCTCATGCCATTGGAGGCCTATCCCTTCAGCAAACGCTATGGCTGGGTCAAAGACCGCTACGGGCTGACGTGGCAGCTGATTTTGACCGACCCCGATGGCGAGCCGCGTCCGTTCATCATTCCGTCGCTGATGTTCATAGGCAAAAACAACAACCGCGCGGAGGAAGCGATCCATTATTATCTATCCGTATTCAAGGACGCCACGTTGGGTACGCTCGCCCGTTATGTGGACGATACCGGTCCGGCCAAGCCGGGGTCGCTGATGTTCGCTGACTTCACATTGGCAGGCCAGTGGTTCGCGGCGATGGACAGCGGGGTCGAGCATGACTTCAACTTCAACGAAGCGATTTCTTTATCGATCGCGTGTCAGGATCAAGCCGAGATCGATGACTTCTGGGAAAAACTTTCGGCCGTTCCGGAGGCGGAGCAGTGCGGCTGGAGCAAAGACAGGTTCGGTGTCAGCTGGCAGGTGGTCCCGGCGAACATGGAAGAACTGATGAAAAAACCGAACGCGTTCGCCAACATGATGCGAATGCATAAGATTGAAATCGCGAAATTCTAGGCCAAAAGGTCAAGCCAAATCCAGCTGTTCACCATCAGTGGGACAACCCGATCATCATCCATAAGAAAAGTGGAACCGGTGATGGAATCGCTCGTTTTGATGATCTTAATGAAAAGCATGGCCGGAGCCGTTCATTGGAGAAACCATGAAAATCTATGTACCGGGCTTTTCTCTCGCTTTGCTGGTATGGGGCATGATTGGAATTCCCGGAACCGTGACAGGAATGGCCGAAACACCCAGGCCTAATTCCGGTATCGGATGGACCCTGGATTGGACACCCAATCCCCAATTGCCGCGGGATTTTCGGCAATTCCCGAATCGGCGCGCCGACGGCACCATGCAAACGGCTTTCCTTGTCGATCGGAATGGGTGTCTCGCTACGCGAAAGCCGGTCATGATCATCGTCGACGGGTCGGGGCCGCAGGCTCAATTCATGCAGATGCCCGACGGCGGCTATCGCACCGGCATATTTGCTTCGCTGGGGCCGCGGATGGCGGATGAATATCACGTGGTTGCGAGTGACAAGCGAGGCATAGGCATCAACGAGAACTTCCGGGGTACGCCCGCTCCCCTGGAATACACGCGGCATGCCACGTTTGAAGGGAGGGTTGCGGAAGTCCGGCTGCTGCTCGACCGTCTGTTGCGTGAGCCCATGGTCGATCCTTCGCGGGTAGTGCTGGTCGGACATTCCGAGGGAGCGGTTGTGGCGGCGGGCGCTGCCGCGGAAGATGCGCGCATCACCCATCTGGCCTTTCTTTCCGGCGGAGGCCCGACGCAGTTGTTTGATTTCCTCATTTTCAAGCGCAAGCAGATGGAAAAGGCGGGAGCTGCGCCGGACCGGATCGTTGAAGCCCTGCAGGAGATCGAAGCCGATTTTCGCAGGATTTTCGAGGACCCGGAGAGCGACACGAAGATGTTTCAGGGACACGCCTATCGCCGCTGGGCATCATTTTGCGCTCACCCTCCCATCGAATCACTGCTCAAAACAGGAGCGAAACTGTTTTTGGCCCATGGCACCGAAGATACCAATTCTCCGGTGGAATCATTCGATCTGCTTGTCGCCGAGATCATCCGCCACAGGCGCACCAACGCCGTCATTCATCGATACCCGGGGAGTGATCACGGCTTGACCCATCCAGGTGCGAAGAATCCATTGGAAGACGCTTTCAGCGACCTTCAGAAATGGGCCCGGGAATGAGGCCGCTCTGGTTGCTGACCGGAAATCAGCCCGGATCTTCGGGCTGACGTTTCGAGGCGGGAAAGACCGGGGCGGAAAACAGGGCGAGGGGATGCATTGAAAATATGATATAAGACAGGCAGATGCCTTCAGGAGGAGTCATGCCTAGCCAGAGATGCCGGTGCGCCGTCCTTTGCCTGCTTTTCACCCTGGGCGCAGGAGTCTTCCTCCCCGCGGCCGGGGCGGCGGAGCCCCCGCTCCTGGTCAAAATCGGGGACGTGGAGCGGCTGATCCGGGACGTGGAAACCCTGACCCCGGCCGATTCGCCGGTCCGGGCCCAGGTGGGGATGCTGCGCGCGCTGTTCGGGGGGACGGAATGGCTCGACCCCGCGCGCCCGGTCGTGGCCGGGGTGATCCAGGGCGGGCCGAGCCCCGTGGCGGTGGCGCTGGTCCCGTTCCGCGAACCCAACGCCCGGTTTCAGGCGGCCCTGGGCGCCGCGGCGCGGGAAGGGTACTACCTCGTCTCCTTCCCGCCCCGGCCCGGCGCGGGCGCGGCCATCGACCCGGCCCTCGAGCAGGCGCTCGTGCGGGCCTCGGCCGTCCGGCCGCCGGCCAACCTGGTGCTCGAAATTCCCGCCGCCCTCATGATGGCCCGGATGAAGCCGCAGCTCGACGCGGCGCTCGCGAAGGTCGGAGAAGCGGAGCCGGCTCCTCCCGCGGCCGGGGGCGTCGTGATCCCCCCCGATGAGATGCGGGCCATGATGGGCGACATGTTGGGCCTCGTCGGGCAGGCGGAGACCCTGCGCCTGGGCATGGAGGTCGAGGGGGAGGCCCTGTCGCTGGTCATGGACGTCGAGGCGGGCCGGGACACGGCGCTCGGGCGCCTCTTCGTGGACCCCGGCGGGGAGATGCGGCTGGGCGAGGTCGCTGAGGACATGCCGCTGCGCTTCTGGTCGCGCGCCCCGGAGATGTCGGGGATGATGGAACTGGCCGAGCTGGTTTACGGGCGCCTCTACCGCCGGATGGGGTTCGAGCCCGGGGAACTCTCCGCGCTCGGCGAAGGGTTCACCGGCGAAATGTCCGGCGGGATGCGGCTCGGCGCCGAGGGGATCGCGATGAAGGGGATCTATGTCCTCTCCCCGGGGGTCGACGGCGACGCGTATATCGAAAAAACCTATCTCCCCTTCCTGGACCGCTACGCCGGGCGGGTCGCGGCGCTGGCCGCGGCAGCGGACCAGCCGGCGCCGGCGGCGCTCTACGAGCGCACGGGGGACAGCACCGTGGCCGGGCTGCGGGTCGTGGGGCTGAGGATGAACCCCGGGGCGCTCCCCGGGGCCGGGGCGGACGGGCCGGACAACCCGCTGGAGCAGCTCCCCTTCGAGATGAGGATGGCGGCCTCGGGCGACCTCCTCCTGTTCGCCTCGAGCGACGCCGGGATCGCGGATCTGGCGGCGCAGGCGGCCGCTCTCGCGCCCGTGCCCGCCGCGGGCCCCACCTCCCGGATGGAGATCGACCTCGGCGCGCTCTTCGAGGGGGTGCGCCAGATCGCGCCCCCGCGCCCCGGCGCCGGCGCGCTCCCCCCGCTGTCGGGGAAGATGACGGTGGAGGTCGACATGAGGGACGGCGGGATGCACAGCCGCACCCGCTTCGATATCGGGCAGCTCACCCGCATGATGGAGGCGGCGAAGGCCAAGGCAGCAGGTCAGAACACACAGGGAGCGCCATAAGGCGCGAAGGAGCATGCGTCACACGTATCCGGAAAAATCGCCTGCCTGCGCGTTGAAGTCGTCATCCATCTGAAGGATCAGCCCCGGGCACCCGCCCAGCCGGCGCTGCTTGGATGAGGGGGTGACCGGCACCAGTTTGACCAGCGGTTTGCTCCCCCGCGCAATCACGACCTCTTCCCCTGCCAGCGATTCCTTGACGAGTTTCGACAGGTTGGTTTTGGCTTCGTGCATGGTGACCAGAATCATAGCCCACTCCTTGGTCCCATTATAAAATTAGCTAATCGGTTAGTCAACCTTGGCCGGTTTGTGCCGGCAGGGGCGGGCTATTGCTTCTTTTCGAGAATGACCGACATCCGGCAGGCTTCGCAGTCGAAGCGCAACAGGTAGGTGTGGCCGCCGTCCTTGATCCGGAGCGGCTCTTCGAGCAGGTGGGCGCCGCCGCACTTGGGGCAGGCGTCGAGCTCGCGGCGGAGGCAGTAGCGCGACGTCATCACCTCCCGCCCCACCGGGTCGGGGAGGGTCTCGAAGGCGCCTTCGACCACCTCGGCGCCGTGGCGCTCGTAGAAGCGGCGGGCGTGGCGGTTGAGGACGTTGGCGTGGTAGTCGAGCCGCGGCTCGGGGAAGGGGGCGTCGTTGGGGACGAAGGGCGCCTCGTCGCGGGGGCAGGTTTCGGTCCGGACCCGCGCGAGCGCCTCGAGCGCGTCGCGCTTGAGCCGGTTGAGGAAGCTCAGGGGGTAGAAGCCGACCGGGCCGGCGACGCGGACCTCGGTGGCGGCGAACGGGGTGTTGCCGGTGGCCGCGAGCTGCGCCCGCACCTGCGCGAGCGATCGTCCGGCGTCGAGCGGGGGTTCGAACGCGAGCGGGGCCTCCGCCGCGGCCGCGTGCCCGTCCTCGTCCCGGACGGCGAGGCGGACGACGCCCCCGTCGTGCGCGAAATCCATCTCCACCCCGATCCGCCGCCGGCCCGTCGCCCGGCGCAGCATCCGGTTGAAGGCGATGTCGAGGTTGCGGTACAACCGCGTGCCCGGCCGCAGCCCCTCCATGGCCGAGGGGTAGACCCGGTCCCCCTCCACCCGCTCCACCCGGAAGCCGGCAAGGGTGCGCGTGCGGGTGAAGAAGCAGAGGCCGTCCCCGTTCTGCAGGCGCGCGCCGTCGGTCTCGAAGCAGCCGGCGCCCAGGCGCGTGACGGTGCCGACCGGTTCCCCGATCGATTTCTGGGTGTCGAGCGAGGCGGTCTTCGGCCGCCCGCCGGGGAGGAAGAAGCGGGTGTAGCCGCGGTTGAACGTCTTCTGCGGGTCGGGGGTGAAGCGGAGGTCGCAGCGGCCGGAGGAGGCGCGGCGGTACCCCTTGGCGCCGGCGATGAAGGCGTCGAGCGCCCGGCTGTAGGCGGCGGTGATGTTCTTGACGTACTCGATTTCCTTGTACCGCCCCTCGATCTTGAAGGAGCTCACCCCCGCCCCGGCCAGGGCGGGGAGGTCGTCGATCAGGCAGAGGTCGCGCAGCGAGAGGAGGTAGCGGTCGGACTCGATCACGCGCCCGCGGCCGTCCAGCAGGGTGTAGCGGCCGCGGCAGGGCTGGGCGCAGACGCCGCGGTTGCCGCTGCGCGCCGCCACCGCCTGGCTCATGTAGCACTGGCCGCTGTAGCTGACGCACAGGGCGCCGTGGACGAACGCCTCGAGCTCGACGCCCGTGGCGCGGCGGATGGCGGCGATCTCCTCGAGCGCCAGCTCGCGGGCCAGGATCACGCGGCGGAACCCGACCCGTTCGAGGAAGGCGATCCGCTCCGGCGTGTGGTTGTGCATCTGGGTGCTGGCGATCAGGGGGATGGGGGGGAGGTCGAGCTCCAGGAGCCCGACGTCCTGGATGATCAGCCCGTCCGCCCCGAGGGCGTGAATCTCCCGGATGAGCCCCAGGGCTTCGGGAAGTTCCCCGTCGGTGAGGATGGTGTTGAGCGCCACGTAGACCCGGGCGCGGAAGAAATGGGCGTGCCGGACCAGGCGCGCGATCCCGTCCAGGTCGGCCCCCGCCGCGGCGCGGGCGCCGAAGCGCGGGGCCCCGATGTAGACGGCGTCGGCGCCGTGGTCGATGGCGGCGATGCCGATGTCGGGGGTCCCGGCGGGGGCGAGCAGTTCCAGCGCCTTCATGGTCATCTCCGCGGCCTCAGGCTCTTTCCAGGATCACCGTGGCGGCCGCCCAGCCCTCCGCGTGGGTGAGGCTGAGGTGGACGGCCGAGGCCCCCAGGGAGGCGGCGAGCGCCGCGGCCCGGCCGTGAAGGGCCAGGACGGGGGCGTCGGGCCGGGCGCGCACCACCTCCGCGTCCTGCCACGACACCCCTTTCCCCCAGCCGGTCCGCAGCGCCTTCATGAGCGCTTCCTTGGCGGCGAAGCGCGCGGCGAAATGGGGGGCGGGGTCGCGGTAGGCCAGGCAGTACTCCCGCTCGCCGGGGGTGAACACCCGGGCGGTGAAACGCTCCCCCTGCCGCCCGAGGATCGCGCGCAGGCGGGGGATGTCGACGATGTCGATTCCGGTCCCCACGATCATGTCCGGCTCCGAGAAGCGGGTTGACAGCGGGCGGCGCGCCGCCCCACTATGCGGCGATGCCCGACGACGCTTTCCTCCTCCGGTCCGCCCGGGGAATACCTTATTACAGCTGCCGGGAGTTTGAAAGCCTCCCGGGGGTGCGCCACGCCTTTTCCACCCGCTCCGGCCTTCCCGGCGCGCCCGGATTCGGGGCCGGGGAGCTGCTGACCCTGCGCCAGGTGCACTCGGGCCGGGTGTGCGTCGTGGAGCGCGCTCCCGGCGCGTGGGACCCGCCCGAGGGGGACGCCCTGGCCGCCGCCCATCCCGGCGCCGCCCTGGGGGTGAGATCGGCCGACTGCTTTCCCGTCCTGGTCGCCGACCCGGTCGCCG
>CAZWXG010000026.1:6879-20839 GCA_964637825.1 uncultured Acidobacteriota bacterium
CTGGGGGTGAGATCGGCCGACTGCTTTCCCGTCCTGGTCGCCGACCCGGTCGCCGGCGCGGTGGCCGCGGTCCATTCCGGCTGGCGCGGGACCCTGGCGGGGATCCTCGCGGAGACGGTCGGCGCGCTCGGCCGGGCGTTCGGCAGCCGGCCCGGGGACCTCCACGTCGCCGTCGGCCCCGGGATCCGCTCCTGCTGCTTCGAGGTCGGGCCCGAGGTGGCGGCCGCCTTCGCCGCGGGCTACCCCGGGGCGGCGCGCCCCGCGCCCGGCCGGCCCGGGAAGTTCCTCCTCGACCTCCCCCGGGTGCTGGAGGCGCAGCTGGAGGCCGCCGGGGTGGCGCGCGGGCGCCGTTACGATTCGGGCCTCTGCACCTTCTGCAACCCCCGGGAGTTCTTCTCCTACCGCCGGGAAGGGGCGGCGGCCGGGCGGATGATGTCCGTCATCGCCCTGGGGTGACCCCCGCTCCCCCCCGCGCCCGCCCGGCCAGCAGGCCGCAGGCGGCGGCGATGTCCTCCCCGCGCGCGCGGCGCACGCTCGAGGCGACGCCGGCGTCGGCGAGGGCCCGCTGAAACCCGAGCACCCGCTCCGGCGGGGGCGGCTCGAGCCCGATCGACGGGTCGGGGTTGAGCGGGATCAGGTTGACCTTGTGGCGCAGCGCGCCGAGCAGGCGCCCGAGGCGCCGGGCGTCGTCGGGGGAGTCGTTCACCCCCCCGACGAGCACGTATTCGAAGGTGATCCGGCGCCGCTCCTCCAGGGGGAAGCGCCGGCAGGCCCCGAGGAGCGCGGCGATGTTCCAGGTCCGGTTGATCGGCATGAGCCGGTCCCGGACCTCGTCGGTGGCCGCGTTGAGCGAAACGGCCAGGTTGGGCCGCACCGGCTCCCGGGCGAGCCGCTCGATCCCGGGGACCACCCCCGCGGTGGAGAGGGTGACGCGGCGGGGGGGGACGGCCATCCCCTCCGGGTCGGTCATCAGCCGGAAGGCACGGAGGACGTTGTCGTAGTTGAGGAGCGGCTCCCCCATCCCCATGAGCACGATGTTGAGGCGCCGGGAGGCCGCGCCGCGGTCCGCCACGAGGGTGAGCGCCTGGGCCACGATCTCCCCCGCGGTGAGGTTGCGCCCGGGCGGCTGCCGGCCGGTGACGCAGAAGAGGCAGCCGACGGCGCACCCCACCTGGGTCGAGATGCAGAGGGTGTCCCGCTTCTCCTCGGGGATGAAGACGGATTCGACGTGCGCGCCCGGGGAGACTTCGAACAGGTAGCGGCGCGTGCCGTCGCGGGAAACGGCCGTTTCCCCCAGCGGCGGCCAGGCGAGGGAATAGTCCGCCCCGAGGCGGGCGCGCAGGGCTTTCGGGAGATCGGGGAACGCGTCCCACGAGCGCCGCCGGAGCCCGTAGACCCCGGCATAGATCTGGCGCGCCCGGTAGCGCGGCTCCCCCAGGCCCGCCGCCACCGCCTCCATTTCCCCGAGATCCATCCCCACCACGTTCCTGGTCTTCATCGCTGTTTCCAAAATACCATGGTTGGCGCCCCCTCTTCGAGTGCCGGGGGCTCTTTGATGCTGGCCGCCGCTCCGGCGTTGTGGTAAGTAATACGGTCATGCGGATGGACGTCCGGAAAAAAGTGCTCCCCAACGGTCTCGTCGTGGTTTCGGAGGCCATGCCCCACCTCAGCTCGGTCTCGCTGGGGGTCTGGGTCAAATGCGGCTCCCGGGTCGAAACGGCCGGGCACGCGGGGATCTCCCATTTCATCGAGCACCTCCTGTTCAAGGGGACGCGCACCCGCTCGGCCGCCGACATCGCCGCCGCGATCGATTCGGTGGGGGGGGAACTCAACGCCTTCACCGAAAAGGAGTTCGTCGGGTTTTACGCCCGGGTGATGGACCGGCACCTGCCGCTGGCCTTCGAACTCCTCTCCGACATCGTCCTCAACCCGACCTTCCCCGCGCGGGAGATCGAGCGCGAGCGCAACGTGATCTTCGAGGAGATCAACATGATCGAGGACTCCCCCCAGGAGCTGGTCCTCGACATGCACCTGGAGCAGTTCTGGAAGGGGCACGCCCTGGGCCGGCCGATCTCGGGGAGCAAGGAGACGGTGGCGGCGATCACCCGCGCCGACGTCCGCAAATTCTTCCGGGACCACTACACGGCCGGCAACACCATCGTCGCGGTCGCGGGCAACGTCGGCCACCGGAAGGTCCAGGCCCTGGCGGAGCGCCACTTCTCCGGCCTGGAGCCGGGACCCGCGGCCGAGGCGGGGCCCCCCCCCACGGCTTTCCCGGGGCGGAAGGTCCGGCGCAAGCGCCACCTGGAGCAGACGCACCTCTGTCTGGGGACGGTGTCCCCGCCGGTCGATTCCCGGGAGCGGTACGCCGCCAGCCTCCTCTCGAGCGTCCTCGGGGGGGGGATGAGTTCCCGGCTGTTCCAGAACATCCGCGAAAAACGGGGGCTGGTCTATTCCATCTACTCGATGCTGAACCTCTACCGGGACGCGGGCTCGCTCGCGGTCTACGCCGGGTGCGCCCCCGAGCGGGCGGCCCAGGTCGTGGAGCTGACGCTCGGGGAGTTCCGCCGGCTGAGGGAGCGGCCCGTGGCGCACGCGGAGCTCGAGCGCGCCCGGGAGTGCCTGAAGGGGTCGATCGTGCTGGGGCTGGAGAGTTCCAGCAACCGGATGACCCACCTGGCCCAGCAGATGATCTATCACGGGCGCTGCCAGGAACCGGGGGAGATCCTGAAGGCGGTCGACCGGGTCACGGCGCGCGAGATCCGCGACCTGGCCCACCGCCTGTTCGATCCCTCCTCCTTCGCCCTGACCGCGCTGGGCGCCGGGTCCGGCGCGGAGTTCGGGGCCGCGCCCATGGGTGCGTGACCGATGGGGCTCTGTTTCACGGTACTGGGGAGCGGCAGTTCGGGGAACGCCACGCTGGTGAGCGACGGGGAGACCCATATCCTGGTGGACGCCGGGCTGAGCGGCAGGGAGACCGCGCGCCGGCTGCGCGAGATCGGGCTGGAACCGGAGCGCGTGTCCGCCATCGTGATCTCCCACGAGCACGGCGACCACTGCCGCGGGGTCGGCCCCTTCGCCAAAAACCTGGAGATCCCCGTCTTCATGACGGAGGAGGCGTTCGGCGGTTCGGGCCTGAAGCTGGAGGAGCGCAAGCTCCGCCGCATCCGCCCGGGCGAGGGGTTCGACATCGGGGGGATCTGCGTCACCGGGTTTTCCGTCCCCCACGACGCGACCGACCCGCTCGGCTTCATCCTGGAGAAGGACGGGGTGCGGATCGCGATCGCGCTCGACCTGGGCTTTCTCTCGAACCTCGTCCTGGAGCGGCTGCGCGGCTGCGACGGCATCGTGATCGAGTCGAACCACGACGAGCGGATGCTCAAGGTGGGGCCCTACCCCTGGGCGCTCAAGCAGCGGGTGATGAGCCGGAAGGGGCACCTCTCCAACGATTCGGTGGCGCACTACCTGGCGAACGAATTCGACGGACGGGCGGATGTGGTGGTGCTGGCCCACCTCAGCAAGCAGAACAACCTTCCCGAACTGGCGCTGCTGTCGGCCCAAAGGGCCCTGGAGGAGCGCCCGGGTCCGGGGGCGCGGCAGACCCGGCTCGAACTGGCGCACCCGGACAGAATCGGCCCGACGTTCCGGTACTGACGCAGGCGGCAAGGAGGCAGCCATGATCGATCGTTACACGCCCGGGGATTTCGCCGGGATCTGGTCGGAAGAAAACATGTTCCGCACCTGGCTCCGGGTGGAGCTGGAGACCTGCCGCGTGCTGGCCGAAAAGGGGTGGATCCCGCGCGCGGCGATGGAGACCATCGAAAGGAAGGCGGATTTTTCCGTTCCCCGGATCCGGGAGATCGAAGCCGTCACCCACCACGACCTGATCGCGTTCACCACCAGCGTGGCCGAGCACGTGGGGCCCGATTCCCGCTACATCCACTGGGGGCTCACCTCGACCGACGTGGTGGACACCGCCCGCGGGGTGCAGCTGCGGGAGGCGAGCGACAAGATCCTCGAAGCGATGGACGCGCTCGCGGAGGCCATCCGCGCCCGCGCCCTGGAGCACAAGCGGACCCTCATGATGGGGCGCACGCACGGGGTGCACGCGGAAATCACCACCTTCGGGCTCAAGCTGGCGGTCTGGTACGACGAGATGGGGCGCAACCGCGAGCGGATGCGCCGGGCGGCCGAAACGATGGCCGTCGGCAAGCTGTCCGGGGCGGTGGGCACCTTCGCGCACCTCGACCCGGACGTGGAGGCGCGGGTGTGCGAGCGGCTGGGGCTCAAGCCCGCGCCCGTGTCCACCCAGACGCTGCAGCGGGACCGCCACGCGGAGTACCTCGCGGCGATCGCCATCGCCGGCAGCTCGCTCGACAAGTTCGCCACCGAGATCCGCCACCTGCAGCGGACCGAGGTGCGGGAGGCGGAGGAGCCGTTCGCCTCCGGGCAGAAGGGGTCCTCGGCGATGCCGCACAAGCGGAACCCGGTCAAATGCGAGCAGATCTCGGGGCTCTCGCGCCTGCTGCGGGGGTACTCGGTCACCGCCCTGGAAAACGTGGCGCTCTGGCACGAGCGGGACATCTCCCACTCCTCCGCCGAACGGGTGATCCTCCCCGACGCGACCTCGGTCCTCTGCTACATGCTCCGGGCGATGACGCGCATCGTCGCCGGGCTGGTGGTCCACCCCGACCGCATGCTCAAAAACATCGAGCTGACGCGGGGGCTGGCCTATTCGGGGCAGCTGCTGCTCGACCTGACCCGGAAGGGGGTGCTGCGCGAGGAGGCCTACCGCTGGATCCAGCGCTGCGCCATGAAGGTCTGGGACGAGGAGAAGGACTTCCTGGACGCCCTCGTCGAGGACCCCGACATCACCCGGGTCCTCGACGCGGAGGAGGTGCGCGCCGTCGTCAACCCCGAGTTGCAGCTGCGCAACGTCGACGCCGTCTTCGCCCGGGTCTTCGACGGGCCCGAACGGCACCGCTGACAGGCGCCCTCCCCCTTTGCTATAATCGGGGCACCCGCGTACCGCGGCAACGCCGGCTGGAGAACCTATGACGACACTGATCAAGAACGGGACCATCATCACCGCCGCCGACACCTACCGGGCCGACATCCTGGTCAAGAACGGCAGGGTGTCCGAAATCGGGAGAGAGATCTCCAAGATCGCCAACGAGATCATCGACGCGACCGGCAAGTGGGTGCTGCCGGGGGCGGTCGACGCCCACACCCACCTCGGCGCGCTGTGCGACGGCATGGCGTCGGCCGACGATTTCGAGAGCGCCACGGCGGCGGCCGCCGCCGGGGGGACCACCACCGTGATCGATTACGCGGAACAGGCCCCCGGGGGGACGCTCCTCGCGGCGCTCGAGGAGTGGAAGGGGAAGGCGGCCGGGCGCTCGGTGGTGGATTACGCCTTCCATCTCGCGATCTGCGAGGTGAACCCCGGCGTTCTCGGGGAGATCCCCGCCATGGTCGACGCCGGCGTCACCAGCTTTCACGCCCGGCTCGACGGCTGGGGGGAACGGTACATCAACGACGGCGACCTGCTGGAATTCTTCGAATGCGTCCGCGCCGCCGGGGCGATCGCGTGCCTGCACGCCGAAAACGGGGAGATCGTCCGGAGCTACCTGCGCCGGCTGCAGGCGGAGGGGAGGACGTCGGTCCGCTACCTCCCCTCGGCCCGCCCGCCGGAGGTGGAGGCCCAGGCGACGGCCCGCGCCATCAGCATCGCCGAGATGGCCCGGGCCCCCATCTACCTGAGCGGCGTCTCCTGCGCCCACGCGATCGAGAAGGTCAAGGCGGCGCGGGACCGCGGGCAGGTGGTCTACGCCGAGACCTCCCCCCACTTCCTGGTGCTCACGAGCGACCGGTACGAGGACCCGGACGGGGAGAAGTACATCTGCATCCCGCCGCTGCGCCCCTCCTGGCACGCCGACGTGCTCTGGAAGGCGATCTCGAGCGGCGACATCCACGCGGTCGCGAGCGATCACCGGGCGTTCGACTACGCGGGGCAGAAGGACCTCGGGAGGGAGGATTTCACCCGGGCCCCGCGCGGGTTCGCGGGGATCCAGGAGCGGGTGTCCCTCGTTCACTCGGCCGGCGTCGGCGCGGGAAAGATCTCGCCCAACCGCCTGGTCGAGCTGGTGAGCGCCTCCCCGGCCAGGATTTTCGGGCTCTTCCCGCGCAAGGGGACGCTGGCGGTCGGGAGCGACGCCGACATGATCCTCTTCGACCCCGCGGCCGAGGTCACCCTTTCGAAGGCTACGAGCGTTTCGCGTTCCGATTACACCCCCTACGAGGGGATGGGCGTGCGCGGGGCCCCCTGGATGGTACTGCAGCGGGGGAAGGTGATCGCGCGCGAGCACAAGGTCACGGCGCGCGCCGGCGCCGGGGAGTTCCTCCCCTCGGCCCGGTCGAGCCTGCCGTGACGGCCCGGTTCACCCCCGGCGCATCGATTACCGACAGGGAGCGGCCTTGAGCAGAGAGTGCCCGGAGTGCGGCAAGGGATATCCGGAGGAATTCACCTACTGCCCCGCGGACGGGGCCGCGCTCGCGGGCGCCCCGCCGGAGCACGGGCCGGCGGGTCGGGGGGGGAAGGCGAAACCGGCCGTGATCCGGGTCCGCACCGTCATGCTGGGATTCGCGGTCCTGGTCCTGATGGCCCTGGTCGCCTTCACCGCCGCTTTCCTGTACCAGTACTGGAAACCGAAGTTCGGGGGGTTGACGGTCAAGACCACCCCCGCCGGCGCCCTCGTCTCGGTCGACGGCGAGGTGCGCGGGACCTCACCGGTCTCGATCGAGAACCTGCGGAGCGGGGGGCACCGGGTGAGCCTCGCGCTGGAGGGGTACAAGGAGCAGGTCCGGCAGGTGGTGGTGATCCCCTACGCCACCGAGAGCCTGCACTACAGCCTCGAGCCCGTCGTCCCCCGGCTCAGCAACGAGCAGCTGGCGGAAATCGAAGCGCTCGGCAGGAAGCTGGACGGCGCCCTGAAGGACAACATCCTCCTCCCCCCCCCCGAGGACTACAACGTCCTCTACTTCGTCGACCGGATCCTCGCGATCGACCCCGCCAACCAGAACGCGGCCGGCGTCCGCTCCCGGCTGGCCGATACCATCCGCCGGCGCGCCGAGGTGGCCTACGCGCGCGAAGACTGGCTGGAGTCGGAGAAGCAGTACCGGAACCTCGCGCTCCTCTTCCCGGGGGACGCCGCCATCGGGGAGCGGCTCGAGGACCTCGCGGCCAAGCTCGACGAGAGCCTGCAGGACCGCGAGGAGCAGATTCTCCAGTGGCGCGCCCGGGCCGAGGCGGCCATGAAGGTCGGGAGCCTCCTCCCCCCGGACCGGGACAACGCCCTGGACGCCATCCGGAGCATCCAGCGCCTCGACCCGGACAACGGTTACATCCGGGAGGCGGTCGCCCGTCTGAAGGAGCTGATGCAGAACCGCGGGGACGCCAAGATCGCCGCCTCCGACTGGACGGGGGCGCGCGGCGATTTCCGGGCGATGCTCGAGTATTTTCCCGAGGACAGCTACAGCCGGACCCGCCTGGAGGCGATCGAGTCCCGCCTCGCCGAGCTGGCGCAGGCGGAGCGGCAGAAGAGCGAGGAAAAGGAATCGAGCGCGAGGGCCGGCGCGCTGCGCCAGGCGGCCCTGCAGTCCTTCCGCGCGGGCGCCTACGAAAAGTCGATCGCGGAGTGGCGCGAGGTTCTCAAGGCGGAGCCGTCGAGCGACGAGGCCTACTTCTACCTCGGCGCCAGCCACCAGAACCGGAAGCAGCTCGACACCGCCATCCTGAATTTCGAGAAAAGCCTCCAGCTCAACCCCCGCAACGTCCTGGCGCACCTCAACCTGGGCCTGCTCTACGACTACCACCGCAACAACCTGAAGCGGGCCGAGGAGCACCTGGTCCGGGCCCGGGAGCTGGGGGGGGCGGACGCCTACACCCCGGAGCGCCTGCTGTCGATGATCCAGGACCTGCGGGACCGGGAGCGCGCCTCCGCCGTCATGAAGCACTCCTACCCGGTGGAGCACCGGCACGCGTTTTCGAGTTGCCGGGGGAGCCTCCATTTTTCGGAAGAGGGGATGGAATTCCGGACGACGGCGACCGACCACAGTTTCTACGAGTCCTACCGCGACATGCGCCACTTCGCCATCGAGGGGGACCAGATGTCGGTCCGGACCCGCAACAACAGGAAATACAACTTCCGTTTCCTCAACGCCGGCGACCCGGAGCGGATCCGCGCCTGGATCTCCTCCACCCGCCGCATCATCGTCGGCGGCAAGGTGGAGTGAGTCACAGCCCCTTCCTGGGGGCGTGGGCCGCGGGCGGGGGCGCGCCCGGCGCGCGCCGCCGCGGGCGCCGGAAGACGCCGACGATGCCGCAGAGGAGGAAGCCCAGGACCGCGCCGACGCCCAGGGGGACCGGCCTCAGGGCTTCGCGCACGCGGCGCACCGCGCCCGGGGCCCCGAGCGCCGGTTCGCGCTCCAGGAGCGGGATCGCGGCGCCGCCCTGGTCGAGCAGGCTGACCGAGAAGCGGAGCCGTCCGTCCCGGAGGCCCTGGAGGTTCCAGGTCCACCGGGCGCGCTCCCGTTCCCGGACCGCCCTCACGGCGTCCCCCGCGCCGGCCTCGGCCCGGACGGCGTCGGTCGCCGGGGCGAGCTCGATGCGCACCCGGAGCGGGTCGCCGAGCGAGCGCAGCACGCGCTTTTCCTCCGGCGTCGCGCGCACGTAGTCGATCGATTCGGCGGTGAACGCGGCCTCCGCCTCCCCCGTGCGGCCGCGCGGGACCGAGGCGGGGATCCTCCACTCGAGGAGGCCGATGACGAGGTCGTCGACGAGCACCCGCGCGCTCCCCGTGCGGAAGCCCCCCTCCTCCTTTTCCTCCACCAGCCGCGTCCGCAGGGCGCGGACGCCCCCGGCGAACAGCTCCAGCTTCTCCTTCTCGTTCTTGAGTTCCAGGTACTGCCGGGCGAGCGAGTCCTCCTTGGAGGTCAGGGCGCGGAGGGTCTCTTCCAGCCCGGCCTTGTCCCGCTTGAGCTCCGCGATCTCCCCCTCGAGGCGGGCGGCGGCCGCCAGGCGGGACGCGACCTCCTTTTCCAGCGCGGCGACCTTGGCCGTGAGGACGTCCTTGTCCCCCTGCAGCCCGCGCAGGGCCCGGCCCAGCTCCGCGATCTGCCGGGAGAGGTCCTTGCCCGCCTCCGCCTTCAGGTTGAGCGAGCGCTGGATGTCCGCCAGCTCCTTCTGGTACCCGTGGGCCGTCCCCTGGGCCGCGCGCAGTTCCTCCCCCAGGCGCGAGATCTGGGATGAGGAGCTGCGCATCCGTTCCTCCAGCGCCGCGTTGGAGCTCTTCAGGCGGGCCGATTGCTCCTCGACGCTCCTGGCCTTCGCCTCGAGCGCCCGGTTTTCCGCCTGGGCGGCGGAGAGCTGGCCGGAGATCTTCTGGAGCCGGCTTTCGAGGGAGGCCGCCTCCCGCTTCGCCTGCTGGTAGGCGGGCAGGAGGGGGGCGATCTGCTCGAGCGCCGCGTCGCGGCTGATCGACGCGGCCTCGGCCAGCTCGCCGACCGACCGCTCGAAATGGCCGGCCACGACCTGGCGCCGGGCGTCGTCGATCTCGGCGTACCGGAGCCCCTCGGTGAGGACGGCCGCGATCGCCCGGTCGAACGCCGCCCGGATGGGGGCGTCGTCCTCCAGCCCGGCGTCGAACTGCAGCAGGAGCTCGAACGTTCCGGGGGAGGTGACGGGGCTCAGGCGGAACCGGATCTGGTCCCCCGGGAAGGCGACTTCGAGGATGCGCAGCTGGTCCCCCACCCTGAAGCGCGGGGACCCCGACCCCGGCTCGACGCGGTGGCCCTGTGGGGTGACGCGCACCGTCTGCCGCTCGCCGTACAGGGGGATCTTCAGCACCATCGCCCGGTTCTCGTAGCGTCCCCGGATCTCCTGCTGGAGCGCGCGGGAAACGCCGGCCAGGGCGGGCAGCGCCGCGCAGCCGAGCAGGAGGAGAAGGGAAAAGAGCCGGAACGGGTTTTTGGGTCGTGGGATCATAAGGGCCTCGTGCCTCCGGTTTGCGCCATCATAACACAGGGCTCAAGCCGTCGGGGCGCCCGGGCCGGGGAAAGGTTCGATTTCGCCCCATGGTTTTGGTGTCGCCCGGGTCGAAAGCGGGGTATGATGACAGCGTCCGGGACCGGACGCCGCACGGGCGGCGGACCGGGCTCCACGCGGACGCCGGGGTGACTGCTTGCGGATCGAATTCGGGGTGCACAGCGATCAGGGCCGGGTGCGGGCCTCCAACGAGGACTCGTTCGTCGCCGACGCCCCGGACCGTCTTTTCCTGGTGGCGGACGGGATGGGGGGGCACGCCGCCGGCGAGGTCGCCAGCCGGATCGCGGCCTCCGTCGTCGAGGAGGTCCTCCGCGCCGGCCCCGCCGGGGAGGCGGGGGCGCGGCTCCACGCGGCCGTGCGGCAGGCCAACGCCCGGGTCTACGAAACGCAGCGGGCGCGGGACGAATACCGGGGGATGGGCACCACCCTGACGGCGCTCCTTTTCGACGGCCCCCGTTACCACGTGGCCCAGGTGGGGGATTCGCGCGCCTACCTGTTGCGGGAGGGGGTTCTCCAGCAGCTGACGCGCGACCACTCCCTGGTCTGGCCGCTCTTCGAAAACGGGATCCTCTCCAAGGACGAAATCGTCCGCCACCCCCAGAAACACCTCGTCACCCGCTCGATCGGCACCCACGCCGACGTCGAGGTGGACCTCTGCTCCGCCCTCTGCCGGGAGGGGGACCTCTACCTCCTCTGCTCCGACGGGCTCACCGACGTGCTCGGCGACGAGGAGATCCGGGGGATCCTCGCCGGGCCGGACGCCTCCCCGGAGGAGGCCTCTGCGGAGGAGGTCTGCCGGCGCCTGGTGCGGGCGGCCAACGAGGCCGGGGGGCCGGACAACATCACCGCCGTCGTCGTCCGGTTGGGCGCCGAAACGTAATCTTTTCCCCCCGCCCGCCGATCAGACGAAGCGGGCACGATTTCCACAGCCCGCCCCTCAGCCTGTGCGTATTTCATAAACCCTTTTGATGGTGAAGTAAGAGGAAATCGTCCGCACCCATTTCCACAGGTTTTGCACAGCGGCACGGGATTTCAGCGCGCCCCGAGGCGGGCAAGGAACTGCGCGGGGGACAAGCCGCGGATGGCGAGGGTCTTGTCCCGCGATTTCGCCCCCGCCGCGATGGTGATGGAGGACCTCGCGACCCCCAGGACCGAGGCCAGGAACTCGACCACGGCCCGGTTGGCGGCGTCGTCGACCGGCGGGGCGACCACCTTCAGCTTGAGGGCGCGGTCGTGGGTCCCGGCGATCTCCATCCGCCGCGCCCGCGGCTGGACGTGGACCCGCACCTCGACCCCCTGCGCGGTTTCCCGCAGGTCGAGTTCCCCCGTCATGCGCGCGCCCCGAAGATGGCGCTGCCGATCCGGACGATGGTGGCCCCCTCCCGGATCGCCTCGGCGAAATCGTGGCTCATCCCCATCGAAAGGTGGCGCCGCCCCAAACAGCCGGGCCGCTCCGCCTCGAGCGTTTCCAGCAGGCGGCGCAGGCGCTCGAAATAGGGGCGCGAGCGGGCGGGGTCGTCGAAGAAGGGAGGGATCGTCATCAGGCCGTCGACGCGGAGGTTCCGGAAACCGGGGGCCGCTTCCAGGATCGCGCGGATCTCCTCCGGGGAGGCGCCGAACTTGGTCGCTTCCCCCGCGAGGTCCGCCTGGAGCAGGACCGACAGGGTCCGGCCGGCCTCCCCGGCGGCCTGGTCGAGGCGCGCGGCCAGTTTCACTCCGTCCACCGAATGGACGACGTCGAACAGTTCCGCCGCCCGGCGCGCCTTGTTCGACTGCAGGTGGCCGATGAGGTGCCACTCGAGCCCGGGGCCGGAAAGGGGGATCTTCCCCTCGGCCTCCTGGACGCGGTTTTCCCCGAACCGCGCCTGCCCCGCCCGGACCGCCTCCGCGACCGCCTCCGGGGGGAAGGTCTTGCTCACCGCCAGGAGGAGGACGTCGCCGGGGGCGCGCCCGCACCCTTCCGCCGCCGCGCGGATCTCCTCGCGGATGGACTGCAGGTTGCGCGCAATCGGGTTCATGGGCCTCCACGCCGGGGCGGAACATTCGGTTTGAGTTGAGGGCCGGGCTTTGTTACCCTGATGCATTCTAGAAGGCTTCGGCCCCCCTGGCAAGGATTCCGATGTTCATTACATTCGAAGGGATCGAAGGTTCCGGCAAGAGCCTGCAGATCGGGCGGGCGGCGGCCCATCTCGAGGGGCGGGGTATCCCCTGCCTGCCGACGCGCGAGCCCGGGGGGACCGAGTTCGGGCGGGCGCTGCGCCGGGTCCTGCTCAGTCCCGGGGGGGGGCGGCGGGAGCCCTGGTCGGAACTCCTCCTCTACCTCGCCGACCGGCACCAGCACCTGAGGGAAGTGATCGGGCCCGCCCTCGGGCGCGGCCAGGTGGTGTTGTGCGACCGGTACCAGGACGCCACGCGCGCCTACCAGGGGGCCGCGCGCGGGATTGCGCTGGACGACATCGAGCGGGTGGCCCGGCTGCTGGGGGTGGTCGAGCCGGACCGGACCGTCCTGCTGGACCTCGATCCGGAAACGGGGCTCGGCCGGGCGCGCGCGCGCAACGGCAGCGACCCGGCCGCGGCGGCCGAGGGGAGGTTCGAGGACGAGGACCTCTCCTTCCACCGCAGGGTGCGCGCCGCCTACCTCGATCTGGCCCGGCGCTTTCCCGGCCGGATCGAGGTGGTGGACGCCGCCGGGAGTCCCGACGAGGTCTCCGCGCGGGTCCGGGCCCTGCTCGACCGGTGGCTGCCGTGAGCGGCCGCTCCCCCCTCCCGAAAACGGTGCCGGACTTCGGCTCCTTCATCGGCAACGCCCGGGCGGTCGACATCCTGCGCCGCGCGATCGGCCGCGACCGGTTGCCCCACGGCATGATCTTCGCCGGCCCCCCCGGGGTCGGCAAATGCACCCTGGCGCTCATGCTCGCCCGCGCCGTCAACTGCCTCGCCCCGGAGCGGGGCGACGCCTGCGGCCGCTGTTCCCCCTGCGGCAGGATCGGGGCCGCCATCCTCTCGCGCCGCCTCCGGTGCGAAAGGCGGGCGGACCGTCCCTGCGGCAGCTGCCCGAGCTGCAAGATCAGGGAGATGCGCCACCCCGACCTGCACCTGGTCGAGCCGGAAACGGGGAAGAGCGCGATCGCCATCGACCAGGTCCGGGACCTGATCGGGGAGATCGCCTTCCAGCCGATCGAGGCGCGCTACCGGGTCGCGATCCTCGACCCGGCCGACCAGATGTCGGTCCCGGCCCAGAACAGCCTGCTCAAGACCCTGGAGGAGCCCCAGAGCCGCACCCTGCTCATTCTCGTGACCTCCAACCCCTACGCGCTGCTCGACACCACCCGCTCGCGCTGCCGGTTGCTCCATTTCGGGGAGATCCCGCCCGGGCTGATCGAGCGGCGCCTGGTCGAGGTCGAGGGCCGGCCGGCGGCGGAGGCGCGCCTGGCGGCCCTCCTCGGCGGGGGGAGCCTCGCGGCCGCCCTCGATTTCGACGTCGCGGCCTACGGCGGGATCCGGGAGCGGGCGCTCGAGTTCGTTTCCCTCCTGCTCGGAAAGGGGTCCTTCCGCGCGGCCAGCGCCGCGGCGGCCGCGGCGGCCAAAGACAAGCAGGAGTTCCGGCTCTACCTCGATTCGGTCTCCCTCCTGCTCGAGGATGTCTACTACGCGAAGATCGACCCGGGGCGGGTGGGGCAGCGGGACCTCATCGACCGGATCGGCCCGCTGGCCCGGTCGGTGCCGCGGACGACCCTGGTCCGGGCCATCGAGGGGGTGCGCAAACTCCAGGGAGACCTGAGGAGCAACGTGAACCGGCAGATCGCGCTCGAGGCGCTCTTCGTCCGGATCGCCCGGCGCTGAGCGCGCCTACGG
>CAZWXG010000026.1:20939-23633 GCA_964637825.1 uncultured Acidobacteriota bacterium
GCGAGCGCTGCCCGCTTTTTTCGTAGGCCCGGGCGAGGGCGTCCCAGGCCGGGACGGAGTCCTGCTGGTACCGGAGCGCCTCGAGGTAGCGCTCGATGGCGGCCGCGTAGTTCTTCTGTTTGAAATAGTAGTTGCCGATATCGAGGATCTTTTCCGCCCGGGCGGGGTCCGGCTCAGGCGGCGGCTCCTCCTCTGCGGCCGCTTCCGCCGCCCCTTCGGCCACGCCGGTGTCCCGGATCAGCTCCGGCCGGCGGCCCTGCTGCGCCCCGGATGCGGCCCGAAAAGGGAAGGCGGGCGCCAGCAGGAGGAGCGACAGGACCAGGAGAGATTTCCGCAACCGGCACACGGACGGATAAGATATTTCTAAACTCATTATATGCTAAATTTAGCGGATTAATTTTCTCTTGTCAAAGAGACAGTGACGGACTACAATTCCGCTTAATCCGACTAATCGACCGCGCACGGACAGGCAGCTTGCTGCGGCTCGCGGAATATCTCCAAATGCGCTAGTGCAACCTCCACCGGAGGAACCCATGGTTAACAGGAAGCTCATTCGTCCCAGTTTGTCCGAGATCAAGGACCAGATGCCGCGTTATGGTTCGCTCCCTCGCAAACGCGTTCCGCCGGAGGTGACCAACGCCGAGAACTATTACTACATCAAGCAGATGGCGGCCAAAACGCCGATGGTTGTCGCCCTCATCGACGGCGAGGAGATCCGGGGCGTCATCGAGTGGTACGACCGCAATTGCATCAAGGTGCATCGCGGCGACGGACCGAACCTCCTCATCATGAAGCACGTGATCAAGTACATCCACAAACAGAACGAAGACCAGGAACCGGACCAGGTCGATATGGATCACGAAGACGAGGAGTAGCCCGGGAGACAGGTAGCCGCTTTGTCCGAACACGAAATTCCCCTGCCCCGCATCGGCATCACCACCGGCGACCCCGCGGGGATCGGGCCGGAGATCTCCCTCCGGGCGGCCCTGGAGGGGGAGTTCGAAGGGAAGTGCCGCCTGGTGCTCTTCGGCGGCCGCGACCTGCTCGCGGCGCGCGCGCGGGAGCTCGGGCTCCCCTTCCCCTTCGAGACGATCCCCCCCGAAGCGCTCCACGGCTCCCTCCCCCTGCCGGAGCGGGCGGTCGTGGACCTTCCCGTATCGGGCATCGTCGCCGGAACGGGGTCGCGCGCGAGCGGGGCCGCCGCGGCGCGCAACGTCTGTGAATGCGCCGCCGCCTGCCTGCGGGGGCGGCTCGACGCCATGGTCACCGCCCCCCTGAACAAGCGGTACTTCCAGGAGGCGGGCTACGCCTTCCCGGGGCACACCGAGTTTTTGGCCCATCTCTCCGGGGCGCCCGAGATCGCGATGGCTTTTCTGACCGAGCGGCTCCGGGTGGTCCTGGCCACCATCCACTCCCCGCTGCGCACGGTCGTCGACACCCTCTCGCCCGACATCGTCCATGGCAAGCTGCGCATCATCCTGACCGAGTTTCCGCGCCTCGGGCTCCCCTGCCGGCGGATCGCGGTCGCGGGGCTCAACCCGCACGCGGGGGAAGGGGGGATCATGGGGTCGGAGGAGGAGCGGGTGCTTCTCCCCGCGATCGAGCGGGCGCGCGCGGAGTTTCCCTCCGCCGCCATCGAGGGGCCGCTCCCGGCCGACACCCTCTTCTGGCGCGCCTGGAGCGGCGAGTTCGACGCGGTGCTGGCGATGTACCACGACCAGGGGCTCGGACCGGTCAAGCTCATCGGCTTCGGGGAGACGGTCAACGTGACGCTGGGGCTCCCCTTCGTGCGCACCTCGGTCGACCACGGCACGGCCTACGACCTCGCGGGGAAGGGGACGGCGCGCCACGACAGCATGAACTCGGCCATTCGCTGGGCCCTGCGCCTCGCGGCCGCCCGCGCCCGGTGACGGCCTATTCCAGCCAGCTGACGAGGGTCCGCACCCCGAACCCGGTCGCCCCCTTGCAGGCGAAGGGGCGCCCTTCGGTCTCCAGTTCCATCCCCGCGATGTCGAGGTGGACCCAGGGGGTGTCCTCGACGAACTCCTCCAGGAATTTGGCCGCCGTGATCGCCCCGCCCCAGCGGTCGCCGAGGTTCTTCACGTCGGCGATTTCGCTCCGGATCGCCTTGCGGTAAGCGTCGTCCATCGGGAGCTGCCAGAGCCCCTCCCCGGTGAGGGGGCAGTTGCGCCGCAGCAGGTCCATGGTCTTCTGGTCGGTCCCCATCATGCCGGCGTTGACCCTCCCGAGGGCCACCATGCAGGCCCCGGTCAGGGTGGCGACATCGAGGAGGCGGGCGGCCCCGAGGGTCCGGGCGTAGGCCAGCGCGTCGGCCAGGATGAGGCGCCCCTCGGCGTCGGTGTTGATGATTTCGACCGTCTTGCCGAGGTACGATTTGACCACGTCCCCCGGCCGGGTGGCCCGGCCGCCGGGAAGGTTCTCGACCGCCGGGATCAGCCCGATCACCGGGACGCGCGGCTTGAGCTGCGCCAGGGCGGCCATGGCCCCCAGGACGGCGGCCCCCCCGGCCATGTCCCCCTTCATCTCCTCCATCTTGTCCGCGGGTTTGAGCGAGATCCCCCCGCTGTCGAAGGTGACCCCCTTCCCGACCAGCGCGTGCAGCGGACCACGGCCCGGCCGCTTCCCCTTCTCCCCGGGGATTTCGAGGAGGATGAGCCGGGGGGGCTCGGCGCT
>CAZWXG010000026.1:23733-26472 GCA_964637825.1 uncultured Acidobacteriota bacterium
GCTTCGTAATCGGCGTAGACGGCCCCCTCGGCCGCGACCCGGGCCTCGAGCCCCGCCGGGTGCTCCCCGCGGCAGAAGAGGGTCATCGTCCGGCACGCGCCCGCCCGGGCCGCGCGCACCGCGGTGCCGGCGACGTCGCGCAGCACGGAGGGATCGAAGCGCGCCTTTTTCCCCGCCCCCACGAGCAGCAGGCGGCCCGCCCGCAGCCCCGTGCCGGGGAAGAGGACGCAGGTCCGGTGCGGTTCCGGTTTGAATTCCCCCGATTCCAGCGCCCTCCGGACCGCCCCGCGGACCTTCCGGTCCAGCGGCTCCAGGGAGGCGAAGTCCTCCGCTTCCTCCTCGAAAACCGGGTATGCCAGCAGGTCGCAGGCGATGTCGGAATAGTGGCCCGGCCGGTACTCTATCCGCATATGCAGTCCCCCCTGTTCAGCGCCGATACTTGATGGCGGCGGCCGCTTCGCGGTCCGCCTCTTTCTTCCGTTCCGATTCCCTCTTGTCCACCAGCTTCTTCCCCCGGGCGACGCCGAGTTCGACCTTGATCTTCCCCCGCTTGAAATAGACGCGCAGGGGGGTCAGGGTCAGTCCTTTCTCCTGCGTCTTCCCGATCAGCTTGCGGATCTCCTGCCGGTGCAGCAGGAGCTTGCGGGGGCGCGTCGGCTCGTGGTTTTCGCGGTTGCCGTGGGAGTAGGGGCTGATGTGGCAGTTATAGAGCCAGACCTCGCCGTCCCTGACCAGGGCGTAGCTGTCCTTGAGGTTGAGCCGCCCTTCGCGGATCGCCTTGACCTCCGTCCCCAGCAGGGAGATGCCGGCCTCCAGCTTGTCCAGGATGAAATATTCGTGATACGCCTTCTTGTTGGAGGCGATCGTCTTTTCGCCCGGTTGCTTCTCCGCCATGACCCCGCCGCCTCGAAAACGCGTGAACGAAACCCGTCTCTGAGGGGGAAGTATACTACAGGATGGCGTAAGTTCTATCGTTGCAGGTAATTTTCGATGTATTCGCGCGCCGCCTCCTGCCAGGGGCGCAGCGGCGCGAAGCCCTCGCGCCGCAGCCGGGCGTTGTCCAGGGTGGAGTCGGCCGGGCGCGGCGCCGGGCGCGGGAATGCGGAGGAGGGGACGGGGGTGAGGCTCACCCCCGCCATCCCGGCCCATTCGAGCGAGCGGCGGGCCAGCTCGTACCAGCTGCAGGAGCCGCCGTTGGTGACGTGGTAGATCCCCCGGCAGCCCGAGCGCACCAGGGTCACCGTCAGCGCCGCCGCGTCCCGGGCGTAGGTCGGGCTCCCCGTCTGGTCGTCCACCACCCGCAACGCCTCCCCCCGGCGGGCGGCGCCCAGGATGGTGCGGATGAAGTTCTTCCCGTGGGGGCCGAAGAGCCAGGAGAGGCGCAGGACCAGGTGTTCCGGGGCGCGCTCGCGGACCAGCGTTTCCCCCAGCAGCTTGGAGCGGCCGTAGACGCTTTCGGGGTCCGGGGCGTCCTCCTCGACATAGGCCCGCGCCGCGCTCCCGGAGAAGACGTAGTCGGTGCTGTAGTGGACCAGGAGGGCGCCCGCGGCGGCGGCGGCCCGGGCCAGGTGCCCCGCCCCGTGCCCGTTGACGCGGAAAGCGTCCTCCGGGCGGCTCTCGCACTCGTCGACGAGGGTGAAGGCGGCGGCGTTGACGACGAGGTCCGGGGCGGCCGCCCGCACCAGCTCCAGGCACGAAGCCTCGTCACTGATGTCCAGGTCGGGCAGGTCGAGCCCCGCCACGTCTGCGAGGGGGCCGAAGGCCTCCACGAGCTCCGTGCCCAGCATTCCGCGCGCGCCGACGATGAGGACCTTCATGCCTTTCCCCCCTGCCCGGGCGGCCGGGATCAGTCCGGGTTGGAAGCCTGCGCCGGCGCGGCCGGGGGGTTCTTGACCTTGAAGTCCGTTTTGGTCGTCAGCGAGTTGCCGGAGATCCTGTCCACCACCTGGATTTCCAGGGTGTACTTCCCCGGGGAGACCCCCTTCAGGGGGACCCGGCCGACCAGCACCACCCGCTGCCCGTAGTAGAACTGTTCGGAATTGGCGGCCGTGTCCTCGCTCTCCTCCACCACCTTGCCGTCCTTTTTGACGACGAACTTGATGTCGAGCGCGGGCTTGTCGCTGGTCTGGTCGACCTCCATGTTGTAGATCTGCATGTAGGGGACCAGGTTCTGCCCCGGGACATATTCGGCGGTGACGTTGGGGACCACCCGCATGTCCCCGATGACGTACTGGTCGAGCTGGGTGGCGTTCAGCGGCGCGGGGCCGATCGTGTTGGCGAGGATGATGGTGCTCGACTGCAGCCCGGGGGAGTCGTACTTGGGCACGTTCAACCCGATGCTCATGGCCCCCACCTTCTTGCTGTTGACGTCCTTGAGCACCAGGTCGAGCTTGTAGCGCTGTCCCGGCGGCAGGGCGATGATGCGCTGGTAGGCCGAGCGCTTCTCCTTCCCCGTGTCGAAGTAGATGTCGATGAAATCGCGCGCGATCTCGTCCTCCCATTCCGCGTGGATGCGGTTGGTGAGCCCGGTCACGATGCCGTAGACGTTGACGTGCGCGCGGTTGAAGTCCTTGTCCTTCTTGAATTCCAGGTCCCGGTTGCTCAGCTCCAGCGTGATCGGGACCATGACCTTGTCCTCGGAGAGCTTGATGTAGTCGGTCTTCAGGTCGTAGGCCAGGTTGCTGAAGGTGACGTTGGTGGTGACCACGCTCTTGAGGTCCTCGAACTTGATCTTGGGCG
>CAZWXG010000027.1:0-26392 GCA_964637825.1 uncultured Acidobacteriota bacterium
CGGTGACCCAGTCCAGTTCCTTCAGTCGCTCTTCCATGTCGCGAATCGGTCCTCCCTCTTGCGCTGTCCGGCCAAACGCTCCATTCTACTCCCAAAACCGGGGAAAGGGTAACCGGCGGCATTTGACCCCCGCTCCGTCCCGACAACCCGCTTTCCTTTTGGCGCAAGTGCTGATACAAAAGGGGGCCGACGGGCCGCGGCCCTGTTCGAGGAGCCCCCATGACCGATACACTGCGCAAGTCCCTGCTGTACACCTACGGAACGGCCGATCTCTTCTTTTCGCTGATGGTCAACATGGAGCTCTACTTTTTCGCCCGGTTCCTTACCGATTATGCCCGGATGTCCCTGGCCCTGGCGGGCCAGATCCTGGGAGTCACCAGCCTGGTCGACATCTTCTGCGCCCTGGCGGGAGGTTTGATCCTTCAGAAGGTGACGCTCCGGTACGGGGGCAAATACCGGTCCTGGTTCCTGGTCGGACCTCCCCTGATTGCGCCCCTGTTCGTCCTGCAGTTCACCCGGATCGGCAGCGACGCCGTCGCCGCCGCCATCGTGGTGTCGGGCTTTCTCGCCAGCCACCTCCTGTTCAACGTGGTGTTCGCGGCCAACGGCGCGATGGTCGGCCGGCTGAGCCCGCTCCCCGAAGAACGGACCATCCTGTCCGCGAGCCGGTCCCAGGGGATGTCTGCGGCCGGATTGATCTTCTCCTTCACCGCGGCCCCCATGATCGCCCTGTTCACCTCCCTGACCGACGGGACCCGGGGCTTCACCCTGACCGTTTCCGTGTACGCTTTGCTGATGATCCTCGGGTACTGGTATGTCTACAGGATCACCGCGGGACACGACCCCTACGACGAGGGCGCCGGGGGGCAATCGGCGGAAAGGTCGGGGCGCTCCCTGGCCGAAATCGTCGGCCTGGTGTTCTACAACCGGCCGCTCCTGCTGCTGATCCTCGCCCAGGTGTTCAGCAACGCGAGCTATATCCTCATCACGTCGATGGCGACTTACTATTTCGCCTACTCGGCGGGGCGGCCGGGATTTCTTTCGGTCTTCATCTTCGCCATCAGCGTTTCCCGGCTGCTGGGGGCGCTCGCCGCGCCGTGGATCGGGGTGAGGATCGGCAAGCGGACGTCCTACTGGGCCTTCTGCGCCCTGGCGGCCGCCGGGTTCGCCTCGGCGCGCCTGGCCGGGGAGACGCTCTGGCTGTTCCTGTCCCTCTTCTGCGTCTCCATTTTCGTCATGTCCGTCGCCACGTCCATGACTACGGCCCTCTTCGCCGACACGGTGACCTACGGGGAATGGAAAACGGGGAAAAGCATCCGCGCTTTCACCATGGCCCTGATGAATTTTTCCATCAAGGTGGGGATCCTGATCCGGAGCGTCGTGGTGGCGGGGGGGCTGATGCTGATCGGCTTCGTGGCCAACGCGGCTCCCACTCCCAGGGTGGCGGAGGGTATCCATTCCATGATGACGCTCGGGCCCGCCGCCGGGTTTGCCCTGGCCGCGGCGATCTTCTACTTCGGCTACCGGCTCGAGGACGGGCGGGTTGTTTCGATGCAGGCGGAAATCGAGGCCAGGCGGGCGGCCCCGGGCGCCTGAGCGCCCGAGGCGTACGCGGGTCAGTCCAGGGGCACCGTCTGCCCGTAGCTGGGCACGACGACCGACAGGCGCTTTTCCTCCGTGAGGAAGCGCGCGAACTCCTTCGCCGCGCTCTCCTCGCCGTGCGTCACGAAAATGCGCCTGGGGTCCGGGGTGATCGTGGAGAGCCAGCGGACGAGGTCGTCGCGGTCGGCGTGGGCCGAAAACCCGCCGATCTGGGCGATGCGCGCGCGCACCGCGTGGGACGCCCCGAAAATCCGCACGCTCTTGGCCCCGTCGACGATCTGGCGGCCGAGGGTGCCGATGGCCTGGTAGCCGATGAAGAGAACGGTCGCTTCCGGGCGGCTGATATTGTTGGACAGGTGATGCTTGATGCGCCCGCCGGTGACCATGCCCGACCCGGCGATGATCATGGCGGTCCCTTTCAGGTAATTCAGCTGCTTGGACTCGCTGCTGGTCTGCACCATGCGCAGGCCGGGGAAGTCGAAGGGGGAGCGGCCGTTCTTGAGGAATTCCCGCATTTCCGGGTCGAAGAGTTTTTCGTACCGCTTGAAGACCTCGGTGACGCGGATGGCCATGGGGCTGTCGAGGTACACCGGGATGGGCGGGATCCGCTTGGCCAGGAGCAGTTCGTTGAGGTAGTAGAGCATTTCCTGGGCGCGCTGCAGGGCGAAACTCGGGACGATGATGTGTCCCCCTGCGGCGACGGCGCCGTTGACGACGGCGGCGAGATCCTCCTTGATGTCCCGTTGGTCGTCATGGTTGCGGTCCCCGTAGGTGGATTCCATGACGACGTAATCCGGTTTCCGGAAGGTGTGGGGGTCCTCCAGCATCGGGCGGTCCCAGCGGCCGATATCGCCCGAAAAGACGATGCTCCGCTCCTCGGCACCCTCCCGGACGAGGACCTTGATCATGGAGGAGCCGAGCACGTGCCCCGCGTCGTAGTAGATCGCGGTGACGTCCGGGGCCACCTCGACCGGCTCCTCGTATTCGACGGTCTTGAAGAGGGGGAGGGTGTGTTCGACGTCCTCGGTGGTATACAGGGGGATCTCCGGGTAAGGGCCGCTGCGTCCTTCCTTCTGGTGCCTTTTCTTCTTGTAGGCCGCATCCTCTTCCTGGAGCTTGGCGGCATCCTGGAGGATGATCTTTGCGACCTCGGCCGTCGCCCGCGTACAGATGATGGCGCCTTTGAACCCCTCGGCGACCAGTTTGGGGAGCAGCCCGCAATGGTCGAGGTGGGCGTGGGTCAGGAGAACGGCTTTGAGTTCCCGCGGGGGGATGCGGAAGGGCTCCCAGTTACGGGACAGGAAATCCCTTTCCTGGTGCATGCCGCAGTCGACGAGAAAGCGCGCTTTCGGGGTTTCGACGAGGGTTCTGGATCCGGTGACGTTGCGGGCGGCCCCGCAAAAGGTAAGGCTCACGTTCATTCCTGTTTCCTCCAAGGGGGCCATCATAGCACGGCGGCGCGCGTCAGGACGACGGGAGAATGCCGCCGCGCCGGAACGGGGCAAAAACGTGGCCCGCTCCCGGTTTCACTGATACTATTTCAGGTATTCGGAGATCGCCCATGACCGTTGCCGCAACCATGGATTCTTCGGCGGGGAAGACCAAAAACCGCCTCTTCTGGAAAATCGCCGTCGTCTGCCTCTGCCTGCTCCTGCTCATGCTCGTCGTCCTCGACCTCTTCGTGGCCCGGGGCATCCGAAACGAGCTCCAGGCCGGCGCCCTCTCCCGCCTGGAGGCGCTCGCGCGGGTGGCCGCCCTGAAACCCCCGCCCTCCCTTCGTCCCCCGGCCGCCCGGGAGTGGGTCGGGTGGGTTGCAAGCGGCGGGGTGCGGGCGACCCTGATCGGCGCGGGGGGGGAGGTGCTGGCCGACAGCGAAGGGGACGCCTCCGGCATGGAGAACCACCGCGACCGCCCGGAAATCCGGCAGGCGCTCCTGACCGGCTCCGGACGGGCGACACGGACCAGCGGCACCCTGGGGCAGGACCTGGTCTACCTGGCCGTGCGCTTCGATGCTGCGGGGGAGGGGCCGCTGGTCCTGAGGCTTTCGGTCCCTCTCGGGCGGCTGGACGGGGCGGTGCGGGACTTCCGTCGCAGGCTGTGGGGGACGTCCTCCCTGATGCTGGCCCTGACCGGGGGGCTCGCCCTCCTCCTGTTCCGCAGGACGAGCAACCGCATCGGGAGGCTGAAGGATTTCTCCCGCAGGGTGGCCGAAGGGGATTTTCGCCCCATGCCGGTGGAACGGAGCAACGACGAACTGGCGGACCTCTCGGAGTCCCTGAACCGGACGGCCGCGCGGCTGGACGGGACGATCCGGACCCTGACGGCGGAGCGCAACCAGTCATCCGCCATTCTCGCCAGCATGGAGGAAGGGGTCGCCGTCATCGATGCCGCCCAACGCGTGGTCTTCTGCAACCGGGCCTTTTCCCGCGCCGCCGGCATCGAACCGGGGGGCGCCGGGACCGGAGACTCCGCCTGCCGGGAACGGCCGATCGTGGAACTGCTGCACCCCCCGGACCTGCTCTCCCTCTTTCAGAGGGCCCTGACCGGGGGGGAAACGGTCCGGGGCGAGGTGGTGACCGGTTCGGTCAAGACCCGGTCCTACGCGGTGACCGCGGCGCCGGTCCGTTCGGGGCCCTCGATTACGGGCGCGGTCATGGTGTTGCACGACATCACCGAGACCCGCCGCCTGGAACGGGCGCGCCGCGATTTCGTCGCCAACGTCTCCCACGAATTCCGCACCCCGCTTGCGGCCATCCAGGGGTTTGCCGAAACCCTGCTCGATGGCGCGCTCGAGGACCGGGAGAACGGCCCGCGCTTCGTCCGCATCATCCACGAGCACGCCCTGCGGCTCGGCCGCCTGACCGAGGACCTGCTCAAGCTGGCCCGCATCGAGGCGGGGCAGCTGTCCCTGGAAACCGGGCCGGTGGACGTCTCCCTCATCATCGACCCCTGCGTGGAAACGACCCGCCTGGAGGCGGTGCGGAAGGGGCTCGTGCTGGAGGCCGGCCGCGACCCGGGCCTCCCGCCGGTCCAGGGGGACGTCCGTTTGCTCCAGGAGGCGGTCCAGAATCTCCTGGACAACGCCGTCCGCTACACCCCCGCGGGCGGCCGGATCCGCGTGCACGCCGGGGCCTCAGGGGGGGAGATGCTGCTGTCGGTCTCCGACACGGGAATCGGGATCCCCCGCGCCGACCAGCACCGGGTATTTGAAAGGTTCTACCGGGCGGACGCCGCGCGTTCGCGGGAATCGGGGGGGACGGGGCTGGGCCTCGCCATCGCCAAGCACCTGGTGGAAGCCCACGGGGGCCGCATCCGGGTGGAGAGCGAACTGGGCCGGGGCTCCACCTTCACGGTGTCGCTGCCGCTGGCGCCGGCGGCCGGCGCCGGGGGGAGAGGTCAGACCTCCGGTTCCCTGAACCGGTAACCGAAGCCGCGCACCGTCTCGATCCGGTCCCCGCACCCCGCCATCTTCCTGCGCAGCCCGGTGATGTGGACGTCGATGGTCCGGTCGACGACGGCCACCTCCCGGCCCAGGACCGCGTCGATCAGTTCCGCCCGGGAGAACACCCTCCCGGGGTGCAGGGCGAGCAGGTGCAGCAGCCGGAATTCCGTCGCCGTGAGCGCGAACGGCTTCCCGCCCCGGCGCGCTTCCCGGCGCCCCGGGTCGATCACCAGGTCCCCGCGTCGGACGATCTCCCCCCCCGGCTCCGCCCCGCGGGTCCCGGCGCGCCTCAACACCGCCCGGATCCGGGCCGCGAGTTCGCGCGGGCTGAACGGCTTGGCGACGTAATCGTCCGCCCCCAGCTCGAGGCCCACGACGCGGTCGGCCTCGGCCGATTTCGCCGTCAGCATGATGATGGGGATCGAGGCGGTCCCGGCATCGGCGCGCAGGCGCCGGCAGACTTCCAGCCCGTCCATCCCGGGCAGCATCAGGTCGACGAGCACGAGGTCCGGGCGCGAGCGTGCGGCCGCGGCCAGACCCGTTTCCCCGTCCGGCATCCCCTCGACCCGGAACCCTTCCTTTTCGAGGTTGTAGCGGAGCAGTTCGATCAGGTCTTTTTCGTCGTCGATGACGAGCACCGATTCCTTCGCCATGCCCCTTCCTTTCCGGCGATCGTACTATCCCACAATCCGCGGGGGCTTGGCTACCCCAACCGGCCGCCGAAGGGGGGCGCCGCTTCGGGCCGCTTTCCTTGCGGCCGCATCCCGGGCATAATGGGGCGCGACCGGGCCCTGGTCCCGGCGGGGGGGCGGCGTTGGCGTATCTGATCCTGGTCTCGGCAATCTGGGGGTTTTCGTTCGTCGTCATCAAGGGGGCGCTCTCCGGCCTCGATTCCGGCTTCGTCTCCATGGCCCGGATGCTCCTCTCGCTGGCGCTCTTCCTCCCCTTCATGCGCGTGTCGGGAATCGGGGGGCGCGACCGGGCCCGTTTCATGCTGATCGGGGGGATCCAGTTCGGCCTGATGTACGTCGCCTATATCGCGTCCTTCCGCTACCTGCCGGCCCACATGATCGCGCTTCTGACCACGACCACGCCCCTGTTCGTCGCCCTCATCGGCGACGGCGGCCGCAGGAGGCTGCGGGGCGGGCTGGTCGCGGCCGCGCTCCTGGCCGTCGCCGGGGGCGCGGTCATGATGTATCCGGGCCGGGCCCTGTCCGCCAGCCTCTACGGCGTGCTGCTGCTGCAGCTGTCCAACGCCGCCTTCGCCTACGGCCAGATCGCCTATCGCAACCGGATGCGGGCGGTCGCCGGGGTGCGCGACCGGGACGCCGTCGGGCTCATGTACTGCGGCGCGGCCCTGGTGACCGGGGTCTTTTCGGCGGCGACCACCGACTGGGCGCACCTGAGGGTGAGCCCGGGACAGTGGATCGCCCTCTCCTACCTCGGGCTCGTCGCCTCGGGCCTCGGTTTCTTTCTCTGGAACCTGGGGGCGCGCCGGGTCGGGGAAGGGACCCTGGCCGTGATGAACAACCTCAAGATCCCGGTGGGCATCGTCGCCAGCCTCCTCCTGCTCGGGGAAGCGACCGATCCCGTCCGGCTCGGGGCCGGCTGCGCCCTGTTCGGCGCGGCGCTGTGGGCGAACGGGCGGGGGCGCGGGGAGCCGGACAGCCGGTCGGGGTGACGGGGAGCGGTCAGAGCGGGCAGGGGACGCGGGTGCGCCGCTCGAACCGGACCAGTTCGGTGTACCCGGCGTCGGCGGCCAGGAGGCGGGCCCGGTCGAAGTGGCGCGCTACGTCGCCGGCTTCGTGGGCGTCGGCGGTGATGACGAGGGGGATCCCGCGCCGGCGCGCCTCCCTGACGTAGAAGGGGGCGGGGTACGCCTCCTTCACCGGCTTGTCCCACCCGGCGCAGTTGATTTCGATGGCCATGCCGGCGGCGGCGACGGCGTCGAGCGCCGCCAGGGCCTCGGCGGTCAGGTCGACCGAAGGGTAGTAGTTGAACTTCTTCGGCAGGTCGAAGTGCCCGATGATGTCCCCCAGCCCCGTTGCGGCCGCCGCGCGCAGGTATTCCCAGTAGGTGCGCCACACGCGGTCCCGTTCGTCCTGCGGGAGGCCTTCCCAGGGGCCGGCGTTCAGGTCGATGGCGAAGCCGTCGACGAAATGGACCGAGTGGATGAGGAAATCGAAGGGGTAGGGTTCGAGCAGCTCTCCGACCCGGTCGGCCATGCCCGGAAAATAATCGATTTCCAGCCCCAGCCGGATGGTGAGACCCCCGCTGCTCTCCCGCGCCCGCAGAACCTCGTCCACGTACCCCTCCAGGGATTCGGGCGGGAGGGCCCAGGGGAAGCGCCGGCCGTCGGCCGTGAGCGCGAAATGGTCCGAGATTCCGAGCTCCTCGAGGCCCGCCCGCCGGGCGCCCGCGATCATCTCCCCGACCGTGGACTTGCCGTCGCTGTGGAGGGTGTGATTGTGATAACTGGTGCGCATTTCCTACGCCTCCCCCAGCGCGTTCCATATCAGCGCGCCCGCCCCGAGCACGGCGGTATTGGTCTCCCCCAGCCCGGAGGGGAGGATCTTCACCCTGTCCCGGTAGATCGGGAACAGGTACTTCTCCATCGCCTCCCTGGTCGGCCGGAGGATCAGCTCCCCGGCGGCCGCCATGCCGCCGCACAGGATGATGGCCTCGGGGCCGACGTGGGCGACCGCATCGGCGAGCTTCAGCCCGAGCGTGTCCCCGCACGATTCGAAGGCCGCGAGCGCGAGCGGGTCCCCCCGCCCGGCGGCCTCGGACACCCTCCGGGCGGTCAGGTCCCGGTAGCTCGAGGAGCGGAGTTCGCTCTCCAGCGTGGTGTCGCAGATCAGTTCCTGCACGGTCCGGCACAGGCCGGTGGCGCTGCAGTAGGTTTCGAGGCACCCGCGCCTTCCGCACGCGCACACCCTCCCCGCCGGGTCGACGATGGTGTGCCCGATCTCGCCCGCGAACCCGTCCGCCCCGTAGACCAGCGACCCGTTCGCCACGATCCCGCTGCCGAGGCCGGTCCCGAGGGTGATGACGATGAAGTCCCTCATCCCCCGGGCCGCGCCGAACAGCATCTCCCCCAGCGCGGCGGCGTTGGCGTCGTTGGTCACGGCGACGGGGATCGCCAGGTGCCTGCCGATCTCCGCGCGCACGTCGACGTAGTCCCAGCCGAGGTTGGGGGAGCGCTCGATGGTGCCTGTATAGAAATTGGCGTTGGCCGCGCCGATCCCCACCCCCGCGAGGGCGCGCCCCGGCGTGCACTCGTCCCGCAGCCGCCGGGCGGCCGCGCAGAGGTTTTCGAAAAAGGTCCCGGGGGGGCGGCCCGCCCCGGTGGGGATGGCGCCGCCGCACAGGCAGCGCCCCGCGCGGTCCACCAGGCCGAACTTGGCGCTCGTCCCGCCGATGTCGACCCCCAGGACCACCCTCCGGTCCGCCCCGTCCGCATGCCGCTTTTCCGCCGCCATGTTCCTCCGCCCCGGGCCGGGGCCCGTGATGGCCCAGTATGGCATGTTTCGGGGCGCGGTCTCCAGTGGGATGTGCGCCGCCGCCGGGGTGGACGGGGATTTCCGGGGTGCAAAGCCGGCGGGGGAAGGCCTATAATCACGGAAGACATCATTCGGCCCGGGGGATTCCGGCATGGATCATGGGAATGAGGCCGCCACGAAGCTGAGGGTACTGCTCGTCGACGACAACGGGCCCGTGCGCAGGATGATCGCCGCCCAGCTGCGGGAATGGGGCTACGAGGTGCGCGAGGCGGCCGACGGCCTCGAGGCCCTGGAGCGGCTGCGCCAGTCGGCGGGGTCGGCCGCCCGTCCGAACCTCCTGCTGGTGGACTGGCACATGCCGGGGCTCGACGGCATCAGCCTCTGCCGGAAGATCAAGGCCATCGACGCGTACCGGAAGGGACCGCACCTCTACGTCCTCTTTCTCACCGTCAGGGAGGGGACCGAATGCGAGACCCTCGCCTTCGAGGCGGGAGCGGACGGGTACATCGTCAAGGGGTCCCGCAAGGCGCTCGAGGCGAAGCTCGACTCGGTCCGGGCGCGGATCGTGGAGGAGACGGAACTGCGCCGGACCATCGCGGCCCTGCAGAAGGACCCGAGCGGGGTGCTGGTCAAGCGGGAGATCATCGACCGTCTGGGGCGGCGCTCCCGGGGCGGGGGCGAGGGCCCGATGGGCATCGTGCTGCTCGATATCGACGATTTCAAGGGGATCAACGACACGCACGGCCACCTGGTGGGGGACCAGATCCTGGAGGCGATCGGGCAGAGGCTCGAGGAGGCGGTGCGCAACGGCAACGTCGGCCGCTTCGGCGGCGACGAGTTCCTGATCGGGCTGCCGGGGTGCGACCGGGAGACCACGGACCGGAGGGCGCGTGAAATCGTGGCCCGGCTGGCGGAGGACCCCATCGCCACGACCGCCGGCGAAATCCGCATCCGCGTCAGCTACGGCATCGCGGTCCACAGCGATCCGGTCAGTCTCGACCTGCTCCTGGAGACCGCGGACCGGGCCCTGTACCGGCAGAAGCGGTCGAAGAAGGCCCCCGCGCAACGCCGGCACTGACCCCCCGCTCCCCCGCGCAATTGTGCTTCGCCAATTTCCCGATTTCGTGCTAGACTGGCCGTCGACGGTGAAGGAAAGGTGAAGACATGGAGATGAGGCCGGCCCGGCGAAGCAGGGGTTTGATGGAAGTGGGCGACATCGTCCGCCAACTGGCGCCGGAGGACGCCCCCAACGAGGTCGTCACGGCCATCGAACGCTTTCCCGCGCGGGAGGCCGAGTGGGCTCCGATGCCCGCCTGGGTCCGCCCCGAACTGGCCGACGCCTACCGCGGCCGGGGGATCACCGAGCTCTTCTCCCACCAGGCCGAAGCGGTCGAGCGGATTCATCGCGGCGAGAACGTGGTGGTGGTGACCCCCACCGCGAGCGGGAAGACCCTCTGCTACAACCTCCCGGTCCTCAACGCCATCCTCGACAACCCCGACACCCGCGCCCTCTACCTTTTCCCGACCAAGGCGCTGGCCCAGGACCAGCTGGTCGAACTCCAGGACCTGGGGGGGAGGCTCGGGGACGCTTTCGGGGTGTTCACCTACGACGGGGACACGCCCGCGGACGCCCGGCGGGCCATCCGCCAGCGCGGGCACATCGTGCTGACCAACCCCGACATGCTGCACGCGGGGATCCTGCCGCACCACACGAAATGGACGCGGCTGTTCGAAAACCTCGAGTACATCGTGATCGACGAACTGCACACGTACCGCGGGGTCTTCGGCAGCCACCTGGCGAACGTGCTGCGCCGGCTCCGGCGCATCACCCGGTTTTACGGCCGGGACCCCCGGTTCATCTTCTCCTCCGCCACCATCGCCAACCCCGGGGAACTGGCCGCCCGCCTCGTCGGGGGGGACGTGGAGATCGTGGACAAGAGCGGCGCGCCCTCGGGGGAGAAGGTCTTCCTGTTTTACAACCCCCCGATGGTGAACCGCTTCCTGGGCATCCGGCGCAGCTGCATCAACGAGACCTGGCGCATCGCGCGCGCGTTCGTGCACCACGGCCTGCAGACGATGGTGTTCGCCAACAGCCGGCTTCACGCCGAGGTGCTGCTGACCTATCTCAAGCGGGACAACCCCCAGCCCCCGGGGGAGCCCGAGATCGTGAGGGGATACCGCGGGGGCTACCTCCCCACCGAGCGGCGCGAGATCGAACAGGGCCTGCGCGAGGGGCGGATCCGGGCGGTGGTCTCCACCAGCGCGCTGGAACTCGGGATCGATGTCGGTTCGCTCGACGTCGTCGTGATGGCGGGCTATCCCGGCACCATCGCCTCCACCTGGCAGCGCGCCGGGCGCTCGGGGAGGCGCAAGGGGGGGGCGTGCGCCGTGCTGGTGGCTTCCTCGCGTCCGCTCGACCAGTTCATCGTCCGGCACCCCGAGTATTTCTTCTCCGGGTCGCCGGAGCACGCCTACATCCAGCCGGACAACCTCGAAATCCTGGTGAACCACCTCAAGTGCGCCGCCTTCGAGCTCCCGCTCTCGGCGGGGGAGTCGTTCGGGGAGGCGGACCTGGGGCTGCTGTGCGAGCGGCTGGCCGAATCGGGGTACCTGCACCCGAACGGAGGGTTCTGGTACTGGACCCAGGAATCGTATCCCGCCGACGCCATCAGCCTCCGTTCGGTGACGTCGGACAATTTCGTGATCGTCGACGAAACCGGCCCGCCGAAGATCATCGGCGAGGTGGATTTCACCAGCGCGCTCTCCACGGTGCACCCCAAGGCCATCTACCTCCACGGCGCCCGCCAGTATCACGTGGAGCGGATGGACTTCGCGGAGCGCAAGGCCTACGTGAAGCAGGTGGACGCGGACTACTTCACGCAGGCCATCGTCTACACCGAGGTCGAGCGCCTCGTGGCGGACGAAAGCGCGCCGGTCGAGGGGCCCGCCGGGAAAGCGCACGGGGACGTACGGATCCGCTCCCAGGTGGTCGGATTCAAGAAGATCAAATTCTACACGCTGGAAAACGTCGGTTCGGGGAACCTGGAACTCCCGGAAAACGAGATGCACACGACGGCTTACTGGATCACCCTGCGTCGCCCCCTGATCGACGCGCTCCCCTTCAGCGTTTCGGAGCGGCAGGACGGCCTGTTCGGACTCCTCTACGCCCTGGAATCGGTGGCCTGCCTGCTGCTGATGTGCGACCGCGTCGACCTGGGCGCCACGATCGGCGAGGGGGCGCCCGATATCGCCGCCCCCCCCCGCTCCCCGGGCGGCGATCCTTCGGCCGGGGAGTGGTTCGAGCCGGCGCTCTACCTCTTCGACAACTACCCCGGCGGCATCGGCCAGAGCGAACCGCTCTACCGCATCCACGACCTGTTGCTCCGGCGGACGCTGGAGTTGATCTCGGGGTGCGGGTGCGACAAAGGGTGTCCCTCCTGCGTGGGGCCCGCGGGCGAAACCGGGGAGCACGCGAAGGCCGCGGCCCTGGCCATCCTCGAGCGGCTGATCGCGGAACCTTCCGGGGAGCTCCGGCGGCGGCCATGACCTCGATGGCAGACCCCCTATCCCGCGTGGCGGCTTTGCGGCCGAAATCGGGCCCCGCCGGCGCCGGCCTCCGGCCGGAAGGGGGGGGCCGTGCAGAGGACCTGGTTTCCCTCCTGGGGGGGAGGGAGGAACGCAACGACCGCGGCAACCATTTCCGGGTGCGGCGCCGCTTCGCCGGGCCCGCACCGGAACCCCTGGCCCCCCGGGCCTGGAGCCTTGTCTCCCCCGGAGCCGCCCCGCTCCCCTGCGATCCCGCCGGGTGGTTGTTTCTCGATACCGAGACCACGGGCCTGTCCGGCGGCACGGGGACCTGCCCCTTCCTGGTGGGAGTCGGCTGGTGGGAGGAGAACGGGTTCACCGTCGAACAGTATTTCATGCGCGACTACGGGGAGGAGCCGTCGCTGCTCGAGGCGCTGGCCGAACGGCTCGACGCGCACCGGGTGCTGGTCACGTACAACGGCAGGAGTTTCGACTGGCCGCTGCTCGAGACCCGCTTCCGTATGGCCCGGTTCGGCGCGGTGCCGCAACCGTCGGCGCACCTGGACCTGCTCTATCCCGCCCGGCGGCTGTGGCGGTGGAGCCTGGAATCGGTAGCCCTGGCGGAGGTGGAGCGCCATGTCCTGGGATTCGACCGCGGGGGGGATATCCCCTCGGCCTCCATCCCCGGCCGGTACTTCGATTTTATCCGGGGAGGCGCGGCGGCGCCGATCGCGGAGGTTTTTCGCCACAACCAGATGGACCTCCGCGGCCTGGCCGTGCTCGCCCTGCGCCTCAACCGGATCCTCGGGGACCCCGAGCAGAGCGGTTGCGCGGGCGGGGAGCTCTTCGGCATCTCCCGGATGCTGCAGAAATCGGGCGAGGGGGAGCGCGCCGGAAGGTTGTTCCGGAAGTCGCTCGAGAAGGGCCTCCCGCCGGGGGCCCGGCTCTCGGCCGAGCGCGAACTGGCCCTGATGGCCAAGCGGGAGCGCGACTTCACGGTCTCGAACGGGTTCTGGGAAAGGCTTCTCTCCGGCTCTCCCGAAGGGCTCGAGGCCTACGAGCAGCTGGCCATGTACCACGAACATCGCGCGCGGCGTCCGGAAAAGGCCCTGGCCCTGGTTCGGGAGGCCCTCGGGAGGCTCCAGGATCGCTTCCGTTCGGGAGGGATGGCCGAGGAGCGGTACCGGAGGTGGCACGCGAGGCTCTGCCGGCGCCGCGCGCGGCTCGAGCGCAAGTGCCTCCCGTGACCGGTCCCGATCCCTCTGCGCCCCCGGCAGGGTTGCGGGAGGGGAGAGGCGATCTTATAAGTGGTTTAGAAAAACTGATGGGATGACGGGAAACAGGACTCCGCATCACGACGGCCGCCGGGCGGCCGTTCCCGCCCCGATACCTGCAACAAGCTGCCGCCAGAGCGCAGGGATCCGGGCCGTCAGGCCCGGGTCCCTGAAATACCTTGTGAAGCCCGATAAAGGGTTGACATCCTTCAAGGCCGGTGGGAAGGTAGTCGCGAAAAGGGTCCGCCGGCTTCGGGCCGGGCCCGACCCGAAAACCGGAGTGCCGGCCGACCCCTTCCGGAGGATGCTTGCCCGAATGGTGAAGCGATATCGCGTGATTCTGGCCGACGACCACGCCCTGGTGCGCCGGGGGCTGAAGATGATCCTCGAGGAGCAGGGGCAGGTGGAGATCGTGGGAGAGGCGGGGGACGGCCTGGAACTGCTCAACGCGCTCAACCGGGTCGAGCCCGACCTGATCATGCTCGATGTCTCGATGCCGAACCTCCGGGGGATCGAGGCGATCCCTGAAATCCGGCACCTGCAGCCGGCGGCGAAAATCCTCGTCCTGACGATGCACAAGGAGGAGGAGTACCTCTACCAGGCGATCTCGGCCGGGTGTGACGGCTATCTGCTCAAGGAGGACGCCGCCAAGGAGCTCTTCGCGGCCATCGAAAACATCCGGGAAGGGAAGATCTACATTTCCCCCGCCCTGGCCGAACAGTCGATGCGAAACTGGGCGCGCCTGCGCCGCGGGGAGGACGATGCTCCGCAGGGGGACCTCACGCTGCGGCAACGCGAAATCCTGAAGATGATCGCCGAGGGGAAATCGAACAAGGAGATCGGCGACCTGCTCTGCATCAGCGTCAGGACCGTCGAGCGGCACCGGGCCAACATCATGGAAAAGCTGAATGTGCGCAAGACGGCCGAACTCGTGCAGTACGCCCTGCGCAAGCACTACGTGTAAGGCCGCCCGTTTCGGTCCGGACGCGGCGACCGGTCATTTCCCGTCGGCCAGCTCCTCGTCGATGATGGCGGCGACCTCGTCGAAAGAACGGACTCCCCCGAAATACCTGCCGTTGACGAACAGCGTCGGCGTCCCGTCGACCCCCGCCGTCGAGCCCTCGCGGATGTCTTTCCGGACCCGGTCGCGGTGGCGTCCGGAGCCGAGGCAGGAACCGAAAACCGCGCCGTCCAGCCCCAGGGAAGCGGCCATCGCCCCGATGGCCTCCTCCCCCAGCCCGTCCGGGGCGGCGAAGAGCCGGTCGTGCATCTCCCAGAAGCGATTCTGGTCGGCCGCGCAGAGAGAGGCTTCCGCCGCCCTTTCGGCGTCGGGGTGGAGGCTCCGGAGCGGAAACTGGCGGAAGACGAGGCGCACCTGCCGGTCGTAGCGCGCCGCGATCTTCCGGAGCGTCTCGCCGTAGTGCCGGCAGTAGGGGCACTCGAAATCGGAAAACACCGTCAGGACCACCGGAGCGGCTGCGGGGCCGAGCGAGGGGTGGCCCGACGACTGCAGTTCGAAACGGAGCGGGGGGAGGAAGCGTTTCACCTTGTGCTCCCCCTCGAGCCTCTTCAGCAGCTTCGCCCGCGCGCGGGTCTCGCGCTCGGCGCGGAGGTGCCCGGCCACCAGCGGCAGCGCCGCTTCCCTGGATACGGTGATGCGCTCCTCGTTGTCCCGGTAGAAGGCCTCGATCTCCTCGGCCGTCGGTTCCACCCCCGCGGGCGTGATCTCTTTCCCGAGCAGCGCCTCCACGCCGATCCCCTGCCTGCGGGCCTCAGCCGCGAGCAGTCTCTCCTCGAGGAGACGTTCGAGCGCCTCCGCGAGGATTTCGTGCCGCCGGCGCGCGTGGGTGGCCTGATCGCGCACGATTTTCAGCTCCAGCGCCTCCAGTTCGGCCTGCGCCGCGGCGCGGACCTCGGCTTCGCCGATGACGGCGCCCCCGAGGGTGGCCAGCGGGGTTTCGCCCCCCCGCTCCTCCGCCAGTGACGGGGGGCGGACGGGACCCAGGCACAAAAGCAGCAGGCCCATGCGGGCGGCGGTCCCGGTGCGTGACATATCGGCGCCTCCTTTTCCCGGAAAGAATCCGGCCGCCATGGTACCCGAGTCCCGCTCCCGGGCCAAGAGCGAAGATCAGAGATGAAAGCGCATTTCGTTAATGTGCCAACATTTGGATTTTAAAAGGGGATTTTTTGTTGCCACGGGAATACCGGGACGGTAGATTTAACGGGACAGGAAGGAGTGAGTCTTATGTCGGACGGTAAGAGATCCCGGGGGCCCCGGGGAGTGGTGACCATCAGCCCCGAACTCTGCAAAGGGTGCGGGTTCTGCATCGAGTTCTGTCCTTCCGGAGTGCTCGCATTCAGCGACACCTTCAACGACAAGGGGTACCACACCCCGCAGGCGGTCAGGCCCGAAGCCTGCACCGGCTGCGACCTGTGCGGCGCCTACTGTCCGGACTTCGCGATTTTCGGATCGCTGAACGAAAAGGTGGTCGCTTGAAAGGAGAACGAGTGAAAGCCGATCCCAAAGGAGTCCTGACCGGGGCCCACTTTCTCGACGGGGACCACGCTTGCTGCGAGGGCGCGCTCTCGGCCGGATGCCGCTTCGTGGCCGGGTACCCCATCACCCCTTCGACCGAGGTCGTCGAGAGGATCGCGGCCCGTTTTCCCTCCGTCGGCGGGATGTTCATCCAGATGGAGGACGAGATCGCCTCCTCCATCGCGATCCAGGGCGCCGTCTGGGGGGGGGCCAAGGCGATGACCGTGACCTCGGGCCCCGGGCTTTCCCTGATGATGGAACATATCGGGTTGGCCGCCATGCTGGAGACTCCGTGCGTGTTCGTGGACGTGCAGCGCAGCGGCCCCTCCACGGGGCTCCCGACCATGCCCGCGCAGGGGGACATGATGCAGGCGCGCTGGGGCAGCCACGGCGACTACGAGATCATCGCCCTCTGCCCGAACAGTCCCCAGGAGTGCTACGACCTGACCATCGAGGCCTTCAACCTGGCCGAGGAATACCGCGTTCCCGTCATGATGATGATGGACGAGTGCGTCGGTCACATGACCGAAAAGGTCATCATCCCCAGGGCGGAGGAGATCGAGGTGACGCCCCGCCGCTACACGACGCAGAAGCCGGGGAAATACCTCCCCTACCAGGCCAAGCGGAACGAGATTCCGCCCATGGTCAAGGCGGGGGAGGGATACCGCTTTCACGTCACCGGTCTCACCCACGACGAACGGGGCTACCCGGCGATGAACGCCGAGGCGCACGACCACTGCGTGCGCCGGCTCGTGGAAAAGATCAGGAACAACGCGAGGCGGATCATCCGGATCGAGGAGACCGACACCGCGGACGCCGAGGTGGTGGTCGTCTCCTACGGCATCACCTCCCGGGTGGCGGGGAAGGCGATCCAGATGGCCAGGGCGGACGGGCTCAAGGTCGGCCACCTGCGCCTCATCACGGCCTGGCCCTTTCCCGAACGGCGGCTGCGCACGCTGGCCGCCCACGTGAAGGCCTTCGTCCTACCGGAACTCAACTTCGGCCAGATGTTCTTCGAGCTGCAGCGCGTCATCGAAGGGAAGGCCGCCTGCTACCCGGTCGCCCATGCCGGGGGGACCGTGCACGAGCCCGAGGTCATCTACCAGCGGATCATGTACGCGGCCCGGCACTCGCGCATGAGGGAAAAGAAGGAGGTGGCCCGATGAGTCGCATCAACCCCGTGAACCAATACCTGCGGATGGACCGCATGCCCCATATCTGGTGTTCCGGGTGCGGGCTCGGGACCACGGTCAACTGCTTCATCCGGGCCGTCGAGGATTGCGGGTTCCCCCTGGACCAGGTGGCGGTGGTGTCCGGGATCGGCTGCACCGGCCGGGTGGCCGGCTATCTCAAGCTGGACAGCTTTCACACGACCCACGGCCGCCCCATCCCCTTCGCCACCGGCCTCAAGCTGGCCAACCCGAAATTGAAGGTGGTCGTGATCAGCGGCGACGGCGACCTGTTCGCCATCGGCGGCAATCATTTCATCCACGCGGCCCGCAGGAACATGGACCTGACGGTCGTGTGCGTCAACAATTTCACCTACGGCATGACGGGGGGGCAGCTGACGCCGACCACCCCGATCGACGCCATCTCGTCCACCTCCCCCTACGGCAATTTCGAGGAGCCGTTCAACCTGCCGTTTCTGGCCGAGTCGGCCGGGGCGGTCTACGTCGCGCGCTGGACCACCTATCACGTCAAGCAGGCGGCCAAATCGATCCGGGAAGCGATCCAGAAAAACGGGCTCAGCTTCGTGGAGATCATCAGCCCCTGCCCGACCCTCTACGGGAGGAGAAACAAGCTCGGGGACGGGCTGGCGATGATGAAGGCGTTCAAGGAGAACAGCGCCATCGTCAACGGGGCGGACACGCGCGGGGTCGGCCTGGATTTCAAGGGGAAGATCGTCTGCGGCAAATTCATCGACCGGGAAAAGCCGTCCTTCCTCGACATGTACCACACGACCATGGCGGAACGGTTCGGGCCCTTTTACGAATCCTACGAGGGAGTGCAATGAGCACGACGGAGATCAAGTTCGCGGGACTGGGGGGGCAGGGGGTCATCCTGGCCGGGATCATCATCGGCCGCGCCGCCAGCATCTACGACAACAAATACGCGACGCTCACGCAGAGCTTCGGGCCGGAAGCGCGCGGGAGCGCCTGCAGCGCCCAGGTCCTCCTCTCGGACGAAAAGATCCTCTACCCCTACGTGACCCGGCCCGAGATCCTGATGGCGCTGTCGCAGGAGGCGTTCAACAAGTTCCTCCCGGAAGCCAGGGACAACGCCACCATCATCATCGAGGAGGAACTGGTCCGTCCCAAGGGGCTCAGGCCGGGGATGAAGGCCTTCGGCATCCCGGCCACCCGGCTGGCCGAGGAACTGGGGCGCAAGATGATCCTCAACATCGTCATGGTCGGGTTCTTCACCGCGGTGACGAAGCTGGTCAACTACGAAGCCGTGCAGGAGGCCGTGAAGGCGTCCGTGCCCCACGGCACCGAGCATATGAACCTGCGGGCCTACGAACGCGGCTACGAGTACGGCCAGGCCCTGCTGTGATTGCGCGACGCCTCATAATCCCGGGGCTCCGGTTAAAAAGGATTGACTGGCCCTGCCGCTACCGGTAAATTACACGGTTTTAAGCCGCTGTGCGCCCCCGGCGCATAAAGGAAAGGAACCAGCCCATGGCAGAGAAGAAGAAGTTATCCAAAACAGCACGCGCCAGCCTTGGCAACAAGTCGGAGGCCTACGCGCACGCCTGCCCGAAATGCGGTGGGGCGATGGTGGCGACCAAGGTGATCAAATACGCGGGAATGCCGGGAGGAATGTTCTGGGTCTGCCCCAAGGACGACAGCCGGGTCAAGATCTGACCCCGCCATGCAGCCCCGGTATAACGCCTACGGGCGTTTCCTGAAGGAGACATTCGGGTGCCGGGTCTATAAAGTCAGCATCGACGGCGGTTTTACCTGCCCCAACCGCGACGGATCCCTGTCGCTGGAGGGGTGCACCTACTGCAACAACGATTCCTTCCGGCCGAGGAGCGCCACGCGCCTTCGCCCCGTTCCCGAACAGATGAGCGAGGGGATGGACTACCTTAGGCGCCGTTACGGCGCGCGGAAGTTCATCGCTTATTTCCAGCCTTTCAGCAACACCTACGCCCCGCTCGCGGACCTCGTCCCGCTCTACGAGGCCGCCCTCGACCACCCGGACGTGGTGGGGCTGGCGCTGGGCACCCGCCCCGATTGCATCGACGAGGAAAAACTGGCGTGGCTCGAGCGCCTGGCCCGGACCCGTTTCGTGACCGTGGAATACGGCCTGCAGTCGGTCTGCGATGAGACCCTGCGGCGCATCAACCGGGGGCACGATCTCTCGTGCTGGCTGGAGGCGATGGCCCGGACGCGCAACCGGGGGATCTGGATCGGGGCCCACCTCATCCTGGGCTTCCCGTGGGAAACCCGCGCCGAGACCCTGGCCGGGGCCGACATCGTTTCCGACGAGGGGGTGAATGTCCTCAAGCTGCATCACCTGCACGTGGTGCGCGGCACCGCCCTGGCGCGGGAATTCGCCGCGAACCCCTTTCCGCTGCCCACCCTCGGGGAATACGCGGAACTGGTGGCCGATTTCCTGGAGCGGCTGAGTCCCGACATCCGGATCGAACGGCTGTTCGGCACCGCCCCGGAGGGTGAACTGATCGCCCCCCTCTGGGGCGCCGGCCGGGCGCGGACGCGGAGCTTCATCGAGGACACTCTTGCCGGCCGCGGCGTGCTGCAGGGGCAGCGGCGCCTCCCGCCCGGCCGCTGAATCACTTCTCCCGGCTTACATAATAGGAACGGATCCATTCATCCAGGGCCGCCTTGGGGTCCTCTACCACCTCGGGAGTGATTTCGAACCGGATCCCCTCGGCACCGCGGAGCAGGTTCAGGCCATGTTCGTAATCCCGGAAGATTCCGGCGAAGACCTCCTCCGGCTTGTCGCCGCTCTCGTAGGCCTTCCGGCTCAGGATCCGGGCCGCTTCGGGTTGCAGGTGGATCTCGATGCCGTTCTTCTGCGACCACTCCCCGGCGATCGAATCGAGGGCGGCTTCCAGTTCCCGGAGCCTGAGAGTCCGGGCGGACTGCAGGGTCTCCTCGAGCACCTCGTCCGGATGATCGACCAGCCTCTCCGTCAGTTCCAGCCGCTTCACCGCGGAATGGGGGAGGTGGTACTTGTACTCGCGAAAGATCCGCTCGCAGACCCCGACCAGGCTTCGGGCCCCCGTATGCTCCTCGTAGGCCCGCTCGGCGATCCGGTAGAGGCCGGCGTCGGTGTACGACAGCTCGATCCCGTAGGCTTCAAATGCGTTGGCGTACTGGCGCATGATGGAGCCCTCGGAATTTTTCATGATTTCGAACAGGTCCTCCACCCCGAGTTCATGGCAGGCGACCACCACCGGCAGGCGCCCCACGAATTCCGATTCGAACCCGTACTCGATGAAATCGACGCTCTTGACCGCCCGGAACCAGTCCTCGTCCTTCGGCGCCCGGCGCCCCTCGGCGTTGAACCCGATCGCTTTCCCCCCCAGGCGTTTGCCGATGATGTCCGAGAGCCGGTTGAAGGCGCCGCTGACGATGAAGAGGATGTGCCGGGTGTTGATGACCTGCCGGGCGACCTTCCCCTTGGACTGGAACTCCATGGCCGCCTGCAGCTGGGAGGTCAGGTCGAACGGGGTGCGCAGGCTGACCTCCGTCTCCTCCATGAGCTTGAGCAGGCCGCGCTGCACCCCTCCCCCGCTGACGTCCCTCCCCAGGATGTTCGTGGGGCTGGCGATCTTGTCGATTTCGTCGAGATAGATGATGCCGTACTCCGCCAGGCGCACATTCCCGTCCGCCTTCTGCACCAGCTCCCGGACCAGGTCTTCCACGTCCCCCCCGACATAACCCGTCTCGGAAAACTTGGTGGCGTCCGCTTTCACGAAAGGGACCCCGATGAGGTCGGCAATGGTCCGGACCAGGTAGGTTTTCCCCACCCCGGTGGGGCCGAGCATGATGATGTTCTGCTTGGCGTATTCCTTGCAGGGGCCCTTCGCGGAGCAGCGCCGGATGTGGTTGTAGTGGTCGCAAATGGCCGTGGCCAGGACCTTTTTGGCATCATCCTGCCGGACCACGAAACGGTCGAGGTATTTTTTGATGTCCCGGGGGAGGTAATCGAACTCGAGGTCGAGGGGGGCTGCGCCGGTTTCGTCCCCCTCCTCGGCGGTCCGGGCCTCCTCCGGTTTGGAGCCGAGGACCCCGAGCCTGAGTTGGTTGCCGTATTTGCTGGAGAAAAACTCCTCCATGTCCTTGCGTAACTCATCCGGATTTGGCCATTTAGGGCCATTGCATTCAAACAAACCAGCCTCCCCGACCGCATGTGGGCGGCTAACCCATCCGGGCGATCTTCTTAAAGTATGGGTTCGCCTCCGCCAAAAATCAACCTGCGGCCCGGGATTTGCGGGCTGTCGGCAGTGAGGGGACTGCCCCTAGCGGCGCGCGCGCCTGCGCGGCAGGTCGACCTTCTTGGCCGGGCTTTTCGGAGGGTTCCGGTGCGTTTTTGCGGGGGATTTTGGGCCGGCGGCTGCCGGTTTCGGCTTGTGCTCCGCCGGTTTTCTTTTCTGCTCGGCGGGGCCGGCAAGGATCCGGTTGACGGGCGGCGGGGGAGCCTCCTGACGATCCTGGACCTCTCTCTCGAAACCCTGCAGGAGCATGTTGGCGCGCTGGACCAGGAGCGGATCGCCGGCGAAGGACTCGGTGACCCGCACGAGCCGGGCCAGGTGGGCTTTTACGAGGATGTAAAAATCGAGCGCCGCACCGGTCCGGTTCCTGCGGAGGTTGCGGATGATCGGGACGTAGATCTCGAGGATGAGCGGTTCTTCCGCCGCGAGCGCGATCTCGAAGGTGCGCTGGAGGGATAGAACGCCTTCTTTTTCAATGGTATATTCTTTTTGGCCGCCGGTCGCCGCCAGGGCCGGGGCGTCGTCCGCCTGCTTCAGCTGGCGCCAGAAGGAGGGGGGGAGCGCCTTGAGGTTCCGGATCTGCTCCGCGACGTCGCTCTCCATCGCGTTCCAGAGGTCGAGGATCAGGCTGTTTTCCGTAAACCTCTGTTTAAGGGAGAGATATAGTTTCAATAAAGCATTCTGGCTTTCGTTGATGGAGCCTTGCAGGTTCATGGGCCGCTCTCGTCCGACAACAGGTGACCAACCGCTTATATTGATGAGGGGGGCATCAGGTTTTCACTGTATCAGACCGTCTCGGCGGCTGTAAAGCCCCTTGTTCATATTATTTTAAAGTCTTTTTCCCCCCGCCGCCGTGATAGGATGCTGCTCACGGAAAGAAGCTGCGGCAGGAGGAGACCCGACCATGCTGAACTACATCTGGCTTGCCATGGTTGTGCTCGCCGTTGTCCTGGGCGGGATCAACGGCAGAATGGAAGCAGTCACCAAGGCCGCCATCGATTCGGCTTCCGGCGCCGTGACCATCGCTCTCGGCCTCGTCGGCGTCATGGCCCTCTGGCTGGGGATCGTCAAGATCGCCGAAGACTCGGGCTTGATGGCGCTTCTGGCCCGGGCCATCGCCCCGGTGCTGAAATGGCTCTTCCCCGACGTCCCGAAGGGGCATCCGGCCATGGCCAGCATGACGATGAATATCGCCGCCAACATGCTGGGACTGAGCAACGCGGCGACTCCCCTTGGGATCAAGGCCATGGAGGACCTGGAAACGCTCAACCCCAGGCCCGGGGTCGCCACCAACGCCATGTGCACCTTTTTGACCATCAACACGGCCAGCCTCCAGCTGATCCCCGCCACCATGATCGGCGTCATGGCTTCCGCCGGGTCCAGGGATCCCGCGGCCATCATCGGGACGACGATCGCGGCCACCTGCTGCGCCCTGACCGCGGGGATCACGGCGGTCAAGGTCCTGGAAAGGATCCCGCTCTTCGCCGCCGACCGCGGGGAGGGGGCGCGATGATGCAGCAGATCATCGGAACCCTTTCGACCTGGGCGATCCCGCTCTTCCTGGTCGCCATCCCCCTGTACGGCGCCGCCAGGGGCGTCAAGGTCTACGAGAGCTTCGTGGAAGGGGCCAAGGGGGGATTCCAGACGGCCATCCGCATCATCCCGTACCTGGTCGCCATCCTGGTCGCCGTCGGCATGCTGCGCGCGGCGGGGGCGATCGAAATGCTGTCGCGGGGACTCGACCCGCTCCTGGCCCGGCTCCATTTCCCGGCGGAGATCCTCCCGCTGGCCCTGATGCGCCCCCTGTCCGGGAGCGGGTCGCTCGGCATCGTCACGGAACTGATCCAGGCGCACGGGCCGGACTCCTTCCTCGGCCGGCTGGCCGCCACCGCCTACGGGAGCACGGAAACCACCTTTTATGTCCTGGCCGTCTATTTCGGTGCGGTCGGCATCAAAAAGGCCCGGCACGCGGTTTTCGCGGGCCTCGTCGCCGATGTCGTCAGCATCGTCGCGGCCATCACCTTTTGCCGCCTTGCCTTTGCCTGATTCCGACCGGCCGGCCCCCTGCCACTTTCCGGCTTTCCGCTGTTTGAAAATCGGGGGGCTGAGGTTATAATCCCCCCTCAGTCAGGATTGAGAGGCTCAACCTTAGATCAAGATTAGAGTTCGCGCACCCCTTACTTCTCAGGAGAATCCACGATGATTGTACAATCATGTAATCACCCGGGGCGAATCCTCACCCGCGCGAGGGTGGTGATGCTTATGGTGTTCCTTCTCGGCGCCCTGGCGGCGCCTCTGGCGGCCCAGGCCCAGGCGGAGGTCCCTCCGGCGTCTCATGCCGGCGGGGAAGCGTCCCTGGTGCTTCCCGATCTGGGCCAGGTGGAATTTCAGGGATGGAACGCCCGCACCCTTCTGAAGGTGGGGCTGGGCGTCTGCATCCTGGGGCTCCTGTTCGGCCTGATCATCTTCGTGCAGCTTCGGAACCTCCCGGTTCACAAATCGATGCGGGAAATCTCCGAGCTCATTTACGAAACCTGCAAGACCTACCTGATCACCCAGGGTAAATTCATCCTCATCCTCGAGGTCTTCATCGGTATCATCATGGTGATTTACTTCGGGTTCCTGCAGCATTTCGCCCCCGAAAAGGTTGCCATCATCCTCATATTCAGTCTGATCGGGATCGGGGGGAGCTACGGGGTCGCCTGGTTCGGCATCCGCATCAACACCTTCGCCAATTCCCGGACCGCTTTCGCCAGCCTGGAAGGAAAACCCTTCCCCTGCTACGCCATTCCGCTGAAAGCGGGCATGAGCATCGGCATGGCGCTGATCAGCGTCGAGCTGTTCATGATGCTGTGCATCCTGCTTTTCGTCCCCGGCGATTACGCCGGCAACTGTTTCATCGGTTTCGCCATCGGGGAGTCGCTGGGCGCCGCCGCCCTGCGCATCGCCGGCGGGATCTTCACCAAGATCGCCGACATCGGTTCGGACCTGATGAAGATCGTCTTCAATATCAAGGAAGACGACGCCCGCAATCCCGGAGTCATCGCGGACTGTACCGGGGACAACGCCGGGGATTCGGTGGGGCCGACGGCGGACGGGTTCGAAACCTACGGCGTGACCGGGGTGGCGCTGGTTTCCTTCATCCTGCTCGCGGTCCCGAGCGAACTCATCCAGGTCCAGCTGCTGGTCTGGATTTTCGTCATGCGCATCATGATGATCATCGCGAGCGGGATGTCCTACCTGATCAACGAGTCGCTGGCGCGGATGCGCTACCGGAACGCGGAAAAAATGAATTTCGAGTCGCCGCTGACGAGCCTGGTCTGGCTGACCTCGATCGTTTCGGTCGCGATCACCTTCCTGGTCTCCCGCGTCCTGATCGGGTCGCTGGGGGACGGCACCCTCTGGTGGAAACTCTCGATCGTCATCTCCTGCGGAACCCTCGCGGGGGCCATCATCCCGGAACTGGTCAAGATCTTCACCTCCACGAAATCGCGCCACGTGCGCGAGGTGGTGGCTTCGGGCCGGGAAGGGGGCGCCTCGCTCGGCATCCTCTCCGGTTTCGTCGCCGGGAACTTCAGCGCCTACTGGCTCGGGATAGCGATCGTGGCCCTGATGACGGTGGCCTACCTGGTGAGTACCCTGGGTTTCGGCGCCCTGATGCTGGCTCCCGCCGTTTTCGCCTTCGGGCTAGTGGCTTTCGGGTTCCTCGGCATGGGACCGGTGACCATCGCGGTCGATTCCTACGGCCCCGTCACGGACAACGCGCAGTCGGTGTACGAACTGTCCCTGATCGAACAGATCCCGGACATCAAACAGAAAATCAGGAAAGAGTACGGTTTCGACGCGCGGTTCGAAAAGGCCAAGGACCTGCTCGAGGAGAACGACGGCGCGGGCAACACCTTCAAGGCGACGGCCAAGCCGGTGCTGATCGGCACGGCCGTGGTCGGGGCCACGACGATGATCTTTTCGATCATCGTTCTGCTCACCCACGGGCTCGCCCTCGAGTACATCGAAAAACTCTCCCTGCTCCATCCCCCCTTCCTGCTCGGCCTGATTACGGGGGGGGCGGTCATCTACTGGTTCACGGGCGCCTCGACCCAGGCCGTCACCACGGGCGCCTACCGCGCGGTGGAGTTCATCAAGGCCAACATCAGGCTGGAAGGGGTGGAAAAGGCCTCGGTCAGCGACAGCAAGAAGGTCGTGGAGATCTGCACCCGCTACGCGCAGAAGGGGATGTTCAACATCTTCCTGACGGTCTTTTTCTCGACGCTGGCCTTCGCCTTCGTCGAGCCCTTCTTCTTCATCGGCTACCTCATCTCCATCGCCCTGTTCGGCCTCTTCCAGGCCATTTTCATGGCCAACGCCGGGGCGGCGTGGGACAACGCGAAGAAGATCGTCGAGGTGGACCTGAAGGAGAAGGGGACGCCGCTGCACGCCGCGACGGTGATCGGCGATACGGTCGGGGACCCCTTCAAGGACACCTCCTCGGTCGCCATGAACCCCGTGATCAAGTTCACGACCCTGTTCGGGCTCCTCGCGGTGGAACTGGCCGTGAGCATGGCGGAAACGGCCCCGATCGGCACCCGCGTCATCGCCGGCGTCTTCCTCGTGCTGTCGATGATTTTCGTGCTGCGCTCCTTCTACGGGATGCGCATCCGTTCGGAGGCCTCCTAGCGGACGGGAGCGCGTGCGGTCGGCCGTGCGCGCTCGCCGTGCCCCCCTCCGGATGGTACAATGGTTCCAGGGTCCCCTTGAGGGGGGCGGAGGCCGGCCGGGGGGGCGGCCCCGGCGGCGGGGCCGGAGGACGAAAATGAGACTCTCCCCCCGGATGCGCATCTAATCCCCCGTGGGGCGGGAAGGTCCGATTTATTGGAACCGACCGCGACCCCGGGAAGTAAAATGGTATGGTGAAGGGGGCCGGGGTTCCCGCCAATCCGACGGATGAGATGGAAATGAAGGAAGGCGACGACAAAATCCGCATCAAACTTCCACCCCGGATCCGGACGCAGCCCTCGCTCTTTCATTACATCCGGGAAACGCCCGAAG